>CAIMQW010000039.1 GCA_903843705.1 uncultured Holophagaceae bacterium | reverse complement strand
AAGCCACCGTGCCCGAGATCGGGGGCATCTACGAGGCCAGCTGGCAGCTCATGCTCAAGGCCGTGGCCCTCTACCGCGATGGCTCCAAGATGAGCCAGGCCATGGCCACCAGCCTGGACCTGCTGGACGGCGTGGACTCCCTCCTGGACGAGCAGGCCTCGCCCGCCGAGAAGACCCCGGCCATGGCCCAGGTCCTCACCCAGCAGCTGGTGCGCACCTACCGCCGGCGCCTGCCCAACCGCCGGGGCGGCTACACCCAGGCGGCCACCATCGGCGGCACCAAGCTCTACCTGCGCACCGGTGAATACGAGGACGGCAGCCTTGGCGAGATCTTCCTCGACATCCACAAGGAGGGCGCCGCCTTCCGCGCGGTCCTGAACTGCTTCGCCATCGCCGTGAGCATGGGCCTCCAGCACGGGGTGCCCCTGGAAGAGTTCTGCGACGCCTTCCTGTTCACCCGCTTCGAGCCCGGCGGCATGGTGTCCGGCAGCGACACCATCAAGCTCAGCACCAGCCTCATCGACTTCGTGTTCCGGGAGCTGGCCATCAGCTACCTGGGCCGCTATGACCTGGCCCACGTGGAGCCCGAGCACCTCACTAGCTCCCCCACCGGCCTGCGCCCCAACAGCCATGCCCCCGGCGCGAACCTGCCCAGCCTGCCCACGGGCACGCCCCTGCCCTTCCCCGATGCCCCGATCGGCGGCACATCCCCGGCCCAGGCCAGCGCACCGGAGCTGGTCGCTGTGGCCGTCACCCGGCCGACCGCGTCCATGTCCGGCGGCACCGTCTCCGCGGCCCAGGCCGCCCGGGAGAAGGGCTACACCGGCGATCCCTGCCCAGAGTGCGGCCACCTCACCCTGGTCCGCAACGGCGCCTGCATGAAGTGCCAGACCTGCGGTGCCACCACCGGCTGCAGCTAGGTGTCCGAGAAACGCTTCGGAGCGAAGGCCCCGCGTCGGGGCCTTTTGCTCGTCCCGATCCAGCGCCCCCGAGCCACCGGCTACCGCCAGCGGATTGAGGGTGCGCCATGAAGACCGGCCGCAATGCGCCGTGCGCCTGCGGCAGCGGCAAGAAAGTCAAAAACTGCTGCGGCTCAATTCGCACGCAACACCACCCGGCGCCGCCCCTCGAGGAAGACCGCCGCTGGGTGGAGAAGCATATCCTCAAGGAGGGCGACCTGCTTCTGTATGGAATCCTCCTGGAGGATCTGGGAAGTGGCTTGGCCGAGACCCCCTGGAAGGCGTTCCGGGGGATTGCCGAACGCTATCTGGCGGCGGGGCCTGCTGGCACGACCCTCATCCATGCCGAAGTCGATGCCTTGATCGAATCCCTGATCCAGCGGGATCAGCGGTTCGGCTACCCGCCCCCCTTCTGCCACCGAGGCTGCGCCAGCTGCTGCCACGAGCTGGTCTACTGCACCGCCGAGGAAGCCGCCGGCATCCAGGATTACTGCCAGGCCCGGGGCCTGGAGATTGACTACGACAAGGCCTCCCGCCAGCTGGCGCACGTGGCCGTGGACAGCCGGGGAGATCACACCGGGGCGACCACCTGGAACGAGCAGGCCCTTGCCGATCAGTCCTGCCTCTTTCTGGATCCGGCCGAGAAGAGCTGCCGCATCTGGCCCGTGCGGCCCCTGGTCTGCCGGGTCCACCTCGCAGAGGAGACCGACCGGTACTGTGCTCCGCACAATGGCGTGGAGAACCCCGAGGCCCGCGGCATCAACTACGTGGAGCTGGCCACCATCCTGACGGTGGTGTTCACGCTGCATCGGGACTCGATCAAGCGGACCCTGGGCCGGCTGCTGCTGGACGCAAGGCAGGCTGGCCCAGGGCAGGATGCAACCGACACCCTTCCCCTGATCCCGTAAGCTGTCCTTGGGTGCGGCTCGGGCAGCATCCCCTCGCCCGCCCACGTTCCGACCCAGGAGCCCTGCCCCATGGACCGCGCCTCCCGCAACCGGCTGACCCCGAAGCTGCTGCCCCAGTTCAGCGGGGCGACCCTCTTCGACGCCATCGCCCGGGCCGTCTGTGCGGCCGGGTGCCTGCCGCGCAAGGAGCTCTATGAAGCCTGGGAGGTGGCCCGCCGGGTGCGGCGGCGCTTCCGGGGCCGGCGGATCGTGGACCTGGCCTGCGGCCACGGCCTGCTGGCCCAGGTGCTCCTCCTGCTGGACGACAGCTCCCCCGAGGCCCTGGCCGTGGACCTGCGCCTGCCCAAGAGCGCCGCGGCCCTGGCGGTCTCCCTGGGTACGGCCTGGCCCCGCCTGGCGGGCCGGGTGCAGCTCCTAGAGGCCGACCTGAGCCACGTACCCCTATCCTCTGAAGATCTGGTGGTCTCGGCCCATGCCTGCGGCGGGCTGACAGACCTGATCCTGGCGCGGGCGGTGGAAGCCAGAGCCACCGTGGCGGTGCTGCCCTGCTGCCACGACCTCAAGACCGGTGACCTCGGTGGCCTGGAGGGGTGGCTGGACGGCCCCCTGGCCATGGATGCCACCCGCGTGGCCCGACTGCGCGCCCAGGGCTACCGGGTCCATACCCAGGTGATCCCCGGTGATATCACCCCCAAGAACCGCCTGCTGCTCGCCGAACCGTCCTGAACCCGCTTTGAATTTACCGAAAACAGGAAGAAGAAAAAAACCAGACACCGATGAACACCGATAAAGGCATGAGGAACACCGAAAAAACCACGATCATCATCTTTTGATAAATTATCTTTTATCAGCTTTT
>CAIMQW010000038.1 GCA_903843705.1 uncultured Holophagaceae bacterium | reverse complement strand
GACCTCAAGACCGAGATCGGGATCCTCCCGGGCTGGGGCGTGGCCCTGCGCCAGACGGCCTTCGAAGTGACCCCCCTGAACAGCTGTGAGATCACCTTCCTCGGCTTCGACATCACGAACCAGGTGACCGCCGGCATGAAGGACAACCTCGCGGCGGGCACGGAGGCCCTGGCCCAGCTGGTCCGCGAGAACGCCCTGGCCCGGCAGAAGGCCCAGGAGGCCTGGACCCTGTTCAGCCAGCCCATCGAGCTGCGCAAGGACCTCTACCTGCTGTTTCAGCCCCGACGCGTCCTGGTCGCCCCGCTGGTCACCCAGGGCCGGACCCTGATCATCACCCCGGAGATCGAGGCCCAGCCCCGACTGGTGCTGGGGGCGAAGCCCGTGGTGGTGGCCACGCCCCTCCCCGACCTCGAGCCGAACGCCAACCCAAGGCCCGGGTTCCGGCTCCGGGTCGACGCCGAGCTTTCCTACCTCCACGCCACCCAGCAGTTGATCGTGGAGGTGGTGGGCAAGACCTTCGACACGGACAAGGGCCGCTTCGAGATCACCTCGGCCCGTGTCTGGGGGGAGCAGGGCCGGGCCCTGCTTGAGATCGGCGTCAAGGGGCGCGTCACGGGCAAGGTGACGCTGTCGGGCCGACCCGTCTCCGATCCGGCCACCAACTCCCTCCGCCTGGCTGAGCTGGACTTCACCCTGGACAGCCAGAGCTGGCTGACCCGCATGGGCGTCTGGCTCAACCACTCGGGCCTGCAGAAACTGCTGGTGGAGAAGGCCCACTTCCTCATGGACCAGCAGTTCCAGGGCCTGCGTGAGGCCGTCCAGGCAGGCCTCAACCGGCCCCTGGGGCCGAACCTCATGCTCAGCGGCAACCTGAAGGCCTTCAGGGTCGCTGCGCTGACCACGGGTCCCGAGGCCTTCAAATCCCAGGCCACCCTGGAGGGCGAGCTCCAGGTGGACATGAAGTAGGCTGGAGCCGGAGAACCCGATGCTCAACCCCCTTTCCCACTTCAGGGTCGTGGACCTGTCCTGTGTGCTGGCGGGTCCCTTCGCTACGCAGCTGCTGGCGGACTTCGGCGCCGAAGTACAAAAACTGGAGCCCCCGGGCGGCGATCCCACCCGGGGCTGGGGACCTCCCTTCGAAGACGGAGAGGAGGGCGAGAGCGCCTACTTCCGCTGCGCCAACCGGGGCAAGCTCAGTCGCAGCATCGACCTCCACACGGACGAAGGCCGCGAGGTCCTCTTCGGGCTCCTGAAGGACGCCGACGTCCTGGTGGAGAACTTCCGCTCCGACTCCGCGGACCGCCTGGGCCTGGGCTGGAAGCGGCTCCATGCGAAGTTCCCCAAGCTGATTCTGGCCTCGGTGCGCGGCTTCGCCTCGGACGTGACCGCCTCCCGCCGGGCTGGCTACGACTTCATCATCCAGGCGGAGAGCGGCTGGATGGACATCACCGGGGAACCCGAGGGCAGGCCCATGAAAGTAGGCGTGGCCCTGGTGGATGTGCTGGCGGGCCTCTACTGCGCAAACGGCATCCAGGCGGCCCTGCTCCACCGCGAGCGCACGGGCGAGGCCATCCACATCGAAGTGCCGCTCATGGAGGCGGCCCTGGCCGGGCTGGTGAATGTGGCCGCCGGCGCCCTGATGACCGGCGAACCCCCCCAGCGCTGGGGCAACGCCCATCCCCAGATCGTGCCCTACCAGTCCTTCCGCTGCAGCGACGGCGACGTGGCCATCGGCATCGGCAGCGACCGGCAGTTCGAGGTGCTGGCTATGTGGCTGGGCCTCGACCTGGACACCCGCCCGGATTGGCGCAAGAACCGCGGCCGGGTGCGGGACCGGGAAGAGCTCGTGGCCATTATCGAGGCCCGCACCCAGGGCAGCACCGTGGCCGAAGTGCTGGAGATGTGCGGGGCCAATGCCATCCCCGCCAGCCCGGTCCGCAGCGTGGACGAGGTGCTGTTCCGCAAGGGCGGCGAGCTGCACAACCTGCTGCAGCCCCTCTTCGACGCCGACACCCACACCATGATCCCCACCCTGGCCTCGCCGATCCTCCTGAATGGGGAGCGGGCCTGCGCACCCCTGCCTCCGCCGAGGTGGAAGCCGTGAGGGCCGCCCCGCGCCTGGTCCCCGTGGGGGCCCGGAAGCCGAACCAGCTGGCCGAGGCCCGCCTCCGGCAAGCCTGGCGCTTCGTCATGGGTCCGGCTCTGGCCGACCGCACGCGCCTGCTGCGGGTGGAGCGTGAGGTCCTCGTCATCGGCTGCTGGGAGCTCACCCGCATCGCGGCCCTGCGGGAGGCCTCCCTCGCCGTCTGGCCCCAGATGCGGGACCGCATCCTCCGCGCCCTGCGCCTGAACCTCCGGGGCATCCAAATCGTGCCTTGCGATCCCCCAGTGCCAACCCCAACCCTGCATCAGGACCCAGACCCCCTCCGGCGGGCCCTACTCCTGCTCGAAGCCCGGCACCAGGAGCGGGTCCGACTTGGCCTGGAGCCCGAGTAGCGCTGGACCCCACCCAGGGATTCGAGTACAGTCAAACCTTCGTCGGGGCGTGGCTCAGCCTGGTAGAGCGCTCGGTTCGGGACCGAGAGGTCGGAGGTTCGAATCCTCTCGCCCCGACCAATAAAAAGGGGGCCGTCGG
>CAIMQW010000037.1 GCA_903843705.1 uncultured Holophagaceae bacterium | reverse complement strand
TGGTCCTTGAGGTCGTCCAGGCGCTTCAGCATGCGGCGCTCCATGAGGTAGCCCCGGAGGTCACCCTCGAGGAGCAGGGCCGTGAGGTTCGAGAGGGCGTAGGTGGCCACACCCAGGCCAACGATGAGGTAGAAGATCGTGAACACTTTGGTATAGGCATTGACGTCGCCCATCTCCCGGAAGCCCACCGTGAACAGGGTGGTGATCGCCATGTAGAAGGCGTCGAGAGTTCCCAGGTGAGCCAGGAGGTGATAGCCCAGCGCGCCCGCCAGGATGACCACGGCCAGCAGCACCATGGTGTAGCGCAACCGCACCAGGGGGGCGTCGGCATCAACGTCCCGGGACGGCAGGGGAAAGGGCCCGTTCAGCCGCATCTCAGCCGCCCAGCCCATGCTTGATGGCAAAGTTCGCAGTGCACAGCGCGACCAGGCTGCCACCGCAGGTGAGCCGGCACTCGACGATGGCGCCGCGGCCCGAGAAGCGGATCACCCGACCCTCGCCCAGCACCTCGCCCTTGGCGGGCTCCAGGTACCGGATGTGCAAATCCGAGGTGGCGAAGGGCATGGCACCATCGAAGGCGGTGCTGAGGGCCATGGCCCCCACCATGTCAGCCATGGTGGCCAGCACCCCGCCGTTCACGATGCCCCGGGAACTGTTCAGCACCGCCTTGGTCGGCAGCAGCCGCATGATGGCGCCGCCGGGCTCCGTGGACTCCACGGTGAGGCCCCAGTCCTTGATGAGCTCCCAGGGATGAAACCGCGCGCGGAGACGCTCCGTGAGATCCGGAGCCAAGGTCTCTGGGATCAGCGGTCGGGGCATGGTTAATACTATCCGCTCTAAAGCCCCAAGGCGCTTTTCAGGGTGTCGGCCATCCCCTTGAAGACCAGGGTCTGGGGACTGTCCGGATGCTCGACCACCAGCGGCTTGCCGCTGTCACCGCCCTCGCGGATGGCCAAGTCGATGGGCACCTCGCCCAGGAAGGGCAGTTCCATGCGCAGGGCAGCCGCCTTCACGCCCCCGTGGCCGAAGATCTGGGTCTCCTGGCCGCAGCCCGGGCAGATGAAGCTGCTCATATTCTCGATGATGCCGAGGATCGGCACCTTGACCGTGCCGAACATGCCGATGGCCTTCCGCGCGTCGAGGAACGCCACGTCCTGGGGCGTGCTGACGATGACCGCGCCGTCCACCTGGGCGTTCTGGATCAAGGTGAGCTGCACGTCACCGGTGCCCGGGGGCAGGTCGATGAAGAGCACGTCGAGATCGCCCCAGGCCACGTCCTTGAGGAACTGCTGCAGGGCCTTGTTGAGCATGGCGCCGCGCCAGATGACGGGACGGTCCTCCTCGATGAGCACGCCCATGGACATGACCTTCAGGCCGAAGGCATCCAGGGGGAGGATCTGCCCCTCGGGGGTGGCCAGGGGCGAGTCCTTCAGCCCCAGCATCATCGGCACGGAAGGGCCGTAGATGTCCGAGTCCAGCAGGCCCACTTTGAGGCCCAGCTGAGACATGGCCAGCGCCAGGTTGATGGTCACCGTGCTCTTGCCGACGCCGCCCTTGCCCGAACCGACCACCACGCAGCGCTTGATGCCGGGGATCAGGTTCTTGAACTCCACCTGGGCGGTCTTCTCCCAGCCGATCTCGATCTCGGCCGACTCGACGCCGGGCTGGTTGAGGATCAGCTCCTCCAAGGCCTGCTTGATGGCCTGGACCCGGTCCTGGTAGGACTCCATGAGCTGGAGCAGCACTGTGACCTTGCCTTCAGTGACATCAATACCCTTCAGCGCCTTGAGGTTGGCGAGGGTGCCTGTGGTCCCGGGGACCACGTAACCGTTGAGGGCTTCGAACAGGGCGGCGCGGCTGATCTTCGTCATGCGTGTCTCCAGCCCCCCAGTCTGCCATGAGGCGGATAGAAGTCGAAACAGGCATCAGGCTGCAGCCAGTTATAGTGAGGGGATGCTCCCCCACGATACGGCGAGGCTCTGGGACAGCACCGAGTCGGTGCGCCGCTACCGTGCGTTCTCCCGGCGACACTCCAGGTACCGCGAGGCCAACGCCGAGCTGGTGCGCCGCGCCGCGCTGCGCCCGGGGCTAACCGTGCTCGACCTCGGGGCGGGACTTGGTGGGACCGCCCGCGCGGCGCTGGCGGCGATGGGTGGCGAAGGGCGGGTGATCTGTGTGGAGCCGGCGGGGGCCATGCGCGCAGCGGGAACCAGGAGCCTCGCCAGGGCGACCGTCGAATGGTGCGCCGAGATCCCTGCGGACTGTCGGGTGGACCGGATTCTCTGTGGTGCGGCGCTCTGGCAGCTGACCCCGCTCGAGGAGCATCTGGCTCGGCTCCGCAGCCACCTGCGCCCAGGGGGCGCCTTCTGTTTCAACATCCCGGCGCTGTATCTGCGCGAGCCGGATCCTCCCGGCGAGGGCCGCGATCCTCACCTGCTGGAGCTGACAGGGCGCCTCAGGGAGGGCGCCCCGCCCTGCTCGCCTCCCCCTTCCTGGGTGCCGCCACCGGACCGACAGGGCCTTGAGGCGCTCCTCACCGCAGCAGGGTTCCACTTCGAAGCCTGGGAGTTCTCGCTCCGGCTGACCCAGGCCGCCTGGCGCGACTGGCTCAAGCTCCCGCCCTGTTCGGCACCCATGCTTCCCGGGCTCAGCGATGGCGACCGCGCAGCCCGAATCGATGCCGTCTTCGCTGAATGCGACCCGGCTTCCTGGCGCTGGGAGCGCTGGCGCGGCTGGACCGCCTGGGTGGAGTAGCCGATGGAGTTCCTGCCCACCGAGCCTGCGCGCCTCTCCTCCGCCGCCCTCCGGGCCCAGGCCGAGGCCCTCGGCTACCTCTTTGTCCGGGGGCTCCTGCCAGCCGAGACCCTGCAGCCGGTTCGGAGGCTCTTGCTGCAGCAGGCGGCCGACCTGGGTTTCCTCGATCCCGGGTGCGAGGTCAACGAGGGCATCGCCCGTGATGGATTGCAGACTCCGAGCTACGACGACCCGCGCTTCGTGGCCTTGCAGGTGGGCGTGCAGAGCCGAAGGGAGTTCGACGACCTGCGGGAGCACCCGGCGCTGATCACGCTCCTCGAGCGCTGCCTGGGTGGACCGATCCAGTCCCGCTGCGGCGAGGTCTGCCGTCTGGCCTTCCCGGCTTCGGAAGCGCACACCACCCGCCCGCACCAGGACCAGGCCTACTACCACCAGGCCGGCTCCGGCTCCTGGACCGCCTGGATCCCCCTGGGCGACTGCCCCGGCAGCCTCGGCGCCCTGCGGCTGATTCCCGGCAGCCACCTCGCCGGGTTGCGGCCGCACGGGCCCGGCGTCAGCGGCATGGTGGTGCCCGAGGACGCCGCGTGGGCCGGTTCGGATTTCCGCCTGGGGGACGTGCTGCTCTTCCATCCCCTGACCATCCACGCCGCCCAGCACAACCAGGATCCAAGGCAGCTCAGGGTGTCCGTGGACTGCCGGTATCGGCGGCAGGCGGGCTAGGGAGAAGCGCACCTCGCCCTGACCCAACTTGATCCAGGCATCTCCGACGAGCTGCACTAGACTTCCCGGATGGCACGCGTCTTCCTCCTGAATCCGGCCACGGCTGAGCCGATCCGAACCCCCCTGCTCGCCTTCGCCTACCTGGCGGCCGCATTGCGCCGAGCTGGGCATGAGGTGGCCCTGCTGGACGCCTCCGCGCCCTTTGCGCCCAAGGCTCCCGAGGCCATCGCCGAACGGGTCCGAGCTTTCGAGCCCACCCTTGTGGGCATCCACGCCAAGACCCTCTTCGTGCAGGACAGCTACGCCCTCGCCGCGGCCCTCCGCACCCATGGCCTGACCGCGCCTCTGGTCTGCGGCGGCCCCCATCCCACCGTGGTCCCGCGGGAGCCCCTGTCCCACGGGTTCGACTTCGCCGTGGTCGGAGAAGGGGAGGAGACGCTCCCGGAGCTGGCGGACGCCCTCGATGGCCGGCGCCCCCTCTCCAACGTCCGGTCCCTGATCTGGCGCGGACCCGATGGCTCGCCGGTGAGCAATCCCGCCCGGGGGTTCCTGGCCGACCTGGACGCGCTCGCCTCCCCCCTGGAGGCGCTCGAGCTCTTCGACCCGGCCTGGTATGGCGCGTCCCGCCCGGTCTCTCCGGCAGGCCTCCTCTCCAGCCGCGGCTGCCCCGCCGCCTGCACCTTCTGCAGCAACAATGTCACCGGCCGGGTCTTCCGCCACCGCTCGCCCGAGGCCGTCTGTGCTGAGATCTCGCGCCTGCAGGAGACGACCGGCCTGGACTCTTTCAGCTTCTTCGACGATTCCTTCGCCGTGGGCCGCCAGCGCGTAGAGACTCTGTGCGCGGCACTCGAGGCCCTCCCCCGCCGGGTGCACTGGAGCTGCACGGCCCATCCCGCCCACCTACACCGGGACCTCCTGGTGCGTATGCAGCGTGCCGGCTGCACCTCGGTGGACATCGGCATGGAGAGCGGTGATCCCGACATGCTGTTGCGGATCGGCAAGGGGGTGACGGTGGCGCGGGTGCAGCAGGTGCTGCGGGACGCCCGGGAGATCGGGCTGCACTGCATGCTGAACCTCATATTCGGCTGGCCGGACGAGACAGACCAGGAGCTGGGGACGACCCTTGCCTTCCTCCAGGAGGCGGCACCCCTGGCAGCCTCCTTTAACGCCCGGGGCGTCCTCGTCCCCTATCCCGGTACGGAAGTCTACGAACGCCATCACATGCAGTTCGGGTTCACGGAGTGGTGGCTGCGGGAGCCTCCCCTGCGCTACGAGCCCTTCCCCGAGGAGTGGTCGCTCGAAGGGGTGCGGCGGGCCTACGCGGCGGACGCCGCCCTGGCGCGCAACTTCTTCCAGCTACCGCCCGCCACCTTGGCGCTGATCCAGAGGGGCCTCGATCTCAAGGCTGAATTAACCTATTCCAAGATCGCGGCTGGATGCTATGGTTTTTCCTAATTTCTCACTTAAAGGCCATGCATGATCCTCGCGTAGGGCTCGCCCTACGCCCACCTGGGGGTAGCCGAGTGAAGCCATTGGGACTGTTCCTCGCCGCCACGCTGGCGCCAGCGGCTGTTGGGTCTGATCTGCTGGAGGAGGCGAAAGGCATCCTCCAGCGCCTCGGCAATCCGGGCGACTACGGCCGCTCGTTGGCGGAGAAGGGCGTTCGGGAGGCGCGGACGGCGGCGGAAGGTCTCTGGCCGAGCCTCGACCCCATCTATCGGCAGCGCTGGAACGAGGCCCAGGCGGGCCTCGCGGAGGCCCGCCGCCTCTGGAGCCTGCCCATGAGCCGACCGGCCCTCGCGCCCACTTGGGGCAGCCTGGATGCCAACCTGACGGCCTACGGAAGTGCCATGGCCGCCGTGACCGCCGCCCGCTCCGCCTATGCAGCGGCGGCCAATACCCGCTCCACAGACTCCCTCAATACGGCCATCGGGGACCTCCGCCGGCACGGCGACGAGGCTGTCAGTGCCCTTCGCGCCCTGCTGCCCAGCCCCGTGGGGAACCGGCCGCTCACGAAGAAGGGGCGCTGCCGGGATCCTCTGACCAAGATCGAGGTCGATTGCCAGGTGCCGAACGGCCCCCCCAGCGAAACGGAGATCCGGGCAGCCATTGCGACGGGGAATGCCGTGCTCACGGGCATCGCGAAAGCCTCCGCGGTGGGGCGCAACGAGTTCGAGAAGCGCCTGAAGAACGAGATGACGGCCATGTTGGAGAAGGTCACCCAGGCCACGACTGCACTCACTCAGGTCACGAAGGCCGTCCAAGACGCGCAGATCCGCGCCATTCAGAACCTCAAGTGAGGCAGCCATGAGCCCCCATACGACCCCTCCCGATTACGGCATTCCCTCCGAAGACGCTCCCGAATCCATTGCCCGGCGGGAAGCCCTTGCCACTCTGGCCGCGCTGGCGGCCGGATTCATGGGAACCTCCCTGAGCGCAGCCCAGCTCGTCACTCCCCAGGTAAAAGCGGCCGGCACACCCGCCCCCCAGAAGTTCCCCACGGGGCCACACACCGATGCCGATATCGCGGCGCGGGCCGTGCTTGATGGCATGGTCAACGCGCACAACAGGTACAGACTTCAAGCCCGCCTCACCGGCGTCACGGTCATGGGGATCCAGGCCTTCGGGGGTCGTCTCGACGGTCCTTCGCTGGCGGGCCTGTTCGCCGTGCCGACCCAGTCGCCCTCCGTGCAGCCCTTGATTGCGGCCTTTCAGAACGCCGCTGCCAGCGCCTGGGACCGCCTGGCCGCCAGTGTGAAGGTCCCTGGCCTGCCCTGGTATCCAGCCTTCGCGGCCTTCCCAGGACCCCAGGCCCCGCCGATGCCGAATATTCCAATGCCGTTTATCACGCTCTGGTTCGACCCCTCCCCGTTCCTCCCCCCGAACCTCGCCGCTGCCATCCGTGCCGGTCTGGGTGCGCGCGCCAATGACCCTGGCGCCGCCCAGGCCATCGATCGGTTCTCACGGGAATT
>CAIMQW010000036.1 GCA_903843705.1 uncultured Holophagaceae bacterium | reverse complement strand
CCATCAACCTGGCGCTGGCCATGTCCCAGCTGGGCCTCAAGGTGGGCCTGCTGGACTCGGACATCTATGGCCCCTCAGTACCGATGATGCTGGGGCTGAAGGACTCGCCCCTGGCCACCCCCGAGGGGCAGATCCTCCCCCTGGACGCCTTCGGCCTGAAGGTCATGTCCATGGGTGTGCTCATCGAGGAGGACCGCCCGGTCATCTGGCGCGGCGCCATGCTGAACAAGGCCCTGCAGCAGTTCCTGAAGGACGTGGCCTGGGGCGACCTCGACGTGCTCTTCATCGACCTGCCCCCGGGCACGGGCGATGTGCAACTCACCCTGATCCAGAACGCCCAGGTGGACGGCGCGGTCATCGTCAGCACGCCCCAGGACGTGGCGTTCCTCGACGCGCGGAAGGCCATCGGCATGTTCGGGACGGTGAAGGTGCCGATCCTCGGCATCATCGAGAACATGAGCAGCTTCATCTGCCCGGGCTGCGGCCAGGAGACCCAGATCTTCGGCCACGGCGGCGTGAAGGCCGCGGCCCTGCGCATGGATCTGCCCTTCCTGGGCGAGGTGCCCATCGACCTCGCCATCCGCGAGGGCGGCGACAGCGGCAAGCCGCTGGTGGTGGAACACCCGGACAGTCCCCAGACCCTGGTCTTCAAGGGAATGGCAGACACCCTGAAGAGCGTCCTGGGACTCTGAGGTAGACTCAACCGATGCCCCGACCGCTGATCCCCGAGACCTTGGCTCCGGATCTTACGGAGCGGCTCCGCGCGCGGTTTCATCCCTGGGAGCTCATCAAGGACTGGGGACTTACCGTCGAGTCCACGGAGCCCGGCGGCGCCATCATGCGACTGCTGCCGACCAAGGCAGTGCTGAACAGCTCCAGGGGCATCGTGAACGGCGGGGTGCTGGCCACCATGGCCGACATGGTGGGGGCCATGGCCCTCAGCACGGCCTTCGACGGCGCCATGCCCTTCGCCACCTCGGACCTGCACATCCGCTACCTGGAGCCCGCCAAGGGCGAGGTCCTGGGCGAGGGCAGGGTGATCCGGTTCTCGGGTCGCGGCGCCATTGTCGAGTGCCGCCTCACCTGCGGGGGCAGCCTGGTCGCGCTATGCACCGCCAACTTCGCCATCAAGCATGGCCTGGGCGGCTAAGATGCGGCTGAACGGGCCCTTTCCCCTGCCGTCCCGGAACCCTGATGCGGATGCTCCCCTGGTGCGGCTGCGGTACACCCTGGTGCTGCTGGCCGTGGTCATCCTGGCGGGCGCGCTGGGCTATCACCTCCTGGCCCACCTGGGCACCCTGGACGCCTTCTACATGGCGATCACCACCCTGTTCACGGTGGGCTTCCGCGAGATGGGCGACGTCAATGCCTATACCAAAGTGTTCACGATCTTCTACCTCATCGTCGGCCTGGGTGTGGCCACCTACGCCCTCTCGAACCTCACGGCCCTGCTCCTCGAGGGTGACCTCCGGGGCTACCTCATGGAGCGCCGCATGCTGAAGCGCCTGGACGACCTCAAGGACCATGTCATCGTCTGCGGCTTTGGCAAGATGGGCTTCCAGGCCGCCTGGGAGCTGAAGAAGGCGGGCGTTCCCTTCGTGATCATCGAGCAGGACGAGACCAAGGGCCGCAGCCCCCGCTTCTCCGGCGAGCTGATCCTCTACGGCAACGCCATGGATGACCTCACCCTGGAGCGCGCCGGGGTTCGCAACGCCCGGGGGCTGATCACCGCCCTCACCACGGATGCGGACAATGTGCTGGTGACCCTCACGGTGAAGCAGATCCGCCCCGACATGCCCGTGGTGGCCCGCAGCGCGAAGCTGGGCACCGAGCGGCAGCTGCGGGCAGCGGGCGCTGACCACATTGTGAGCCCCTACGAGATCGGCGGGCGCCGCATGGCGGGCCTGCTCCTGAAGCCGGAGATGATGAACTTCTTCGATGTGGTGCTGCAGCAGGAGCAGCTGGAGCTGGGCCTCGAGCGCATCACCATCGCC
This sequence comes from uncultured Holophagaceae bacterium, assembly GCA_903843705.1. Classification (GTDB taxonomy): domain Bacteria; phylum Acidobacteriota; class Holophagae; order Holophagales; family Holophagaceae; genus Geothrix. The sequence goes on along the minus strand of CAIMQW010000036.1, from coordinate 868 downwards.
CCGACATCGCCCCTCGTGGGCCAGACCCTCCGGGAAGCGCGGCTCCGACACGCCACGGGGGCCCTGCTGGTGGGTCTCGTCCACCCCGGCGCGGGCCTCCGCTTCAATCCTTCTGGCGATGAGCGCTTCCAGGCTGGGGACGAGATCCTGATCATGGGGCCGGCCGAGGCCCTGGAGATTCTGACCCGGCTGGCCGAGGGCAAGGGCTAGGCCGGCACCGGGCTCAGGGCTTGGCTGGTGCCGGTGGGGCCGGGGTCCGGGCCACGATCCCGTGGGGCAGGCGGCCCTCCATGTTCAGCAGCTCCCAGGCGGTGACAGCCATGGCCTGGGCGCCCTGGATGAGCTGGTCCGGGCGCAGGTGATCCGGGAAGTCCATCTGGCTGTGGTGGGTGCCCTCGAAGTAGTCCACGGGCTCCTGGATGGCCGCGAAAGCGGGCACCCCGACGCGGTCATAAGATGCATGGTCGGTGCCGTTCATGGTCCGCAGCGGCAGCTCCCGCACGCCGAGGTCGTTGAGGGGGGCGATGGCCTGGGCCATGAGGCCCCGGCAGTTCTCGCGGCCCTGGAGCTCGAAACCCTTGACCATGCCCGTGCCCATGTCGTGGACGAGGACCGCCTGGATGGCATCCAGCTCAGCCTTGTGGGCCTCCACGTAGGCCCGGGAACCGAGCAGCCCCTGTTCCTCGCCGCTCCACAGGATGATGCGCAGCGTGCGCCGGGGCTTGAGGCCCGTGGCCTGCAGGGCCCGCAGCACCTCCAGGCACACGGCGCTGCCGGTGGCGTTGTCCGTGGCGCCGGTGCCCAGGTCCCAGCTGTCCAGGTGGCCGCCGACGATGACCCCCTCGTCGGCCTTGTCGGTGCCCTTGAT
>CAIMQW010000035.1 GCA_903843705.1 uncultured Holophagaceae bacterium | reverse complement strand
GGGCTGAAGCTGGCCCTCGTGGCTGCGCTGCAGCTCCGAGAGGAGACGATGGAGAGCCTCGACGATGTCGGTGGGCAGGAAGGGGTTGGCACCGCTGCGGGCGAGGGACTGGACGCCCTTGGGCAGGTCGATGTGCATGCGAAGCAGCTTGAAGGTCTGGGCCAGGTGGGTCTGTTCGACGATCAGACCCTTCTGCACCGAGTGGAAGAACTCGTTGTAGATGCCCTCGGCCACGGGATACAGCAGGTAGGGGACCATGAGCTTCACGTTGATGCCCTCGGCCAGAGCCATCTCCAGGGCCTCACGGCAGACACCGGCCACGCTGCCCCAGGCCAGGATGGCGATGGGTGCATCGGGGTTGCCCGTCACTTCGAACAGGTCCTTGCGCTCTTTCAGCGGATCGAACTTCTTGGTGCGCTTGTCATTCATGCGCTGGTGAACGGAGCCGCTGTTGGTCGGCGCGCCTGACTCCACGTGCTCGATGCCGGAGGCCAGGTAGGTGCCGCCGAGCATGCCCGGGTGGCTGATGGGGCTGATGTGGTTGTCGGTCTGCTTGAAGCGCTTGTAGTCCACCAAGTCAGAGCCCGTGGGTACCACCCGGTTGATGATCTTGAACTGGGTGGTGTCGATGGGATCCAGGGTCTCCTTGCGCGAGGCGATCTCCTGGTCGGAGAGGACGATCACCGGCGTCTGGTAGTACTCGGCGATGTTGAAGGCCTCGATGGTGATGCGGAAGGTGTCGGCTACGGAGGTAGGGGCCAGGACCGGCCGGATCACGTCACCGTGGGCAGAGAAGGCCGCTGCGAAGAGATCGGACTGCTCAGTCTTGGTGGGCAGGCCCGTGGAGGGGCCGCCGCGCTGCACATCCACGATCACCAGGGGCAGCTCGGCGATGCTGGCGAGGCCCATCATCTCGGACTTCAGGGAGAGGCCCGGGCCGCTGGTGGCGGTCATGGACTTGGTGCCCGCGAAGGAGGCGCCCACAGCCGCACCGATGCCGGCGATCTCGTCCTCGGCCTGCAGCACCGCGCCGTTGTATTTCCACACGTGGTCCGTGAAGAACTGCATGACCTCGGTGGAGGGGGTGATGGGGTAGCCGCCAAAGAACCGGCAGCCCGCAAAGATCGCCGCCGCGGCGCACATGTCGTTGCCGTCGGTGATGAGCTTGACCTGGCCCTTGGTGGCCGAGGCCGCGACGTTCATGCTGACCTTGAGCGGGTGCTCCATGGCGAAGGCGCGGCCCGCGTCGAAGGCGCGCTGGTTGGCGTCGACCAGCTCCTCGCCCTTCTTGGCCAGCTTCTTCCGGATGCCCTTCATCACGGCGACGGCGCCGATGCCGAACCAGCCGGCGATGAGACCCAGCACCACGGTGTTCTTGGCGCGCTCGGTGCCGGCGGTGGCCTTGGCCATCTCGGCGATGGGCACCGCGATCACCTGCAGCGGCGTCACGCCCACCAGGGGAATGTCCGCCTCGAGGATCTTGGTGGCGGCCTCGTAGATCACCACGGTGTTGCCGCTCACGGGCAGCTCCGCGCCGAACTTGAGGAAGTCATCCCAGTTCAGGGCCACGGCCACGTCGAGGTTGCCGCCGGGGTTGAGGATC
>CAIMQW010000034.1 GCA_903843705.1 uncultured Holophagaceae bacterium | reverse complement strand
GGTCAAGGAGATCCGCTGCCGGATGATCTACCGGTTCGCGGATGTGCCGCGCCTGGTGAACCGCCTGGAAGAGCGGGGCCTGGTCAAGCGCTGCGAGAACCCCGCCGACCGCCGGGGCAGCCGGGTGCAGATCACCCCCAAGGGCCTGGCCCTGGAGAGCCGGATGCACGGCCGCCATGACGCCCTGTGCCAGCAGGTGGACCGCTGCCTCGCGGCCGACGAGCGCGACCTGCTCCTCAGCCTGCTCGAGCGGGTGCGCAATGACTACCGGGTCCAGCTCGAGACCCTGGCCAAGGGCGACTGACCTTATCGCGGGAGGCCTGGCCGATTAGCGGTCCAGCTCACCCGCGATGACGCTGACTCGGCCCTCCGCCTGACGGGCGGTCCGCTGGACCACCCTCCCGCTCGCAAGCTCGCGGAGGCGGAGCCTCCCTGGGCCTCGCCCCTTCGGGGTCATGCGCTTCGCGCACGGTCGGCCTCCGCTCCAGCTGACGCACGCTGCGCGTGCTCCCGCGAGGCTATCGCCACGCGGAGCCGGAGCCTCCCTGCTTCGCGCTCATCGCACCCTAGCCGGCCCCGGGCTGCGCCCGGTCGCCGTCCTCGGCGCCTCAGCGATCGAGCTCACCCGCAATGACATTCATCGCGCCGAGGACGGCGACGGCGTCGGCGATCATGAAGCCCTTCACCTGCTCGTGGAAGCTGCTGAAGATGGGGAGGCAGGGGGGCCGGACCCGGATGCGGTAGGGGTTCTTGCCGCCGTCGCTGACGAGGTAGAAGCCCAGCTCGCCGTTGGCGGCCTCGGTGGCGCTGTAGACCTCGCCCACGGGCATCTCCATGCCGTGCATGATCAGCTTGAAGTGGTGGATGAGGCTCTCCATCCGGGTATAGACCTTGTCCTTCGTGGGGAGCGTGATCTTGGGATCGTCCACGTTCACGGGCCCGGGCTCGAGGCGGGCGAGGACCTGGCGGATGATGCGGATGCTCTGGCGCATCTCTTCGACGCGGACCAGGTAGCGATCGAACACGTCGCCGGTGGTGCCCACGGGGATGTCGAAGTCGTAGGTCTCGTAGCCGAGGTAGGGCTGGGCCTTGCGCAGGTCCTGGGGCACGCCCGCGGCCCGGAGGCAGGGGCCGGTGTAGCCCCAGTTCACGGCGTCCTCGGCGCTGATGACGCCGATGCCCTTGGTGCGGTCATGCCAGATGGGGTTGTGGGTGAGCAGCTTCTCCAGCTCGTCGATGGCCGCCTCGCACTCGGGCAGGAACCGCTCGGTGGCGGGGACAAAGCCCTCGGGTACGTCGCGGAAGAGGCCGCCGATGCGGGTGAAGCTGGTGTGGAGGCGCTGGCCCGTGGCCATCTCGAACAGGTCGTAGATGGTCTCGCGCTGCTTCCAGATGTAGAGGAAGGCCGTGAAGGCCCCGATGTCCACCGCGTTGACGCCGACGCAGACGATGTGGTCGCCAAGCCGGGCCAGCTCGGACATGAGCACCCGGATCTGCTGGGCGCGCTTGGGGATCTCGATGCCGAGCAGCTTCTCCACCGCGTGGGTGTAGCCCACGTTGTTCATGATGGAGCTGCAGTAGTTGAGGCGGTCCGTGAGGGGGATGAACTGCTGGTAGCTCAGGCTCTCGCCGAGCTTCTCCACGCCGCGGTGGAGGTAGCCCATCTCCGGGGTGGACTTGACGATGGTCTCGCCCGAGAGCTCCATGATGATGCGGAGGGTGCCGTGGGTCGTGGGATGCGACGGCCCCAGGTTGACGATCATGGTGTCGCCGTCGACCTGCTGCCGGGAGAGGGCGATGGAATCGAGAATCATGGTCAGCCCCGCTCGCCGTTGTTGTAGGGTGCCGTGCAGCCTTCCATGCAGAAGGCATCGCCGCCATCCAGCGGGAAGTCCTTGCGGAGGGCATGGCCCGGGAAGTCCTGCCAGGTGAGCAGGCGCGTCAGGTTCGGGTGGCCCTCGAAGGGGATGCCGAACAGGTCGAAGACCTCGCGCTCGAACCAGTCAGCGGTCTTGAAGTGGCTCGTCAGGCTGGGCATCGCCTCGCCATCGGCCACAGCCACCTTCACGCGCAGCCGCTCCTGGCTGGCGAGGTTGAGCCAGTGGTAGACCACATCGAAGCGCTGCTCGCGCTCCGGCCAATCCACGGCGGTGATGTCCACCAGCAGCTGGAAGCCCTCGCGGTAGAGGAAGTCCACCAGGGGCAGGAAGCTGGCCTTGGCCACCACGATGGTCTGGTCGCCCCGGAAGGCGTGGCGGTCCGTGACGGTGCCCGGCAGCTCTGCGTCGATGTGCTCGATGATCATGGTCCGCCCCGCCTAGAAGATCGTGCCAACGCCACGGTCGGCGGCGTCGAACAGCATTTCCCGGATGGCCTGCTGCCCCGTGAGGCCCTTGGCGGCCTGGAGGGCCTCCTGCCGGTCCAGGCTCTCGTAGAAGCGCTCGATGTGCTCTTTCCGCATGGAGAGGGACTCTTTCTCGATCTTCTCCTGGAGCTTCATCACGCCGTAGATCATGCTCTCGGGCCGGGGCGGGCAGCCGGGGACGTAGACGTCCACCGGGATGATGCGGTCGATGCCCTGGAGGGTGGCGTAGGTGCGGTACATGCCGCCGGAGCTGGCACAGACGCCCACGCTGATCACCCACTTGGGCTCGGCCATCTGGGCGTAGATGGTGCGGAGTACCGGGGCCATCTTGTTGGTGATGGTGCCCAGCACCAGCATCATGTCGCTCTGCCGGGGGCTGAAGCGCATGGCCTCGGCGCCGAAGCGGCTGAGGTCGTATTTGGAGGCCATCATGCTCATGAACTCGATGGCGCAGCAGGCCACGCCGAAGGGCATGGGCCAGAGACTGTTCTTGCGGCCCCAGTTGACCACCGCGTCCAGGCGCGTGGTGATGACCGCGTCGTTGATGTTCAGCTCGGACATCTCAGCGCTCCCACTCGAAGGCGCCTTTGCCCCAGGCGTAGATGAAGCCCACCAGCAGGGTGGCCATGAAGCTCAGCATGGCCCCGAAGGTCCAGAGAGCGTGCTTGAAGTTGACGGCCCAGGGGAACAGGAAGGCCGCTTCCACGTCGAACAGGATGAAGAGCATGGCCGTCAGGTAGAACCGCACGGTGTAGGTGTGGCGGGCGCCCTCCTGCTGGATGGGCACGCCGCACTCGTAGACGCGCAGCTTCGCCGCCTTGGGGTTGTTCGGCTTGAGCAGCGGCAGGACCTTGCCCGACAGCACGAGGATGATGAGGGCCGTCACACCGGCAATCAGCAGCAGGATCAGGACCGACAAGAAGGGCGATGCGGGATGGGCCATGGCGCTCTCGGGCGGAGGGTTCCGCGAAGAACCAGCTTAGCGCCCTTTCCCGGGGCCGGGCCTGGGTGAAGATCACAAGCCCCCCGGGGACCCGACCGGGCTAGAATCAGCAGTTCCATCCTTCTGCCGGGAAACCCATGAGCGACCTGAAGCTGCGCGTCAAGGACATGATCATCGAGCGCCTGAAGCTCGAGGGGATGACCCCGGACCAGATCGACGACGGGGCCCCCCTCTTCGGCGACGGCCTGGGCCTGGACTCCATCGACGCCCTGGAGCTGGTCCTGGGCATCGAGCAGGTCTTCGGCGTCAAGATCGAGGACGAGGCGGCGGGCATGAAGGCCTTCAAGTCCGTCCAGGCCCTCACGGACTTCATCGCCGAGCACGCCAAGGTCTGAGGCGTCATGTCCGAGATCCCGGCCCACCTGCCGCACCGCTACCCCTTCCTGCTGGTGGACCGGATCCTCGAGCGGGAACCGGGCGTCCGGGTGGTGGCCGAGAAGCTGGTGACCAACGGCGAGCCCTACCTCCAGGGGCACTTCCAGGACCGGCCCCTGGTCCCGGGTGCCCTGCTGCTGGAGATGCTGGCCCAGGCCGGGGGGTTCCTGGAGGCCGAGTCCCTCCACGGCTCTGCCATCTTCCTGGCCGGGGTGCAGGATGCCCGGTTCCGGGCCCCGGCCTTCCCCGGTGACCGCCTGCGCCTGGAAGTGAAGGCCGCGGGGGCCTTCGGCGGGATCATGAAGCTCAGCGGCACCGTGAGCTGCGAGGGCCGCGAGCTCTGCACCGCCAGCCTCCTGGTCAAGCGCCCATGAGCCGCTCCCGGGTCGTGGTCACGGGCCTGGGCATGGTGTCCAGCCTGGCCCTGGATCGGGAGGTCACCTGGGCCGCCATGCTCAACGGCCAGGACGGCCTGGGCCCCCTGACCCGCCTCCACCTGCCCGCGGAGCCCGCCCAGCTCGCCGGCCAGGTGCCCATGGAGGCCGGCCGCCACCAGACCCTCTGCGAGCGCATGGCCCTGCGGGCGCTGGCCGAAGCCCTGGACGGATTCCGGCCCGGCGGGGATCCAGCCCGGATCGGGGTGTTCCAGGGGGCGGGCACCAGCGGCCTGCCCGTGGCCGAGGCCTTCCTCGAGGACCGCCTGGCCGGGCGCCGGGGCCGGGCCGCCGAGGCCGCCTACCAGAGCCCCTGCACCGTGGCCGACGCCCTGGCCTTGCACCTGGGCGCCACGGGCCCCCGGGCCACCGTGATGAACGCGTGCTCCTCCAGCCTGCTGGCCCTGGGCATGGCCTGGGAGCGGCTGGCCGCCGGCGAGCTGGACCTCGCCCTGGCCGGCGGCGCCGAGGGCCTCTGCCGCACCACCTACGGCGGCTTCTCCTGCCTGAAGGCCGTGGACCCCCGGAAGTGCCGCCCCTTCAGCCGAGACCGGGCGGGCCTGAACCTGGGCGAGGGCGCCGTGCAGCTGCTGCTGGAGCCCCTCGAGCGGGCCCAGGCCCGGGGCGCGGTCATCTTTGCCGAGGTCCTGGCCTACGGCGCCAGCATGGATGCCCACCACCCCACGGCCCCCCATCCCGAGGGCGAGGGCGCCGCCCGGGCCATGACCCAGGCCCTGCGCGCCGGGAGCCTGACCCCCGCCGAAGTGGACCTGGTCTCCGCCCATGGCACCGCCACCCCGGCCAATGACGGGGCCGAGTGCCTGGCCATCCGCCGGGCCCTGGGAGCCGCCGCGGACCAGGTATCTGTCACCAGCACCAAGAG
>CAIMQW010000033.1 GCA_903843705.1 uncultured Holophagaceae bacterium | reverse complement strand
TGCAGGGCGGCGTGCTCCAGACCTACCTCCACACCCTCAAGACCGCCGCGGAGATGGGCATGGCCCCCACGGCCAGCGCGGGCCGGGGCTTCGGCAGCCAGCCCGGGGCCACCACCTTCAACCTCTTCCCCCTGGCCGGGAAGGACTCCGCCGAGGCCCTCTACCGCCTGGCGGGCAACGGCGTGCTCATCACCGAGATCATGGGCCTGCACACCGTGGATCCCGTCAGCGGGGACCTCAGCGTGGGCGCCAGCGGCATCCGCATCCGCAACGGCGAGCTGGCCGAGCCCGTGGACAAGCTCACCTTCGCCGGCAACCTCCGGGACTTCCTGACCCGCATCGTGGCCCTGGGCAGCGACCTCCGCTGGTACGGCAGCAGCGCCGGCCTGAGCATCCTGCTGGAGGACATCTCCCTGGGCGGGGCATGAGAGATCCCGAGCCCGCCTGTCACGCAGGCACTGAATCCGAACCCGGTTGCAGGTAATCTGGGGGTTCACCCAGGATTCCCCATGAGCCTCGACGCGGCGAAAAAGTATCTTTCCTTCCCCCACCTGGAGGCTGAGCTACGGGCGGAACTGGAGCCCCTGGTAGCCGCGGCGGAAGCTGGCGATGCCGGCGCCCTCGCCGAGGTGGAGGACCGCTTCTTCGAGCCCCTGGCCTTCGGCACCGGCGGTCTGCGCGGGTTCATGGCCGCGGGCCTGCGCCGCATGAACCAGCCCAATGTGCGCCGCACAACGCTGGCGCTGGCGGCAGTCACACACCAGCATGCCCCCGAGAAGAAGATCGCCGTCGTGGGCTACGACACCCGCCTCAAGTCCGATGTCTTCGCCGCCGAGAGCGCCGCCGTCCTGGCCGCCGCGGGCTTCCGGGTCTATATCGGCACCCGCCCCCTGCCCACCCCCTTCCTCTGCTTCGCCATGAAGGCCCTGGGCTCGGCCTGCGGCGTGATCATCACCGCCAGCCACAATCCGAAGGAATACAACGGGTACAAGGCCTACAACGACCTCGGCGGCCAGGTGGTCGAGCCCTGGGACGCGGAGATCGAGGCCCACATGGCCACGCTGCCCATGGTGCCTGACGTGCCCGTGCCCCCCCCGGGGCGGGTGAGCCCCATTCCGCTCGAGGTGGAGAACGCCTACCTGGCCCTGGGTCAGGAGCTTCTGCAGTTCCCGGAACCCTTTACGCCCGCAAAGATCCTCTACACGCCCTTCCACGGCACCGGCGTCGCCTTTGTACCGGCCCTGTTCGAAGTGGCCGGGATCCCCCTCACGGTCAGCGCCAGCCAGGGCATCCAGGACGGCACCTTCCCCACGGCACCGCGCCCCAACCCCGAGGAACTCGCGGCCTACGCGGCGCCCCTGCGGGAAGCCGAGCTCATGGACGCCGATGTGGTTCTCGCCAACGATCCTGATGCGGATCGCATCGGCGTGGTGGCGAAGCGCAACGGGGTCTGGGAGCTCATGAGCGGCAACGACCTCGCCGCCCTCACCCTGGACTACCTCTGTGGCCAGAAGGGTCGCCTGGGCGCCGTGGTGAGCACCGTCGTCACCTCGGACTTCATGGCCACGGTGGCCCGGCACCACGGCCTGCCGGTGGTCTGGACGCTCACGGGCTTCAAATACATCGCCGTCTGCATGGACCGGCTCGAGGCCCTGGGCGAGGCCTACGCCTTCAGCGCCGAGGAGAGCTACGGCATGCTGCTGCCCCCCAGCCTCCGCGACAAGGACGGCGTCACGGCCGCGCTGGTGGTGGGTGAGATGGCCGGGCACTTCAAGGCCAAGGGGATGACCCTGTTCGAGGCCGTCGAGGCCCTCATGAGTCGGGTGGGCAGCTTCCACAACCGGCTGGTGAACCTCGAGGATTCCCGCCCTGGCGGCGCCAAGCGCTTCGCCGAGGCCATGGGCCGCATCCGCACCGCCGGTCTGGCTTCCCTGGGTGGCGAGCAGGTCGCCAGCTGGGAGGACTTCCAGGGCTGCCAGTGGCACGGGGAGGGGCGTACGGAGCCCATCCTGGACCGACCCGACAACCCTGGCGCCGCCCTGCCCATCCCCCGCAGCAATGTGCTGAAGTTCCGCCTGCCGAGCGGCGCCTTCGCCGCCTTCCGCCCCAGCGGCACCGAGCCCAAGCTCAAGGTCTACCTGCAGTCCCG
>CAIMQW010000032.1 GCA_903843705.1 uncultured Holophagaceae bacterium | reverse complement strand
TGCGCCGCATCACCGACCGCATGGGGGCCTTCAAGGACCTGCTGGACTTCCTGCCCTACCTGCCGCGCACGCCCGAGAGCCGCGAGCTGTTCACCAGCCTGGCCCACCAGCTCCAGGTGCCCCTGCAGGAGCTGGACCGCGCCGTAAAGAGCCGCCAGGCCGCCCGTCCCACGGAGGAGCCGGAGCTCGCGCCCCAGGGGACCCTCGACCTGGACGACCTCATCCGGGGCCTCCTGCTGCTGAGCACCGCCGGCCACTGGCGCCGGGTCCAGGAGCTGCCGGCGGCCTGGTGGGAGAGCCTCACCGGGGCGCCCCTGCTCCAGGCCCTGCTGGACGCCGAGGGGGATCCCACCCAGCTGCCCGAGGGCGCCACCGCGGCCCTGCGCCGCCTGGAGGCCAAGGCCAGCAGCACCGACGAGGCCGGCCGGGACGCCGAGGGCCTCATCGCCAGGCTCGAGGGCGGCTACATCGACCGCGAGCTCCAGGCCAACAGCCGCCTGCTGCAGGACCCCCGCACCCTGGTGGATGGTCCGCTCACCACCCGGCTCATGGCCCGGCAGAACGACTTGATCACGCGCCAGAAGCAGCTCTCCAAGCGGCGCCGGGGGCCCCGCTGAGCCCTTCTCAGCAGAACCCTTGCCGGATCCGGAAGATCTCTTATACTGAAAGGTCCGCTTTCGGCCAGTAACAGCGGTCGGATTCTGCATTTCCCTCCACCGCCGAGTCCTATTTTCTTGCTGGATCGATGCCCGAAACGCTCTTTGAGGTACGAATGGTTCCGACGCCGCCCCGCGACACCTACTACCCCCTCACCAAAGCTCTGATTTCCATCGGAAGGAAAAACGGTTTCCTGCTGGTTGACCAGCTCAATGACTTTCTTCCGAGCACCGCCTCCAGCCCCGCGGATCTCGAGCTGCTCCTGAGCCTGTTCTCGCGGCTGGGTGTGGGAATTGGCGCCACGGAGGAGGAGGCCCAGGCCGCCCGTGAAGCCATCGAGCCCGAGTTTGTTCTGACCGAGGGGATTCCCAAGGGCGACAAGGACTCTGAAGTCGAGATCGACAGCCCGGACAGCGACAAGTTCAACGACCCGGTCCGCATGTATCTCAAGGAGATGGGCACGGTCCCCCTCCTCAAGCGCGAGGACGAAGTCGAGATCGCCAAGCGCATCGAGGTCGGTGTCCGCAGCGTCATGCGCGCCATCTCGCGCTCCCGCCTCGCCGCCAGCCTGCTCATCGACATCGGCAAGATGCTGAAGGAGAACCCGGGCAAGATCCGCGAGGTCGTGGGCCTGTCCGACGAGGTGGATGACGACGAAGATGCCGAGAGCACCTCCGCCACCCAGCACGTGCACCACCAGTTCGAGAAGCTGCTGGTCTTCGACCAGGCGCTGCAGGACCTGCTGGAGCTGAAGGTCCAGGTGGACGCCGGCACCAAGACCCTGCCCAAGCGCCGAAAGCTGGATCGGGAGATCCTCCAGGCCCGGGGTCGCCTCTCCCGCCAGATCCGCAAGCTGGGCCTCAACAGCCTCGCCGTGACCCGCCTCATCGACCGCATCACCCACCAGCACAGCCAGGTGCTGACCGGCGAGCGCAAGTGCCGCGAGCTGCGGGACCGGATCAAGAATCCCGCCTTCGCCAAGATGAAGGACAAGTACAAGGACGAGCTCGCCCACATCGAGAAGACCCTGGCGGAGTTCTTCATCAAGTACGAGACCACCAGCGAAGTCTTCCACAAGGACTTCAACGGGCTGAAGGCCGCCGAGAGCGTGAGCCGCGGCGCCAAGGCCGAGCTCATCGAGGCCAACCTCCGCCTTGTGGTCAGCATCGCCAAGCGCTATACCAACCGTGGCCTCCAGTTCCTGGACCTCATCCAGGAAGGCAACATCGGGCTCATGAAGGCCGTGGACAAGTTCGAATATAGCCGCGGCTTCAAGTTCTCGACCTACGCCACCTGGTGGATCCGGCAGGCCATCACCCGTGCCATCGCGGACCAGGCCCGCACCATCCGCATTCCCGTGCACATGATCGAGACCATCAACAAGCTCATCCGCACCCAGCGTGAGCTGGTCCAGAAGCTGGGCCGGGAACCCTCCAGTGAAGAGATCGCCCATGCCATGGACATGCCCGTGGGCAAGGTCCGAAAGGTGATGAAGATCGCCCAGGAGCCCATCTCCCTGGAGACGCCCATCGGCGAGGAGGAGGACTCCCACTTGGGGGACTTCATCGAGGACAAGACTGTGGTCTCCCCCGTGGAGCAGGTCGTCCAGCAGCGCCTCAAGGAGACCGTCCGCAACGTCCTCAACACCCTCAGCGAGCGAGAAGAGCGCGTCCTCCGCATGCGCTTCGGCGTTGGGGACGATGGCTCCGAACACACCCTGGAGGAGGTCGGCAGCGAGTTCGCCGTCACCCGCGAGCGCATCCGCCAGATCGAGTCCAAGGCCCTGCGCAAGATCAGACACCCGCGCTACTCGAAAACGCTCAAGGCCTTCCTGGGCTGATCAAGCCCTTCACACGACCTAAAAAGCCCCGCCTCCGCGGGGCTTTTTAGGTCATTCTTGGACCATCGTAGCGGAGCAGCAGCAAGTGCTTTCCAAGGACCAGACCCTGGGCAAATACCAGATCCTGGATCGCCTCGGGTCGGGGGGCTTCGGCGCCGTGTACCTGGCACTCGATACCTGGGTGAACCGCAAGGTGGCCCTGAAGGTACCCCACCAGCAGCAGGATGAGATCGTGGACATGCTGAAGGAGCCGCGCATCATGGCGGGCCTGAAGCACCCGAACATCGTCGAGCTCATCACCGTGGAGCGGAAGAACGGCATCTTCTTCATGGTGCTGGAATATGTGGAAGGTGAGGGCCTCGACCGGCTGATCCGCCGGGAGCGCACCCTGCCGCCCACCCGGGCCCTGGAGATCGGCCTAGATGTCTGCAGCGCCATCGCCTTCGCCCACGGCCACCAGATCCTCCACCGGGACCTGCGGCCCGCCAACATCCTGGTCAACCAGGCCGGCGTGGCCAAGGTCACGGACTTCGGCACCTCCCGGGTGCTGGAGCTGCAGCATGTCCCCTACGCGCCCACCCGCATAGGCTCGCCGCCCTACATGGCGCCGGAGCACTTCCGCGGCCGGGCCGTCTTCCAGTCGGACCTCTGGTCCCTGGGCATCACCCTTTACGAGATGCTCACGGGCACCGTCCCCTTCTACGACGCGGACCCGCTGAAGATCGCCCAGGCCCTCACGAGCCAGCCGATCACGGCGCCCCACCTGCGCAATCCCATCGTCCCCAAGGCCTTCTCCGAAGTCGTGATGAAGGCCCTGGCCGTGAACCTGGGCGAGCGCTTCCTGTCGGCCCAGGCCTTCCTCGAGGCGCTGCGCCGCCTGAAGGAAAACGTCGCGCGGGAGACTCGTCCCCTCGGCACCGCGGTGCTCTCGTCCTCCTCCTCGGGTCCGCATCCCTCCCTCCGGGCCTCCACCCAGGCCAGGCTCTGCCGGTTCTGCTACCGACAGATGCCCCGCATGACCCTGGTCTGCCCCAACTGCGGTGAAAAGAACTGATGGTCTGGCATCCCACCATAGACGCTGTGAAGCGGCTCTGGGGCCGGCGCTGGATTCGTCGGGTTAGTTACGCCGTGGTGGCGGGAGCCACGCTGTTCACGGGCGGGCCCTGGCTGGCCACCCGGCCCGTGGTGGTCCGCTGGGCCCTGGGCCACTTGGACCGCCTGGTTCAGGAGGAGACCGGCCTGCCCCTCACCATCGGGCGCGTGGAGGTCCGGCCGAGCCGAAGTGCCCTGGTCTTCCACGATGTCCGTCTGGGGGGAGACCTGCTCACGGTGGAGCGCCTGGAACTCCAGGCTGATCTGCTTTCCCTGCTGGGCCCTTCCCACCGCATCCATGCCCTGCGCGTGGAGCACCCCCACCTGCGCCTGACCGAGACGGGTCTGCACGCGATCCACCTCAAGAGCCGACCGCCCCGAACGGAGCCCCTACCCCGCTTCCACCTGGATCTCCTCAGCCTCAGTGGTGGGGAAGTCACGCTGCCAGACGCCCTGCGCGGCATTCCGGCCCTGCACTACCAGTTCGAAGTGAAGGGCGTTGGCCAGGGACCCAACCAGGTCCGCCTCGACCTGACCGGGCCCCAGCTGGCCGTGAAGGGTCCCGGCGGCTGGGAGAAAGGCCGACTCGATCTGCACGGCGAAGTCTCCGAGCCGGCTCTGGTCCTCCACGAAGCCTACCTGCGGCTGGAGGACAGCCAGGTTCGCCTGAACGGCCGCTACACCGCGACCACCCCCAAGAGCCCCGAGCGGCTGGAGGCCCACCTCACGGGTGTCCTGGACCTGACGGATGCAGCACGCTGGAGCGGGACCTCCCGGCCACCCCTGACCGGCACCCTGGACCTGGCGGGCACGCTGCAGGGGTCCCTCCAGAAGCCCAGCTGGACCCTCAGCGCCGACGGCCAGGACCTCCGGCCCGCCAAGGCGGTCTTCCTGCCCGGTGGGCTCGATCTCAAGGCCAGCGGCAACCTCGAGCGCGCCCAGGTGGAGAGCCTCCACTGGTCCTCTCCCCAGGGCGACCTGGAAGTCCAGGGAGCCTGGTCCCGCAACCTGCCCCTCCAAGCCAAGGTCCAGGCCACCAACCTCGACCTGGCGACCCTGGGGCGGCTGCTCCACATCCCGGAACTTGAGGAGACCCGCGGCACCCTCCAGGCCGAGCTCCAGGGACCCAAGGCCGGGGACTCCCCCGGGCGCCTGGACCGCTGGCAGGGCACGCTGCAGGCGGGCTTCTCCCAGCGCGGCTCGGACTCGGGCGGGCTGGAGGCATCCCTGGAGCGGGGCCGGGCCTCCCTGGAGCAGTTCAGCTTGCAGCTTGAGGCCTTCAAGCTGGAGGGCACGGGCCAGGCCACCTTAGGTCCCCGTGGCCTGGATCACTTCGAGGGCCAGGGCCGGGTGGAAGTCGGCGCCGACCAGATCGCCCGGACCCTCACAGCCTGGGGCATCGTGAGCCTGGACATGGCGGGGGCCACCCAGGCCCAGGCCAGCGTCCGGTGGAGCCAGGCCAATGGCCTCGGACTCCAGGCCACCGTGGCCGTGGATGGCCCCCGGTGGCACGGCGCCCATGCCGACCGCATCCAAGGCCAGGTGGAGATCCAGGGATCTGATCTCTGGGTCCGGGAGATAGGAGTCCACAAGGGCGAAGGCGTAGGCACCGGCGAGCTCTGGCTGACCTGGCGCCCCCTCCCGCCCGGCCAGTCCCAGATGGACATGTGCTACACCGCCCATAAGCTCCCCGTGGCCGAGGGGCTCCGGGCAGCGGACCTGAAGACTCAGGAGGGTCAGGATCTTCCCATCACGGGCCTAGCCTCCGGCTGGGTGCGACTGCAGGGCCCCTATGCCTCCATTACCATGATCGGAAACGCTCAAGTTGAATCAGGGGAGTGTTACCAAGTAAACATTCCAGCGGCTTCCTCCGACTTCTGGATGAACCTATCCTCGCTTCGGCTCAAGCTTTCGAACGTCAAGATTGCCGAGCGCACCGATCTGCTGGGAGCCGAGGGCGCCGCCCCGGATGGCGCCCTCGCCCTCACAGGCAGTGCCGACATGGACTTCAAACACTGGACCTGGCGGACGGACCTTCATGGGCGTCTCGATACGCAGCTGCTGACCCTGCCCGGGCCCCACCTCCAGTCCCAGGTGGATGCGACCCTGCTGGGACCTATCACCGCCCCCTTTGGCCCCCTGGAACTTCCCGAAGGCAGCCTCATCCTTAAACGGGGCCGCCTCTTCTTTGGAGACCGGAGCTTCGACGGCATCGAGGGCCGGGCCAGCCTGGAGCGGGGTCGCCTGGAAGGTCGCCTGGGCATCGCAGGCCAGGCCAAGCCCCTGCTGGCCTTCGAGGCTGCGCGGCAGGGCCTGGACCTGATGGGGAGCCTCAGCCTGACCCTCTCCCCGGAGAGCGCCCCGACGGAGACCCTGGCCCGCAGCCTGACCGAGGATCTGCTGGAGGATCTCAGCCTCTCCGCCACGGTGCAGGGCCGCTGGAACCATGGGAAGGAACTGGCCTGGTCCGGCTCCCTCGACCGTCTGGCAGCCCGCTTCAATGCCTTCGAGCTGCACCAGTCCCGGCCCTCTGCCCTGAGTGGCAACAGCCGGGGGGCGGTGGTGGATGTTGCCCTGGATGGGGGCGCCCGCCAACAGACCGACGCCGCCAGCGGGCGGGCGGCCCGCCTCCGCTTGGCCGGCACCGTCCCCTTTACCCGTTCCGGTCCCCTGGCGCTCCAGGCCCAGGGCGGCGCAGACTTGGCCCACCTCAAGGCCATCCTCGACTTGGTCATGGAAGTCGATGAGTACAACTTGCTCTCCGACCTGAGTGTGCAGGGCACCAGCCGCTTCAGGATCCTGGCCCACGGCAGCTACCTCGACCCCCTGCTGGACGGCACCCTCTCCCTGGAGAAGGGCCAGGCGCACCTCCGTGGCTACCAGGGCATCGAGGACCTCCAGGGCCAGGTGGTGCTCAAGGATCGGGCCATCACCATCTCCGAGGATCAGCCCATCCGTGGCACCCTGGCCCAGGGGGACCTCCGCCTCACTGGTGGCATGTCCTGGCGCCTGGGAGGCATCGAGGCCTATGCCCTGAAGGCGAGCCTGGGCAACTTCCAGGTGCGGGATGTGCCTGATGGCCTTGACCTCCAGGGCAGCCTGCAGGCCAGCCTTGAGGGCACCGAATCCGGCGGCCTTCTGAAGGGGAAGCTCCGGGCGGACCGGCTGACCTATCAGACCGAAGTGAAGCTCGCGGACCTCATCCTGCGTAGCGCCCTCAGCGACAGCGGAGCCCTAACGGGGCTGGACCTGGACGACCCCCTGGACCGCATCCGCCTGGACCTGGACCTGAACCTGCAGAGTCCCTGGACCTTTGACACCAACCTCCTGAAGCTGGAGGGTCGCACCGAAGGCCCCTTCCAGGTGCTGGGCACCCTGTCCCATCCGGTGCCCAAGGGCACCCTGGTCTTCCAGCCCGGGGGCCGCCTCACCAACATCTTCCCCGCAGGCGACATGGTGGTGGACCGAGGCTCCCTGGCCTTTTCCGAAGCCCGGGCGCTCGATCCGATCATCGCCCTCCAGGGCAGCGTCAGCTCCATCCCGGGCTACACCGTGAACCTCGACATCCGGGGCACGCTGAGCAACCTCACCATCATGCCCACGTCCACGCCCAGCCTGCGCCAGGATGAGATCGTGTCCATCCTGATCAACCCCGGCAACGTGGCCAATGTGGGCATCGCCGGTGCAACGTCCGGCGCCACCCAGGGCGCCATCACCCAGGGGCTGGCCAGTGCGAGCACGGGCCTGCTTTCCACCCTCGCCTTCGCCCCCCTGCAGGATCAGCTCCGGCGCACCCTGGGGCTGGATCGGGTGAGCGTCGCCCTGCGGCCCACCTCCCAGGGGACTACGGAGACTGAAGTCACCTTTGGCAAGAGCATCACCCTCCTGGGCCAGCGCAGCGCCGTCGTGGTCTCCCACAAGAAGACCGGTGAGCTGGCCATCACGTCGGGCCAGGTGGAGTGGCGCTTCGGCGGCTTCGTCCTGCAGCTGGGCGCCAGCAAAGGTGGCGGTGTGGGCCTGACTCCCTCGGGCGAGATCCGGCACACCTGGAGCCCCAAGTAGCGCGTTAGGAGATCCGCATGATCACGGTGAAATGCTTCGCCCGCTACCGCCCCCTGCTGGGCCTCGACGAAGTGACCCTGCCCCTGGCGGCCACCCTGGGTGACCTGCTGGCCGATCCGCGCTTTCAGGCGCTGCCCCCGGACGCCCTCCTGGCCGTGAACCAGACCTTCGCCGACCGCAGCACCCCCCTCGCAGACGGCGACGAAGTCGCCCTCATGCCCCCCGTCTCCGGCGGGTGAGGGTTCTGGGCATTTGGAAAAGCAACTGATCCAACGCGAAGGCGCGAAGAAAAGCGAAGAAGAGCACAGGAAAGGCTGGGAGGGGCCCAGCTGGGTGAAGGCCGGAGTTTCAACAATCGAGTGCTTCAGGGCTAAACGGGACCGTTGCGGAGCGGGGCCAGTGATTCCGCCTGCCTAGCCCACCAAGTTTTTGCCTTGCTTCGCTTTTCTTCGCGTCTTCGGGTCTTAGCGTTGGATCTTTGATCCTCGATCTAGCCGTCTTTTCGGATCTCGAGCACTTCGCCGCCGGTGAGACGAAGGAGTTCCTGGAAGCCGGGTTCCTGGCGCAGGCGGTCCTCGGGGCGCTCGGGCGCGGCGGGGGTGCCGTCCCCGTCGAACTCGACCGCCACGGACTGCAGGCCGGGCAGCACCGTGGCCAGGGCGGCGAGCAGGTGGGGGCTGGCCTTCTCGCGCTCGAAGTCTTGGAAGGTCTGGCGCACGTTGGCCGGGAAGCGGAAGCGTAGAACCGGCGGCTCCCAGGCCAGGTCCGTGGCCATCTGCGGGGCCGTGGCCAGGGCCCGGAGGCCTGTGCCCAGGCGGAGTGCCTCGCTGCAGGCAGAGCGCAGCTGAGCCGAGGTGCCGATGGGCGGATGCGGCGATGCGGCAGCGCCTGCGGGTGGCTTGGGAGGCGCGGGAGCCGGGAGGGGGGGCGGAGTCGGGGTCGGCCGCCGGGGCCCCTCAGGCGCCGGCGCGACCTGGGGGGCCCGGGGAGGGACAGAAGGCGGGCCTGCCGCAGGCACCGCCGGCCTTGGTGCGGGATTGGTTGTGGGGTTGGCCGCAGGATTGGCGGTAGCCGTGCCGGAGACCAGCGCATCCAGAGGTGCCAGATGAGGCAGCTGGGCGGCCGTGATCAGCGCCAGCTCCACCACCACCCGGGGCAGGCTGCTGTCCCGCAGGTCCCGCTCGCGGCTCAGCAGCAGGTTCAGCATCCGGGCCCAGCGCAGCAGCTCGTGGGGGCCGCGGTTCGCGCGGGCCTCGGCCTCCAGGCGGTCCCGGAAGGCCAGCACCAGCTCCCGCCAGAAGGTGGCCCAGTCGGCCCCCTGGCTGGCCAGCTCGCGGCAGGCCTCCACCAGGGCCGCCGAATCCCCGACGGCGAGGGAAGACATGACGCCCTGCACCAGGTGGGCGCTGACAATGCCCAGCTGCTCGCGGACCGCTTCCTCCTGCACCTGGCCGTCGCCGGCGGCGATGACGCGGTCGAGGATCGTGAGGGCGTCGCGCATGGAGCCCTGCCCCGCCTCGGCCACCAGCCGCAGGCTGCCAGGCTCTGCGGGGACACCCTCCTGCTCGCAGACGTAGGCCAAGCGGCCTTCGATGAGGCCCACGGGGATCAGGCGGAAGGGGTAGATCTGCACCCGACTCTTGATGGTGTCAGGGACGTCCTGCAGCTCAGTGGTGGCCAGCACGAAGATGGCGTGGGGAGGTGGTTCCTCGATGACCTTCAGCAGGGCGTTGAAGGCCTCAGTGCTGAGCATGTGCACTTCATCGATGATGTAGACACGGTAGCGGCAGAAGGCGGGGCGGGTCTGGGCCTGCTCGCGCAGGGCCCGGGCGTCGGCCACGGAGGCCCGGCTGGCGGCGTCGATCTCGACGATGTCCAGGCTGCTGTCCGGCTGCTCCGCCGCGCGACAGGGATCGCACACGCCGCAGGGCGTGGCTGTGGGACCCTCGGCGCAGTTGAGGGCCCGGGCCAGGATGCGGGCGGTGCTTGTCTTGCCCGTGCCGCGCACACCGGCGAAGAGGTAGGCCTGGTGGATGCGCCCGCTCTCCTTGGCCCGCTTCAGGGCGTTGGCCAGGGCCTTGACGCTACCCTCCTGCCCCACGAGATCGGACAGGGTGCGGGGCCGGTACTTGAGCGCGAGGGTGGTCATGGTCCCTCAGTCTCCCACAAGGGGCGGGAGCACGTCAGCGTCGAAGAGGCCGGGCTGGCGGGCCAGGCTGGGCGCCACCGCCGAAACCCGCTCGGCGCGCGGCTCCCGGACCCGCCGGTGCGCCGGAAACGCCGCGCGGAAAGCGGCGCGGATGCCCTCTGCATAGTCATGGTCCAATACCTTCAACCAGCCGTGGTCCGCCAGCACCTTGTAGAAGGGATCCCGCTGAAGCAGGCGCAGCCCGCCCACCCAGGCCCCGGTGGCGCCGCTGGATCGGGCGCGTCGGGCGAAGGCCTGGGGATCGTGCACCATCATGAGCGGCGTCACGGCCAGGTTCACCGCGATGCCCGCCTTGGCCAGGCGCTCCACAGCGGCCCAGCGACCGGGAATGCTGGGGGCGTGGGGTTCCACCACCTGCCGCACCGTGTCGTCATCCGTGGGGATGGAGAAGCCCACGGTGACGCGGTCCCCGAAAGCGCGGAGCAGGTCAAGATCCTGCAGGATAAGGGGGGACCGGGTATGGAGCAGCACCTCGGTGGTGGGACAGAGCAGCAGCACCTCCAGGCAGCGCCGGGTCAGGCGGTACTGACGCTCCAGGGGCTGGTAGGGATCCGTGGCCGAGGCCATGAACACCCGGGCCTCATGCAGCCTGTGCCGATGGGACCAGAGCAGCTCCGGAGCATTGAGCTTTGGCGCCACCCAGCCGCCCCAGTCCTCCGGGCCGTGGAGGGCGTTTGGATACTCCCGTACATAGCCGTAACGGCAGCCGTGGGCGCAGCCGCGGTAGGGGCTGAGGGCGAAGCCAAACCCATAGCGCTCATCCTTCTGGGGCCGCAGGATCGACCGGGCCTCCTCGGGCTCCACGCGCAGATCCTTGAGGAGCTGGGGCGGCGCCAGGGGCAGGGACAGGAGGTTCATGGCTCCAGTTTTCGCCTTTTATTCGTCAAGTCAAGGGGTGCTGCCATTTTTCGGGATGACGTTGATGCGTCCGTTGGTCTCTAGGATGGCCACGTTCACCTGGGCAAGGTCGGAGACACCAACCTGCCGAGCCGCCGCCATGAGCTCGTGGTGGGTGATCCGCTCCGAAGCGAGCATGGCCTCATCCACCACCCCGTGGTGCACTAGGATCTGGGGGCGCCCCTCCAGCAGGTTCTCGGCGCGCTTGCTGCGCCAGGTGAGCCAGGACAGGAAGCCGTTCACCGCCAGCAGCGTCGCCACCAGGATGAAGCCGGCCGCCACCGAGTTGTCCCCGGCGTTCATGCTGTTCTGCACCGCATTGCTGAGCACCAGCAGCAGCACCAGGTCGAAGGGCGCCAGCTGCCCCACCTGCCGCTTGCCCGTGAGCCGCAGCGTGATGAGCAGGAAGCCGTAGACCAGCAGCCCGCGCAGGACAAACTCCCACCAGGGCTGTGCCAGGCCCCACATGGAGGCGCCGACGGGCAGGAGCAGGGCCAGGGTCATTCAGGACTCCCCAGGGGCAAGGCAGCCCCATTCTGCGGGTTCACAGGCAGAATGTCATCGCCCGGGATCGGCGAGACGGCGCTTGAAGTGGTTGCGGCTGTACACGGTGTAGGGCTTGCCCCCCTGCGACAGCTCAAAGGTCTCGATGAACTCGTTGTCCGCCTTCCGCTCGTAGGTCTCCCGCGCCTTCCAGGAGTCGGGGACGTTCTCCAGCTGCTCGCTCTCAAAGACCAGCTTGTTTGACGAACCCAGCGCCCGGTTCAGCACGTAGGTGACGACAAAGCCCTCCTGGTGGAACTGCCGGAACACGAGCGTGTTCCGCGTCCGGTCATGGCTGAAGAGGCTCAGGTGCTCATGCACCTCGCCGGTCTTGTTCTTCTCTTGGGGAGGATAGGTGGACTGGTTGCGCTCGGAGAGGAAGCGCTCCTTTAGGATGACCTCGTAGCGGCGGGACACGGTTCCCGTGCCCGGCTCCCCCGACGCGGTGCCTTCCCACTCCCCCACCAGAAAGCGGACCGGGGCCCAGATGTCGGCCTGGGGATCCGGCGCCTGGGCCATGGCCAGGGAACCGACGAGGCAGAAGAGTGCGGCACGGAGCTTTGGCATGGTTCCTCGGGCGAGTCACAGGATGCAGGGCCAGCATAGCCTGCCCACCGGCGTCTCAGGAGCCCAGCAGCCTCACCAACAGGTGAAGCTACTTCCCCGGCGCCCGCTGGATGTTCAGCTTGTAGGCATAGTTCACGTGCCCCTTCAGGTGAAGGATCACGGTGAATGGCGCGTCCTGGTCGTTCATGTAGCTCAGGGCCTCCCTCGGCGCGTGCTTGAGCGCTTCATTCACGGCCAGCGCCTGCATCTTGGCCGTGCCCGGGGCGTCCGGGTCCTTCTTGGTGGCGAGCCGGAGCTGGATCTCGTTGGCGTTCTCCGCCTCCAGTTTGAAGCTGATCTGCTCATGGGGGTCCAGCTGGAAGTCGTAGTAGGCCTCACCCGTGGCGCCGCGGGCCAAGGGCAGGCTCTTCGCCTCGATCAGCGTCACCTCCTTGCCGATCACGGCCACCGTCTTCTGGGTTCCGTGCTGGAGCACCTGCCGCCGTGCGGGCTGCTGCGTCGACGGCCGCTGGGCGGACTGCTGGCTCCAGGCCACCACCGGGAGTAGCAGCACCATGCCGACGGCTCGCCCGGCATGTGTGCGCATGGAATGGTCTGCCCCCATGGTTCCTCCGCGTGCTTTATGGACACAGAGCCAGCATAGCCCGGGGTTGAACCCAGGGGCCTGCGGCCTAGGCATGCCTTCAGGCAAAGCCGTACAGTCGCGCCGGATTGTCCACGAGGATGCGGTTCCGGAGGGCGAGATCGGGGGCCCAGACTTCTAGGAGGTTGCGCAGGTGGCCGGTATCGACCATGCGCGGGATGGCCACGTGGGGCCAGTCGCTGCCATAGACCACGCGGTCCGGGGCGGCTTCGATGAGGGCCTGGGCGATGGGTACGACCTCGGGGTAGTTCGGGAAGGCCTCGCCGATCCGGTAGGAACCGGAGAGCTTGGTCCACCAGCCGTGGTTCACCAGGAGCTCCCGCTCCGCCTGGAAGCCGGGGTGCTGGAAGCCCAGCGCCGCAGGCATGTGGCCCATGTGGTCAATCACCCCTGGACACGGCAGCTTGCGCATGCGCGGCAGGAGCCCGGGCAGGTCCCTGCCGTCCACCAGGAACTGCATGTGCCAGCCCAGCGGGGCGATGCGCCGGGCCAGGACCTCCATGGCGTCGAAGCTGAGGCCGGCGCCCGGGAACAGCACGTTGATCCGCAGCCCCCGAATACCGGCCGCGTGCATGTCCTCGAGCTCCCGGTCGGTCACCTCGGGGGTCACGACCGCGACGCCGCGCAGCCGCTCGGGATAAGCCTTCAAGACCTCGAGCAGGTAGCGGTTGTCCGTGCCATAGACGCTGATCTGGACCATGACCCCCCGGGCGAAGCCGCAGGCGTCCAGCATCGCCACGTAATTCTCCCCGGGCGCAGCCGGTGGGGTGTAGCTGCGCCCGGAGGCCATCGGGTAGTCCGCACTCGCGGAGATGACATGGGCATGGGTGTCGCAGGCGCCCGCCGGCATCACAAAGGAGGCCGGTTCCCGTTCAGAGGAGGGCGCCAGGCAGTAGGGTGCTGTGGGGAGTTCGGCGATGGTGTGCATCGGTTCTCCAGCTCATGTCAGCTCAGCCCCGCGGGTCTCGGGTAGGAGGAAGATGGAGCCGGCCGCCAGTAGGAAGGCGATGGCCAGGAGCGTCAGGGCCGCGCCGATGCCGAGCCGGACCGAGAAGTAGCCCACCACCGTGGGGGCCAGTGCGCTGATCATGCGGCCCGTGTTGTAGCAGAAGCCCACCGCTGAGCCGCGGGCCCGGGTCGGGAACAGCTCGGAGATGAACGCTCCGAAGGCACTGAAGTAGCCGGAGCCGAAGAACCCCAGGAAGGGGCCCATCACCATGAGGGCGTTCGGATTCCGGGTGTTGCCGAAGATGAAGACGAGCACAGCGGAGATGATGAGGTAGCCGGCGAAGGTCGGCCGCCGTCCGAACTTGTCCGCGATGAACCCGAAGGATACGTAGCCGATGTAGGCGCCGATCATCATGGGGATGATCCACATCGGGGCCTTCACGATGGAGAGGCCCGCGCCGCCCTTCGAGGCCGGAGAGCTCAGGAAGCTGGGCAGCCAGGAGAACAGGCCCCAGTAGGCGAACATCACGAAGGTGGAGATCAGGGTGCTGATCAGGGTGAAGCGCAGGAGGTCCGGTGCGAAGATCTGGAGGAAGCCCCCCTTGGCCTTGGGCTCGAGCTTCTCCTTCTTCTGCTGCTCCAGCCAGACTGCGGGTTCCTCGACCTTGGTGCGGATCCAGAGCGCGAACAGGGCCGGAATCACGCCCACGAAGAACATGACGCGCCAGCCGAACCGGGGCAGGATCGTGGCGGCCGCGATGGCGGCGGCGATGTAGCCGAGGGCCCAGCCGCCCTGCATCAGGCCGATGGCCTTGCCCCGGTGCTTGGCGGGCCAGCTCTCGGAGACGAGCAGTGCGCCGGAGGCCCACTCACCGCCCATGCCCAGGCCGAGGATGGCGCGGGCGATGGCGAGCTGGACGAGGTTCTGCGAGAGACCAGAGAGGCCGGAGCAGATCGAGAAGATGAGCACCGTCGCCATCAAGGCCTTCTTGCGCCCCCACCGGTCCGCCACGGCCCCGAAGATGATGCCGCCGAAAGAGGAGGCGAACAGGGTCACCGTCACCATGAAGCCCGCCACGGCGGGGTTCATGTGCCACTCGTCCATGATGGTCTTCAGGCAGAAGACATAGAGCATCACGTCGAAGGCGTCCAGCATCCAGCCGATCTTGCCGGCCAGGAGCGCGTACCACTGGTTGCGAGTGATCTCCTTCCACCAGGGAGCGTTTGCACCAACGGCGGTGGCGGGTCCAAGATTCATGGCGGTGCCTCCATAATTGGAATTGCTTGAAAGAAGATCTGGAGGAAGCTTATCAGCAGAGTCCAGCGTCCTGGCCCACCATATATTCACCTCCGAGTCAGCTCAGATGCCCACCCCGTCGACAGTCTCCTCCCGGAATCCCCCGCTCCAGGTGGAAGCCCTGGGTGACCGGGCCCTGCTGGCCATCCTTGGCCAAGGCATCGACCCGGGCGTGAACGACCGCGTGCACAAGCTGGCGGCACTGCTCCGGAAAGTGAACCTCCCGGGCGTCCTGGATTTGGTGCCGGCCTATGCGACCCTGGCCGTGCACTACGACCCCGTGGCCTGGTCCGGGGGCGAGGGCTCGCCGCATGAGGCCCTGACGCGTGAGCTCCTCCGCCTCTGGAAGGGAGCGGGCAAAGCATCCACCCCGCCCCCGCGCCAGGTGGAGATCCCCGTCTGCTTCGGAGGCGCCTTTGGACCTGACCTGGCAGAGGTGGCCAGCCTGTGCGCCCTGTCCGAGGAGGAGGTCATCGCTCGGCACACGGCGGCGACCTACCGGATCTACATGATCGGATTCTCGCCGGGGTTCGCCTACCTCGGGGGACTGGACGCAACCATCGCCGCCCCGCGACGGGCAACGCCTCGGACCCGGGTGCCCGCAGGGTCCGTGGGCATTGCCGGGATGCAGACGGGGATCTACCCCGTGGCCACGCCCGGCGGCTGGCAGATCATCGGCCAGACCCCGATGCGCCTGTTCCTGCCCGAGCGGGAGCATCCCTGCCTGCTCGGCCCGGGGGATCGCCTGCGCTTCGTACCCGTCGATGCCGAGGCGTTCCGGGCCTATGCGGAGAAGGGCCGGTGAGCTTCCGCATCGAGTCCTTCGGCCTGCTCACCACTGTTCAGGACCTGGGCCGCCGGGGCTACCAGCACCTGGGCGTGGGCCCGGGTGGGGCCATGGACGAGGTCTCCCACCGGCTGGCCAACCTGCTGGTGGGGAACCCTGCCGAAGCCGCCACGCTGGAGCTGACCCTCTCAGGACCCACCCTGCAGTTCAAGACCGAGACCCTGATCGCCCTCTGCGGCGCCGATCTGTCACCCACCATCGCCGGTCAGCCCGTGCCCCTCTGGCGGCCGGTGCTGGTGGGCACGGGGACTCAGCTCCGCTTCGGCCGACCGGTCGAGGGGGTCCGCTGCTATCTGGCCGTAGAAGGGGGCGTGCAGGTTCCAGGCGTCATGGGCAGCACCAGCACGCACCTGTCCGCCGGCTTCGGTGGCTTCCAGGGCCGTCCCCTCAAGGTCGGGGATCGGGTGGAGCCCGGCCCCGGCTCCGGAGAACGCTACCCGTCGCTTCGCCGGCGCTTCCGGCAGGGCCAGAGCCTGTTCCTCGCCCCGGACTGGTTCGTCCCCTGGTCCCGGGACCTGGACTTCATCCGGCCCTCGGTCCTGCGCTTCCTGCCCGGCCCCCAGTGGCCCCTGCTGACGAGCGCATCCCGCCAGAGCCTCCTGGAGAGCGCCTTCCAGGTCGCCCCGAACTCGGACCGCATGGGCCTCCGGATGCAGGGGCCCAAGCTGTCTCTCGAACGCCCGCTGGAGATGGTGTCCTCCGGAGTGGCCACGGGCACCCTGCAGCTGCCGCCGGACGGTTCCCTCATCCTCCTCATGGCGGATCGGCAGACTACCGGGGGGTATCCGCGCCTGGGCGAGGTGGCCTCGGTGGATCTCCCCCGGGCGGCCCAGCTCCGTCCGGGGGAGACCCTGCGGCTGGCGCCCATGGCCCTCCCGGAAGCCCAGGCCCTGCTCCTCGACCGCGAAGTGCGGTTCCGGGAGCTGGAAGGGGTCCTGACCGAGCTGCAATCCCGCTGAACCGAGGTGACCCCGTGGGCAAGACCATCGACCTCAACTGCGACCTGGGCGAAAGCTACGGTGCCTGGACCATGGGCCAGGACGAGGCCATCCTCGACCTGATCACCAGCGCCAACATCGCCTGCGGGTTCCATGCAGGCGATCCCGCGACCATGGCGCGGACCCTCCAGCTGGCCGCGGCCCGGGGCGTGGCCCTGGGCGCCCATCCCTCGCTGCCGGATCTCCAGGGCTTCGGCCGCCGGACCATGGCCATCACGCCCGCGGAAGCCCGCGGGCTGATCCTCTACCAGGTCGGCGCCCTGGACGCCTTCGCGCGGGCCGCGGGAACCAGGCTCCGCCACGTGAAGCCCCACGGGGCCCTCTACAACATGGCTGCCAAGGACGAGGCCCTGGCGGCGGCCATCGCCGGTGCCATCCGGGACTTCGACCCGACCCTGATCCTGGTGGGCCTGAGCGGCAGCGCCTCGATCCAGGCGGGCCAGGCGCTGGGCCTGACCTGCGCCAGCGAGGTCTTCGCGGACCGCGGCTACGAGGCCGACGGCAGCCTATCCCCGCGCGGCCAGCCGGGGGCCATGATCACGGACGCGGACGTCGCAGTGGCGCGGGTGCTGCGCATGGTGCTCGAGGGCCGCGTCGAAAGCCGGACCGGTGGGGACGTGGCCCTCCAGGCCGACACGGTCTGCCTCCACGGCGACCAGCCCGAAGCCTTGGCCTTCACCCGCCGACTACGGAGCGCCCTGGAGCAAGCTAGCGTCAAGGTCCGCGCCCGGTAGACCGCAAAGTTGGCAGGGTGCCGTGTCCTCGTTCGGAATCCGGCGTTTTCGAAAGGATGGTTTAACCACAAAGAGCACAAAGAACACAAAGAATAGAGTGGGCTGTAAAAAAAAGGCTTCCTTTGTGCCCTTTGTGTTCTTTGTGGTTAATTTTGCTTTTTCTTTTTCAGCTTCACCAGTGGCTGAGGATCAGTCGACGTCGGGACCCGCCCAGACTTCGAGGCCTTCGAGGATGTCTCTCACGCCGGGGCCGAAGCGGGCGTTGCTGAGCCACTCGATGCCGGTGGGCAGGGCTTCGAGGGCAACGGCTACGCGGGCGCGGTGGCCCAGCTCGGGGCGTGGGATGGCGTTCTCTGCAACTTCGTGGCGCACGGCGGAGGCCGCGTCAAGGGCCGGGATCCAGTGCTGGAGGCGGGCCTGCACGCCCTCCCAGGTCTCCAGGTCCGCAGGCTTGCCGAAGGCGCCGCCGATGAAGCTGCGCAGCTGCATGACACCCGCCGGAGCGGTCTGGGAATCCATCCACGAGGGCACCAGAGAGCCAAGGTACCCCCGGCCCTCCGGCGGGTGGATCAGGAAGCCAAAGCTGTCCTTTAGGGCGGGGAGCGGCGTGTGGCGGCTGTGCCAGAGGTCCACACTGGTGTAGGGAATGGAGCCCAGAGCCGCCGCGCTGCCGGGGGCCACGGGCCACAGCAGGGCCGACGCCTCGAAGGCCGGCAGGGCCAGGACCAGACGGTCCACCTCGCGCACTTCGCCACCGCCGCTCACGCGCCAGCGATGGTTTGGAAGGGCCTCGAGGCGCTCGGCGCGCAGTCCCGTGCGCACGGTCGAGAGGTGCTCAGCGAGCTTGATGGGCAGCTGCCCCATGCCGCCCTCGGGCACCACCATGTGGCTGACACCGCTCTTGCGGATGCCGTTCACCAGACTGCCCGTGGCCTCCCACTGGCGCAGCTTGGGGATGGCGTCCACGGACAGGACCTCGGCCGGCGCGGCCAGCACACCGGCCACCATGGCGGGCAGCAGCTCCGTGGCCACGCCCTTGCCCAGGCGGCGCGTGATGAAGGCCGACAGCGACTCCTCGGGCTCCGCGCCGCGCACGGGGATGAAGGGCTCGGCCATCATGCGTAGCTTGGCGCCCAGGGGCATGAGGGCCGAAAACATCAGGGACGGGGGCGAGGCCGGCACAGGGATGAGGCGGCCACCCTTCCCCACCCAGCGGGCGCCGGTGCCCGGAGACTTGAAGGGGAGCCCGATGGCGGTGAAGACCTGGTCCACCACTGTGCCCTTTTGCCACAAGACGCCCTGAGGTCCGGTCTCGATGTGTCCGCCCTCCCAGGACAGTGTCTTCATCCAGCCGCCGACGCTGGCACCAGCTTCCCAGACTTCCACGGTGATGCCGCGGCGCTGGAGGTGCCAGGCGGCCGCCAGGCCTGTCACGCCGCCGCCGAGGATGAGCGTGCTCATGGCAGCATCTCCAATACGCGCCGCGTCAAGCAGCGGATGTAGGCCGGATCGGTACCGGGCGCAGCCACGCGCCGGTAGGTGCGCACCCCAGCCTTGTGGGCCACCTCGCGGTATTCGATGTCGAGCTCGTGCAGGGTCTCGATGTGCTCGCTGACAAAGCTGAGCGGCACCACGATCACGTCCTTGCCGCCCATGCTCTCCAGCACCGCTTTCAGGGGAGGCTCCAGCCAGCGCACGGGGCCCGTGCGGCTCTGGTAGGCCAGGGTATAACCACCGGGGATCGGGCCGAGCCGCGCCATGAGGGCGTCGCGAGTGGCGTGGATCTCCTTTTCATAGGGATCGCCCGCCGCGATCTGCCGCACGGGCAGGCTGTGCGCACTGAAGATCACGGTGGCGTCGGGCAGCTCCGCCAGCGCCGCGCGCAGGGGCCGCTCCAGCGCGTCCAGGTAGTCAGGATCCGTGGCGTAGTGGTCCACACCCGGCAGCAGCTCCAGGCCCACCTTGGAGGCCTCCACGGCCAGTTCCCGCAGGCTGGAGCCCGTGGTCGCACGGCAGTCGTGGGGGTAGAGAGTCACCGGCACCAGCTTGCGGATGCCGTCGCGCTTGAGCGCCCGCAACAGGCCCGCGGCCTTGGGTGCCGCATAGCGGAAGCAGAGCTTCACGGCCTCGTCGCGCCCAGCCGCACGCAGGGCCGCCCGCAGCGCGTTGCCCTGGAGGGCACTCTCGCGCAGCAGCGGGGAGCCGCCGCCGATCTCCGCATAGCGGCCCTTGGCGCCGGGCGCACGCAGCCGGGCGATGAGCCGCGCCAGGGACGGCTGCATCCAGGCTGGACAAGGCAGCGTGATCAGGTCCCGGTCCCCGAAGAGGGCCGCCAGGAAGGGTTCCACCTGGCCCAGGTTCACCGGGCCACCCAGGTTTAGAAGCAGAATCGCCGTGTCTCGCATCGCTCCTAACCTTACGCGAGACCCAGGGGTCCAATCGTCACGGAAACCTGTGGAGCAGGTGTTCGGACAGGCATGGCTGGCGACTTGCAGGCATCCTAGAGACAGTTCCAGTTCCGGGAGTCTCCATGAACCTCGCTGCCTTTACCGCCCTGCCCGATGAGGCCCGCCTCTGGCTGCTGGCCCTGGAGCGCCCCACCGAGGCCGCAGCCCTCGCGCCAGAGCTGGATGCCCTCCTGAGCCGCTGGCGCCACAAGGGCACCCAGTACCAGGCGGCCTGGGCGCTGCTCGAGCAGCGCATCGTCGCCATTGCGGAACCCACCCTGGCGGCCGCACCCTCGGGTTGCGCCATCGACGGCATGCTGCGCGGGGTGAGCCAAGCGGCCACCAAGGCGGGCAACGCGCTGGCAGATCCCCAAGCCGTGCACGTGCGGCTGGCCGACGGCCTCCACGCCCTCGCCCGCGCAGACCTCGCGGCCCGCCTGGCGGATGGCACCCTATCCCCGGCCACGCCGGTGCTGGACCTGGCCCTGCTCACCCTCGGCGACCTGCGCCGCGGCAAGCTTGAGCGACCGCTGGCCGCCACATGGATCGGGCGGAAGTTTGGTGTGGTCGTGGCGTAGTAGGGGCTGATAGCCGACGGCTAGCAGCACGATCAGCCATTCCCGGCCAGTTCCAGGCACGGAATAAGGGACCCATCCGGGTCCCTCTTTCACCGACAGCTGACAGCCGATAGCCGACAGCTAGAAGATCGACTCACCCGGCTTGCGGCGCCAAGACTCGGAGCGCTTCGGGGAATCGGACTTGGGCTTCGCATCCTTGGCAGCAGCCAGGGTCTGCAGCAGCGAGCCGCCACCCACCAGGGACGCGACGTTCTTCGCGAACACGGGGGCTGCAGGAGCGCTCACGGGACCCGAGGCAGCCTCGCTGGCTTCGCTGCCGGTGGCCTTCGCGGTGGCTTCCTTCAGGCGCTTCTGGTACCACACTTTCCGCTTGGGATCGATGACCCGGATGTTGCCGGCTTTCTCGCCCTTCTTCAGGAACTTGGGCTTGGGCTTCTCACGATCTTCCCGCAGGATCGAATCGGGTTTTGCTGCTTCTTCAAGGATCTTCGCCAGGTTCCCAAGGCCACGCAGGTTCATCATGTGCGGTTACTGCTCCAAAAGGGGCCACGGGCCACCGCTCATGAGTGTAGCGGCTGCGCCTTTACTTACATAGTGAATTTAGGCACCGGACCCGCGAATTCGCCGTGACGACCAGGTCTCCCCTGGGACACTGGAGGCCATGGGCACCCCGACACGCACCCTGAAGGCCCGCCTGGACGCACTCTGCGGGCAGTACGACACGGCCCAGGCCCTGGAGAAGGACCCCCTCCGGGTGCCCCTGACCTACACCGACCCCCTGGACCGGGAGGTGGCGGCCTTCGTGGCGGCCCACCTGGCCTATGGGCGGGTGGATCCCATGGTCCGCGCTGTCCAGGCCGTCCTGGTGCCACTGGGGCCCTCGCCCTCCGCCTGGCTGCTGGCTCACACGGAAGCCGAGGCGCGGAAGGCC
>CAIMQW010000031.1 GCA_903843705.1 uncultured Holophagaceae bacterium | reverse complement strand
TTGAAGAAGAACTTGCCCTTGGTGTCGCTGCCGCCCTCGGCGGCCAGGGGGGCCGCGAGCACGGCGAGGAGGGTGAGGAGCCTGAGGGTGTTCCGCATGGAGCACGTCCTTTCTGGGGGTGGATTGAGGTAGAGGAAGACCACGGCGCTGCGTGAGCAGTCAGCGGTGGAGAAGGTCCGTTTTGGTGCGATGTGCGGACGTGATTTCGGGTCCACTGAATAGAGGATGAAAGGGTAATGATCGGGGTCAAGTCGGTCGTGACTAAGATCACATTTAATTAAATAACCACACAGGAATAATTGTTCAACTCCCCTGTTTGTCGTGTTTCTTTTTTCATTAATCCCAAATTTGCCTACATTGTTGTGCCCGCATCCAGAGCCATTAGCGCGGTGATAGGCCGCTGGACCCCGTTGGTGACAGCGGGGTCCAGCTGTGTGCGGGGCGCCTCCCTAGGTCCGGAACTGCCCCAAGGTCTTGGCGAGATCTTCGGCCACGTGGGCGAGGTCGCTGGAGGTCCGGGCCACTTCCTGGACGGTACTCGCCAGCTGGGCGGTGGCGGTGGCGGTCTGGGTTGCCTGCTGGGCGCCTTCCTCGACGCCGTCGGCGACCTCATCGCTGGTGTGGGCCTGTTCGTCCGTGGCGCTGCCGATCTCGAGGATGAGGGCCGACAGGCCGCTCACGCTCTCCTGGATGGAGCTCAGGGCCTGCACCGTGTCGTTGACAGTCTTCTGGCCCCCGGCCACGGCGGTGTTGGCCTCCTGGATGATCCCGGCGATCTCTCGGGCTGCCTGGGTGGACCTCTCGGACAGCTTCCGGACCTCGTCCGCCACCACGGCGAAACCCTTGCCGTGTTCCCCGGCCTTGGCGGCCTCGATGGCGGCGTTCTGGCTCAGTAGGTTGGTCTGCCGGGCGATCTCCTGGATGACCTGGACAGCCTTGACGATCCGATCGGAGGTGCCCCGGATGGTGGTCATGGCTTCCAGCGTGTGGCTGCCCGCTTGGTGCCCCTCGGCCGCAGCCTGCACGGCGGTGTTGGCCTGCTGGCCCGCCTGGTGGACGTTGGAGGCCACCTGTTGGATGGAGGCGGAGAACTGC
This sequence comes from uncultured Holophagaceae bacterium, assembly GCA_903843705.1. Classification (GTDB taxonomy): domain Bacteria; phylum Acidobacteriota; class Holophagae; order Holophagales; family Holophagaceae; genus Geothrix. Next base: position 8,527 of record CAIMQW010000031.1, on the reverse strand, counting down.
GTGACGGCGGCCGCAAGGCGCTCGGTGCTCTGGCGCTGCTGTTCCGCATTCCGGGCGATCTGGTTGGTGGTGGCGGACATCTGCTCGGCCCCGGCGGACAGCTCCATGGAGCCGCTGGCGGTGCGCGCTGAGGCATCGGAGAGCCCCTGCCAGATGGTCCTGAGCTGGGCGAGGAACTCGTTGAAGGCCTTGGCCACGCGGCCCAGTTCGTCATCGCTGTGGATGGGCAGGTCCGCGCGGAGGTCCCCCTTGACCAGACCCTGCTCGATGGCCCGACACATCTCCTCGGCGGGTCTGGCCACGCTCCGAGCGATGACGATCGACAGCCAGACGCCGAGAACCAGGGCACTCGCGCCTACAGCCAGCAGCAGCCAGTCCGCTCGATCCGAGGCCTTGATCGCAGCGAGACTCTGCTCCTTGGTGTTCTGCTCCTTCAGGGCCGAGAGCTTCTCCAGTCCGGCCTCCCAGGCGTTGATGACCTTCCGCCCCTCGCCGAAGATCAGCCGCACGCCCTCCTCTTTCCGGCCCTGGTCCACCAGGTTCACGAACTCGTCGTGGATGCGGTTGGCTGCTTCCCGGTCCGGTCGGAGGGTCTTCAGGACGGCGAGGGTCTGGATGTCCTCGGGGCTGGTGAGGGCGGTGACCTGCTTCTCCGCGTCGTCATAGGTCGCTTTGGCTTTGGCGAGCTTGGCCTTCTGGGTGGTGCGCGCCGCCTCTGATGACTCCAGGGCGTAGGCGCGAATGAAGCGGCCGGTCAGGAGCATCTGCCGGTCCATGAGCGCCCCGAGGACCAGGGACCGTTGTTCATGCTCCACCAGCCGCTTGAGCGTGGCCTGGGCCCGGTTGGCCTGGAGGTGGGCCACCAGGACCGCGAAGAGGAGGAGCGCAAGCAGGGTTCCGAAGCCCAGGCCCAGTCGCCGCGCGATGTTCAGTTTCGCCAGCATGTTGCCACCTCAGAGGCCAGAGTCCGGCTCACCCTCTGGATCGGAAGCGGATCTAAGCGTCATTAATGGGGCTCCCAGGTACGTGATCTCAATCACGCTCAGTTAAATAGCCAATGAGGAATTCTCATTCCTTGCGCGGCTGCGTGGGGCTTTGCTGGGCGCTCTGAACTCCTGATATGGTCGGGGCTCAGGGAGCAAGCTCATGACCGACACCCGACCCCTTCCCACACGTGAGCAGGACGCGGCGGTGGCGCCGATGATCGACCACGACCTGCGGCGCCAGATCTTCGTCTGCACGGCAAAGAGCTGTGCGGCCAACGGCTCCGAGGCGGTGCTGGAGGCCTTCCGGAACCAGTTGATTGAGGAGAAGCTGCTGTTCTTCAAGGGCAATCAGGCAGGCCCGGTGCACTGCGGCCACTGCGGATCCGTGGGCTTCTGCGCCATTGGCCCGGCGGTCCTGGTCTATCCCGACGGGGTCTGGTACGCCCATGTCACCGCCGAGGATGTGCCGGAGATCATCGAGAGCCACCTGAAGGGCGGCGTGCCCGTCGAGCGGCTGGTGCGCAAGCGGCTGGGGTAACTGTCAGGCTAGCTTCCAGCTTCGAAGGCCCGACGGTCCTCTGGCGTATCCACATCGGTCCATTCGGGCCCGGCCTGGGGCAGGGCGAGGTGGGGCAGGGCGGTGGCCAGACGCCAGAGGGAGGTCTCCCTGGAGGCCGCCAGAAGGGGGCGCAGGCTGGCGGGCAGCCAGCCTCCCAGGGGCTGCAGGTGGCCTTCGTGGAGGCCGACGACCCAGTGGTCGGCGGCGGGGTCCGCGGCCGCGCAGAGGCCAGCCCAGGCCCTCAGGCTCTCGGGCGTCCAGCGCACCTGATCGCAGGCCACCACCCACCACCGGTCCACCTCGGGAGCCGCCGCCGAAGCCCAGAGCCGCAGAGCCGCCGCAGGCCCCTCTCGGGGATCATCCAGGTGCGGCAGCTCGGGACGATCTGGCAGGGGCTCGCCCAGCACCAGGACAGGTCCCTTCGGAAAGACGGTCGCGAAGACCCGCACCAGATGACCGCCCCAGCTGCCGCCGGCCGGGTGCTCCAGTGCGTGCTTCCGGGCACCCATGCGCTGCCCGGCGCCACCGCTCAGCAGCAGCAGGCCCGCCTTCACCCGCCGACCTGCCACATGCCAAGGGGAAGCTCCGGGGCGTCGCCGTGGCGCATGGGGTGGCAGTCCCGCTTCTCTGAGAGGGACTGGCGGATGAGCTCGACGAGCTCGTCGTGGGTTGCCCGGGCGCGTAGGGGCTGGAGCAGGCTCACGGGCCGGTTGCCGAACAGGCAGGCGTTGAGGTCGCCCTGGCTGGTGAGGCGGACCCGGTTGCACTGGTTGCAGAAGTCAGCGCTGAGGGTGGAGATCACACCCACCTTCCCCTGGCTGCCGGGGATGCGGAAGAGCCGCGCGGGACCTTCCTCGAGGCCCACGCTGGGTTCCTCCTCCAGGGTGGTTCCCAGGCCATCCTGGATGACGCGGAGGATCTCGGCCGCAGGCATGAACTGGTCGTGGCCCCAGCCGTTGCCCTGGTAGGGCATGAACTCGATGAACCGCACCTGCAGGCCGTCCTGTTGGGCCAGCCGCGCCAGGGGCAGGATCTGGCTGTCGTTCCAGCCGCGCAGCACCACGGCGTTCAGCTTGGTCTTCAGGCCCACGGCCCGGGCGGCCTCCAGTCCCGCCAGGACCCGGCTGAGCCCGTCCTTGGTGGTGAGGCGCTCAAAGGTCGCGCGGTCCGCGGCGTCGAGGCTGACGTTGACGCCCAGCAGGCCGGCGTCGCGGAGGCTGCGCGCCCGCCGGGCCAGGTGGATCCCATTGGTGGTGAGGTGCACTCGGCCCTCCACTTCGGGGCTGATGCCAGCGACGATGGTCTCCAGGTCCCGGCGCAGGAGGGGCTCGCCGCCGGTGAGGCGGACCTTTCGGACACCCAGGCTGGTGAAGACCTTTACGAGCTGGACCACCTCGTTGCGGCTCATGGCCGGGGCGGCTGCCCGCTCACAGGTGCCGGTCCTCGGCTTGCAGTAGACGCAGGCCAGGTTGCACTGGTCGGTGACGGAAACACAGAGGTAGGTGATGCCGCGTCCCAGACCGTCCTTGAGTTCGTCCTTCACGCGGAGCATGCGGGGGAGTTGGGTCTGGGGAGGCTGGAGATAGAGGGCAGGCACGGGGGCTCCAAGCCTCTTCAGAATGCAGCGTAAACGAACCGTTGGCAGGGGTTCGTGCCGATGGTCACAGCGGTCCGGGGCTCCGTGAGAGGATGGAGCCATGCTCGTGGATGCGCACTGCCACCTCACCGGAACCTACCTGGAAGCCGACCAGGTGGAGGCGACCCTGGCCCGAGCGCGGGCGCAAGATGTGACCGGGTTCATTGCCGTGGGTACGGATCTGGAGGACTCGCGGACGGTGCTGGCCCTGGCGGTCCGCACGCCCGGTGTTCAGGCCAGCCTGGGGGTGCACCCCCACGAAGCCAAGTCCTGGTCGCCGGAAGTGGCCACCGGCCTGGAGGCCCTGCTGCGCCATCCCGCCGTGCGCTTCGTGGGCGAGACGGGCCTGGACTGGCACTACGACCTGAGCCCCCGTGACCTCCAGGAAGCGGCGTTTCGGGCCCAGATCCGCCTGGCGAAGTCCTGCGGCAAGCCCCTGATGATCCACACACGGTCCGCGCCCGAAGCTACGCTCCAGGTGCTTGAAGAAGAGGGAGCTGACGCCGTGCGGGGCATCATCCACTGCTTCAGTGAGGACCGCGCCTTCGCCAGCCGCGCCCTGGACCTGGGCTTCTACCTGAGCTTCTCGGGCATCGCCACCTTCAAGAACGCCCTGGCGGTCCGTGACGTCGCGGCCTGGGCCCCGGCGGACCGCATCCTGGTGGAGACCGACGCACCCTTCCTGGCTCCGGTGCCCTACCGGGGCAAGCCGAACGAACCGGGCTTCGTGCGCTACACCGCCGAGGTCGTAGCGGGCCTGCGGGGGATTCCGCCCGCCAAGCTCGCCGAACTGACTACCCAGAACCTGGAGGCCCTGTGCGGCTGGGCACCCTCCTCCTGACGGGCGCGGCGCTGCTCGCGTCCAGCCTCGCGGCCCAGGGCCGGAAGCCGCTCGCTTGGGAGCGGATCGCGCCCCTGGACTGGCAGGTCGGGGCCCGACCCCCGTCCGAGTCGGCCCCGGGGCCGCTGACACCCTCCACAGGGGCTGTGGTGGTCGCGCTGACGGGTGATGGCACCCTCCGAATCCGGGATGCCCAGGGCGTGGTCCGGCTGCAGGCGGGGCTGCCGGGGCGGCCCCTCCACGCCTGGCGAGACGGCGGTCTGCCGCTGCCCACCGCGTCCGGTGTGTGGCACTTCCCCGACAACGCACCCCTGAAACAGGGGCTGGGTGGGCTGCACTGGGCGGCGGCAGACTTCCGACCTTTCCTGGAGGGGCTGCTCTGGGTGCTTGAGGATGGCGAGGCCTTCCTCACGGTGGTCCATCCCGGCACGGCCCGGGTGGTCCACCTGCCGCTGCCCCCGGGGCGGGACCTGCAGATCCGATTCTTGCCGGAGCGCCTCGAGGTGCTGGCGGGGGATGTGGAGAAGGGCGCCCCCCGGCAGTGGTCCCTGCCCTGGATCGGCCTCCTGCCGCGCCTGGCGGCCCTCGGGCCGCACCCGAATCCCGTCAAGCCCGGCACCGCCCTCGCGCCCTTTCCGAAGGAATGAGCTCGCTCGCCTCGAAGATTGGCACGCCCCTGGCTGCCTGGAGGGGGGAACCGACCGGCATGGACTCGGCACCCAACCTTGTGGAGGGCTTATGAGCATCACCTGCACCCCGACCCGGATCGCCCTGCTGCTGCTGCCCGCGGCCATCGTGATGGCGGCGCCGCAGGCGCCTGCACCCTCTGAAGATGAGACGTATCAAGGCGAGGCTCCTGAGCGGTATGCCATGGTGCGTGCCCTGGAGGGCGAGGTCCTCGTCCGCAAGGGAGAGCTGGACGAAGCCCTCACCCGCGGCACCCCCATCGGAGAAGGCGATGTCGTGGAAAGCCGCGGTCGTGGCGTTCTGCAACTTGGAGATGGCACCCGCGTGGCTTTCGGTGGCGCCACCCGCTTCACGGTGGCGGCGCTCTTCACGGATAAGAAGGGCGAGCGGCAGGTGCTGCTTCGCCTGGACTATGGGCGAGTGAGGGTGCTCATGGGCGGCAAGTCCGATGCCCGGCTGCGTGTGGACACGCCTTCGGGCAGCGCCACCTGCTTCGACAAGGGGTCCTTCAGCCTGGAAGCCGAGCGCGACCGCACAGTGCGGCTGAAGGTGCACACCGGCCGCGTGACCTTCGCCAACGAGCGGAACGAGACCCTTGTCGCCGCGGGGGACCGCCTCACGGTGTTCAGCCCCCAGGATGGCCTGGACCGTGTGCGGGGCTTCAACACCTATGACGGGGACGAGTTCGACCGCTGGTGTGAACGCGCCATGGCCCTCCGCCAGGGCGAGAGCTCGCAGCGGGTGCCGTCAGAACTCCGCTACTACGCCGATGACCTCGACCAGAGCGGCCACTGGATCAACAGCCCCGAGTTCGGCTGGGTCTGGCAGCCCAACGGGGTCGCCGAGGACTGGCGCCCCTACACCCACGGCCGCTGGGCGCCTTACGCCGGCGGCATGACCTGGATCTCCGACGAGCCCTGGGCCTACGTCGCCTACCACCATGGCCGCTGGCACTGGGCCCTTGGCGCAGGCTGGTTCTGGATTCCCGGGATCTACTACAGCCCCGCCTGGGTGGCCTGGAACCACACGCCCGGCTATGCCGGCTGGGCGCCCCTCGGCTACCACAACACCCCCTGCCACTGGGGCTACGGCGCCTGGGGCGGTGGCTATGCCTGGAACGTGGTGGCGGTCGGGCACCTCAACTTTGGTAACATCCACACGCGGATCACCATCAACACCGGGCTGCTCCATACCTTCAACGGGGGCGGTGGCCGGGACCTGCATGCGCCCTGGCAGCGGTCGCCGCTCATCGTCTCCAGGTCGGAGTTCCACAGCGGCCACGTAGATACGGCCTTCCAGCCGGAGGTCCACCGGGAGCGCCTCGTAACCTACGAGCGCCAGGCCCAGGCGGCCACGGGCCGCGTCATCATCCGCCGCGAGCTGCGTCCGGCCGGACCTGCGGAACTCCATCCGGGCAGTCCAGCTTCCGGCCCGGCCCGCGTCCCCTTCGAGGACCGGCACACCCAGCCGATCGAGCGGTTCGCGCCCAAAGAGCGGCCCCGCGAGCTGACGCCAAGCCGGATCGAGGCTCCGCCCCGGGAACGTCCTGCGGAACCTCGGCCCAAGGTGGAAGACCGTCGCGCGGAACCTGGACCTCGTGAACGCCCCATGGAGCCTCGGCCCAAGGTGGAGGAGCGTCGTCTTGAGCCCTCGCCCCGCGAGCGCGTGCCGGAGCCGCGTCCCAAGACCGAGGAGCGACGGCCCGAGACTTCTCCCCGCGAGCGGACACCGGAGCCCCGCCCCAGGGTAGAGGAACGTCGCGCGGAACCGGCCCCCCGGGAACGGCCCATGGAGTCCCGTCCATCCCGGGGCGAAGAACGGCGTCCCGAGGCGGCCCCGAAGGCCGAGGCGAAGCCCCACCAGGCTCCCCCCAAGGCCGAAGCCCCCAAGGAGAAGCCCAAAGAAGAGCGCCACTGACCAGCTTCCCAGCCATGAAAAGGGCCCCATCGGGGGGCCCTTTTCCTATCTCCGCCGCGTCGCGGTGGAGTGAAGCTGCGCTGGCTGGCTAAGCGACCTCAATCGGGTAGATCCCGCGCTGGATCAGCTCGCTGGCGATGCGGCCGCGCAGGCGGGCACTGCTAGTGGGGTGGAACTCGGTGAAGGCTTTCACGCCGGCCAGGGCGTGGCGAAGGGCCTCGCCTTCCACCACATCGGCGCAGAGCATGCGGGCGTCGCCATGGACCTTGTGCCAGCTCTCGTTCACGTAGAGCTCCGTGATGTCGCGGGCAATCTGGGCCCAGCGGTGGCCGCTCTCGAGCATGCGCTCGGCGCGGACGATGGCGCTCTCCATGGCGTAGATCTCCATGAGCATGTTGCTCATGCGGCCCATGACCTCCTGGTTGTCGATGAGCTTCTGGCCCAGCACCTGCACCGCCAGGCCCGCAGCCAGCATGCACTGGCGCTTGCTCAGCTCCACGCCATGCTTGAGGCGGGCGAGGGGTCCCGTGAAGGCATCGGCCTTGACCGGGTTAGAGATCTCTTTGGCCACCTGCTGACCGAACTGCATGAGGGGCAGCTCGCCCTTCATGGCGCGCTTGAGCAGGGTGCCAGCGATGAGTAGCCGGTTGATCTCATTGGTGCCCTCGAAGATGCGGTTGATGCGGCAGTCGCGCAGGGCCTTCTCGGGGGGGTACTCGGCGCTGAACCCGTAGCCGCCGTAGGCCTGGACGGCCTCGTCCGCCACGAAGAACAGGGCCTCGCTGGCCCAGACCTTCGAGATACTGCACTCGATGGTGTATTCGTCGATGGCGGCCATCTTGTCGGCGCCGGCGGTGGGGCTGGACCAGCTGGTGCGGGCCAGGGCCTCGTCGATGTAGCCCACGGTGCGGAAGTTCATGGCCTCGCAGACGAAGATCTTCGCGGCCATGTCCGCCAGCTTCTGCTGGATGAGGCCGAAGGAGTTGATAGCCTTGCCGAACTGCTGGCGCTCGGTGGTGTAGCGGATGGCGTATTCCAGGATCCTCTTCATGCCGCCCTGGCTGCCCACGCCGAGCTTGAAGCGGCCGATGTTCAGGATGCCGAAGGCGATCTTGTGGCCCTTGCCGATCTCGCCCAGCAGGCGGTCCTTGGGGATGCGGCAGTTCTCCAGGATCACCGTGCGGGTGGAGCTGCCCTTGATGCCCAGCTTCTTCTCTTCAGCGCCGGTACTGATGCCGGGGTCGGTCTTCTCGACGATGAAGGCGCTGAAATGCTGGCCGTCCACCTTGGCGAAGATCACAAAGACATCGGCGAAGCCGGCGTTGGTGATCCACATCTTGGTGCCGTTCAGCACCCAGTGGTCGCCGTCGAGAACCGCAGTGGCCTTGGCGCCCATGGCGTCGGAGCCGCTGCCGGCCTCGGTGAGGGCGTAGGCCGCCAGCCACTCGCCGGTACCAAGCTTCGGCAGGTAGGTCTGCTTCTGAGCTTCGGTGCCGAAGTAGACGATGGGCAGGGTGCCGATGCCGGTGTTGGCGCTATAGGTCACGGCGAAGCTGCCCTGCTTGCTCATCTCCTCCAGCACGAGCATGGCCGTGCGCTTGTCCAGGTCCATGCCGTCATAGGCCTCGGGGATCTCGAGGCTGAGCAGACCCAGTTCGCCGGCCTTCTTCATGAGCGAGACCGTCAGGGGGAGGTCCAGCTTGTCGATTTCCTCGTCTCGGGGCAGCACCTCGCCCTGGATGAAGTCCTTCGCGGCCCGGGCGAACTCCTTGCTCTCGTCGCCAAAGTCCTCAGGCGTGAACTGGGGCATGGTGCCGATGGGGGTCAGCAGGAAGCTGCCTCCCTTGACCTGCTCTGCCGCGGCGTTGCTCATCTTGGACCTCCGGATTGGGTAGGGATCA
>CAIMQW010000030.1 GCA_903843705.1 uncultured Holophagaceae bacterium | reverse complement strand
GGCCACCACGCCAAGGCTGATGTAGTCCGTGATACGACTCCCCTCCGGGAGCTTTGCCTCGGTTCTCGCCACGGTCGCCTCCTCTTGAAAAATAAGCGACTCTGGCCATTAGTCAAGGCCTAAACTAACAGTATTGGGATAGACGGGGATAAGAAAAAAGGAATGGTTGAACGCTGAGGAAAGCCGAGGCGCGGAGAAGGGCGGGTGGGTGGGCACCGACTGGCCCTGCATCGAGCCCATGTGCCGGTTTCGCTCAGACCCAGAATCTTTACGGTGCGGTTTTATCTGCGAAATCTGCGGCATCTGCGGTTCATGGCCGTTTGCAGTCATCCCCGTTTATCCCCTTTATCCCCGTCCAAAAGCTTTTCTGCTTTAGACGCTGATCACCACGATCTCGGGGTCTACTTCTTTCTGCAGCATGCCTTCGATGGCGACGAGGGTGCCGGTGAGGCTGGCGGGGCAGCTGCCGCAGGCGCCGACGTAGCGGATCATCACCTGCTTCTCGTGGCGGCCCACCAGCTCCAGGCCGCCGCCGTCGGCAGCCAGGGCGGGGAGGATGGAGCTCTCCAGCACCATGCGGATGTCGCGCAGCAGGGGGTCGTTCTCGTCCTCGACCTTGGTGAAGACCCGGGGCGCCACCGGCTCGCCGGTCTGGGCACCCAGGCCCGCGGCGGCCCGGATGGGCGCGGCCAGGAGGGGCAGCATCTCGGGCCAGCCCTTGTCGTCCGTCTTGGTGACGGTGAGGAACTTGTCCTGCATGAAGACGGAGGTGACGTGGCCCACGGCGAACAGGGCCTTGGCCAGCTCGTCATGCTCGGCGGTCTCGGCGTTGGGGAAGGACTTGGGAAAGCCCACGGCCACGGCGTCCTTCAGCACGAACTTGACGGCGTTGGGATTGGGCGTGTATTCGATTTCGGCAATCTTGGGCATGGCGAAAAGCCTTTCTTATCCACAGATTTCACAGATTACACAGATTCTGTAGGTGATGGTTTGGGCGTTCCTTCTATCCAGATGCCTGCTCTTGATCTGTGGAATCTGTGCAATCTGTGGATATATCAGTTATTCCGTGCTCGCTTCTTCCTCGCCCTTTAGAGCGGCGTGGAGGGTGGCCCAGGGGAGGATGGCGCACTTCACGCGGCTGGGCAGGTCCTTCACGCCGCTGAAGAGCGTGAGGCGGCCCAGCAGGGGCGCCTGGGTGGCGGGGTCCAGCTCGCCGCGCACCATGCCGCGGAACTGCTCGATCATGGCCTCGGCCTCGGCTACGGCCTTGCCCTTGACGATGCCGGTCATGAGGCTGGCACTGGCCACGTCGATGGCGCAGCCGCTGCCCTGGAACTTGATGTCCGCCACCACGCCGTTCTCGATGACCAGCGAGAGCTCCAGCTGATCGCCGCAGAGGGGGTTGTGTCCCTCCGCATGGTGCGTGCAGGGGTCCAGCTTCCCGAAGTTGCGGGGCTTCTTGTTGTGCTCCAGGATCACCTGCTGGTACAGCTCACGCGGGTCAGTCATTTGAACAGCTCGATGGCTTTCTCGACGGCGGAGACGAGGACGTCGATGTCTTCGCGGGTGTTGAAGTAGGCGAAGGAGGCGCGGGTGGTGGCGGGGACGTTGTAGCGGGCCATGAGGGGCTGGGCGCAGTGGTGGCCGGCGCGGATCACGACCCCTTCGCCGTCCAGCAGGCTGCCCATGTCGTGGGGGTGGATGCCCTCCACCACGAAGGAGATGACACTGGCCTTGTCGCGGGCCTTGCCGAGGATGTGCAGGCCCGGGATGCGCTCCAGGCGCTCCGTGGCGTACACGAGCAGGTCGTGCTCCTGGGCGGCTATGCGGTCGAGGCCCAGGTTGGTGAGGTAGTCGAGGGCGGCGCCCAGGCCGATGGCCGCGGCGATGGGCGGGGTGCCCGCCTCGAACTTGCCCGGAGCGGCCATGTAGGTGGTCTTCTCCCAGGTGACGGAGCGGATCATGTTGCCGCCGCCGTGCCAGGGCGGCATGGCCTCCAGGTGGGCCAGCTTGCCGTAGAGGGCGCCGATGCCCGTGGGGCCCGAGAGCTTGTGGCCGCTGAAGGCGTAGAAGTCCGCGTCCAGGTCCTGCACATCGACCTTGAGGTGCGGCACCGCCTGGGCGCCATCCACCAGCACGGGCACGCCCTTGGCGTGGGCCCGGGCGATGATTTCCTTGATGGGATTCACGGTGCCCAGCACGTTGCTGACGTGGGTCACGGCGAGCAGCTTGGTGCGCTCCGTGATCAGCTCGTCCAGGGACTCCAGGATCAGCTCGCCGTCGTCGGTGATGGGGATGACCTTGAGCGTGGCGCCCTTCTCCTGGGTCAGCATCTGCCAGGGCACGATGTTGGCGTGGTGCTCCATGGCCGATACCAGGATCTCGTCACCGGCCTGCACGACCCCTCGGCCAAAGGTCTGGGCCACCAGGTTGATGGCCTCGGTGGTGCCGCGGGTCCAGACGATCTCGCGCACCGACGCGGCGCCCAGGAAGCGGCGCACCTTCTCCCGGGCGGCCTCGTAGGAGTCCGTGGCCTGCTGGCTGAGGGTGCTGACGCCCCGGTGGACGTTGGTGTGTTCGTCCCGCTCGTACTTGGCCATGCGCTCAATGGCGCAGAGCGGCATCTGGCCGCTCACGGCGCTGTCGAGGTAGACCACCGGCTTGCCGTTGAGGACCCGCGAGAGCAGGGGGAAGTCGCGGCGGATGGCCGTGACATCGAGGGGCTGCAGGGTCGCGCTCATGCCAGCACTCCCAGCGAGGCGGCCTGGGTACGGGCCATGACCAGCTGGCGCAGGGCCCGGCGCACGCTGGCCACCGGCACGCGCTGCAGCACGTCCGCCGCGAAGCCGTAGGTGAGCAGGTTGCGGGCGTCGTCGGCGTTCAGACCGCGGCTCTCCAGGTAGAACAGCTCCTCGGGATCCAGCTGGCCCACGGCGGCGCCGTGGCTGCACTTCACGTCGTCGGCGTAGATCTCCAGCTGGGGCTTGGTGTCCACCCGGGCGGTCTCGGAGAGCAGCAGGTTGCGGCTCTGCTGCTTGGCGTCCGTGCCCTGGGCCCCGGGGGCCACGCGGACCTGGCCGTTGAAGATGGCGCGGGCCTTCCCGTCCACGATGCACTTGTGCAGCTGGTGGCTGACGGCGTTGGGCTCGGCGTGATGCATGAAGCTGTGAGTATCCGCCACCTGCTGGTCGTCCAGGAGGGCCAGGCCGTCCAGGGTGCCCTCGGCGCCTTCGGCCAGGCGCACCCAGGGGTGCTGCCGCGAGAAGCGGGCACCGAAGCTGAGGGTGCGGGAGTGGTACTGCCCGTGCCGGCCCACCTCGGCCTTGAGGGTGCCGATATGGAAGGCCTCGGGGGACTCGCGCTGGACGCGCTCGTGGCGCAGGATGGCGCCTTCGCCGATGCGGACCTCGACCACGGGACAGCTCAGGTAGGTGCCCTCGCCGAGGTGCTCTTCCACCAGCTCCAGCTCGGCTCCGGGTTCCAGCACCACCAGCACGCGCGGAAAGACCGCCACGGGGGCGTCGGCGCGGGTGAGGAACAGCAGGTGCAGGGGCAGAGCGACCTTCAGGTTCTTCGGCACCAGGATCACGGCGCCATCCTCGAAGCGGGCGCTGTTCAGGTCCTCGAAGAGCTCCGGGGTCAGGCCGTTCTTGACGGAGCCCAGGGCGTG
>CAIMQW010000029.1 GCA_903843705.1 uncultured Holophagaceae bacterium | reverse complement strand
GCTCGGCCACGCAGCCCTCCTCGATCCGGGCGTAGGCGGCCAGGCAGGTCTTGGAGATGGCCTGGGCCTGGCGGGTGCCCACCTTGCGGAAGTAGTGGAAGCCCCGGCCGCTGGGCTTGGGCACGATGATCTTCGCGAGCAGCTCGTCCGCGGCCAGGTCCAGGCGCTTGTAGCCCTGGTGGAACTGGTCGTAGGCCACGCGCCGGAGGCCCCGGGGCGAGACCAACTCCAGCTCGGCGCCGTAGGCCAGCAGGCTGGGCGGGGTGTCCGCCGCGGGGCTGGCGTTGGCGATGTTGCCCGCGAGGGTGCCGCGGTTCTGGATGGCCAGGGCGCCGGTGGCCAGGGCGCTCTTCACCAGGTTGGGGAAGTGCTGGTGGACCGCGCGGCACTCGCGCAGCTCCGTGAACGTCGTCAGGGCGCCGAAGCGCAGGCTGGTGGCGTCCTCCTCGATGCCGCGCAGCTCCGCCAGGCGGGAGAGGTCCAGGAAGCGGGTGGGCTTCAGACGACCCGCGTTGTAAACCACCATCAGGTCCGTGCCGCCAGCCAGGGGCGTGTAGGTCCCGGGCGCCTGGGCCATGAGCTCGAGGGCCTCACTCAGGCTTGCGGGTACGCGGACGTCGAAGTCGGGCAGGTAGCCTCTCATCGGGCGGCCTCCCGCTCGGCCGCGGTATGCACCGCATCCAGGATCTTGGCGTAGCCGGTGCACCGGCAGAGGTTCCCGGCCAGGCCGTCGCGGATCTCGTCATCGCTGGGGTTGGGGCAGCGGTGGATGAGGTCCGTGGCCGAGACCAGCATGCCCGGCGTGCAGAAGCCGCACTGGGCGCCGTTGTGAACGAGGAAGGCAGCCTGGAGGCTGGACAGGTTCTCGCCCTCGGCCAGGCCCTCCACGGTGACCACCTCGGCCCCCTGGGCCTGCACCGCGGGCACCAGGCAACTGTTCACCACCCGGCCATTGAGCAGCACCGAGCAGGCGCCGCACTCGCCCTCACCACAGCCCTCCTTGGTGCCCGTGAGGCGCAGCTCCTCGCGCAGCACGTCCAGCAGCCGGGCGAAGGGGTGCACGCTGACGGAGTGGTCCGCGCCGTTGATCTTCAGAGACAGGTCGATCCGGTCAGCCATGGGAGACCTCCTCGCAGCGCTCCAGCAGCCGGTCCGGAGTCATGGGCACCTCGTCCAGGCGCAGGGCGCCCAGGGCGTTCTCCAGGGCGTTCACCACCGCGGGCGCGGGGCCATCCATGGGCAGCTCGCCGATGCCCTTGGCCCCGCCGGGGCCACCCGCGTGGGCGTTCTCCAGGAAGATCACCTGGATGCGCGGCAGGTCCACGCTGGTGGGGATGATGTAGTTGGTCATCTGGTTGTTGATCATGCGGCCGCGCTGCATGGTGACCTCTTCCCAGAGGCCCCAGCCGATGCCCTGGGCCACGCCGCCCTCGATCTGGCCTGCGGCCAGGGTCGGATTGACCACCCGGCCCACCTCCTGCACGGCGACGAAGTCGGCGACCTTCACTTCGAAGGTGTCCAGGTCCACGGCCACCTCGGCGGCGTAGCAGGCCCAGGAGTAGGTGGGGTAGGCGTCGCCCTGGTAGGTGACGTCATCCCACTGGATGTTGGGGGGACGGTGATACTGCCCGTAGCACCGCAGGGTACCCAGTGTCGCCACGGCCTTGGCCACGGCGGCCTGGAAGGACTCGGGGGTGTAGGGCTCCGCCAGGAAGCCCTGCTGCACCAGGGCCTGCTTGAAGCCGATGGCGGCGTCCTCCAGGATCCGGCCCACCATCATGGTGCTGCGGGAGGCCACGGTGGGGCCGCTGTTGGGCACGTGGTCCGTGTCCACCGGGGCGGTGTCCACCAGCTCCACGTGCAGCTGCAGGGCCTCGGCCACGATCTGGGCGAACACCGTGTTCTTGCCCTGCCCCATCTCGGTGGACGCAGCCAGCACCGCCACGGTGCCATCCGCCAGGCCTTCGACTCCGGCCACGGAGGCCACGTGGGACTCGCCGTTGCCCGTGAAGCCGCAGCCGTGCATGAAGACCGAGAAGCCCACGCCCCGCTTGATGGGGCTGTCGTCCTCGTTGATGAGAGCGAAGGCCGCGCGCTTGTCGCGGTAGCCGATGGATGCCAGGGCCCGGTCCATGAGGCCGGCCAGGTCCAGGTCCTCGCGGATCACCTGGCCCGTGGCCATGGTGTCGCCCATGCGGAGGAAGTTCTTCCGGCGCAGCTCCACGGCGTCCAGGCCCAGCTTCCGGGCGCAGCGGTCCATGTGGCGCTCCATGGCAAACAGGCTCTGGGGCGCGCCGAAGCCGCGGAAGGCCCCGGGGGGCGGCGTGTTGGTGGCCACGGCCCGGGCGTGGATGCGCACGTGGGGGCAGCGGTAGACGCCGGCCGCGTGGACGGCGCCGCGGCTGAGCACCACCGGCGAGAGGGTGGCGTAGGCGCCCCCGTCCAGGATGAAGTCCGCCTCCAGGGCCAGCAGGTTCCCGTCGGCGTCGAAGGCCGTACGGAGCCGGGTGCGGGAGGGGTGCCGCTTGGTGGTGCAGGCCAGATCCTCTTCGCGGTCGTAGATCAGCCGCACGGGCTTGCCGCTCTTCCAGGCCAGCAGTGCCGCGTGGCCGCCGTTCACCGAGGGGTAGTCCTCCTTGCCGCCGAAGGCCCCGCCCATCTCCATGGCCACCACCCGCACCTGCTTCTCGGGCAGGCCGAAGAGCTGTTTGAGCGCGCCGTGCACGTAGTAGGGACACTGCAGGGAGCCCCAGACCGTCACCTGCAGGAGCCCGTCCTTGGGCTCCACCACGGACAGCATGGCGTTGGGCTCGATGTACATCTGTTCCTGCGCGCCCGTGCGGTACTCGCCCTCGATGACGTGGGCCGCCTGGGCCCAGATGGGGTCGGGGTCGCCCTTGGCGATGCGGATCTCCTTCAGGAGGTTGCTCGTGCCGTAGATCAGCGGCTGCAGGTCGAGGGAGCTCTGGATGTCCAACACCGCGGGTAGCTCTTCGATCTCAAGACGCACGGCCCGGCGGGCCTTCTCGGCCAGGTGGCGGTCCGCATGGGCCAGCAGGAGCACCGCCTGCTGGGAGTGGGTGATCTCCTCGCCGATCCCGACCAGGAAGGGCTGGTCGTCCACTACCGAGGCCACCAGGTTCGTGCCAGGGATGTCCGCCGCCGTGACGAGGGTGAACTCCTCCCAGGGGATGCCCTCGCCAAAGTGGATCGCCCGCAGGATGCCGCGCGGCACCTCGGAGCGCACGGTCAGCCCGTGGAGGGCGCCGGACATGAACTTGTCGTCAGTGTAGATGGCAGTGCCGAGGACTTTGGCACGGCCTTCCTTCCGAATGGAAGAAGCGCCGATCACGGGGACTCCTAGCGGGGTGGTTCCTGGGTTAGACCGGGTGCTCGTCGGCGGCGATCTCCGCCTCGCGCAGCGCCCGTTCGGCGGCGTCCACGATCTTCTGGTAGCCGGTGCAGCGGCAGAGGTGGCCAGACAGCTCCCGGCGGACTTCGTCATGGGTGAAGCACTTTCCGCTGTCCACCATGGCGGTGGTGGAGAGCACCACGCCGGGCGTGCAGAAGCCGCACTGGATGGCGCCCTCGTCCACGAAGGCTTCCTGCACCGGCGGGAGCTTCCCGTCCTGGGCGAGGCCCTCGATGGTGACGACCGTCTTCCCGTGGGCCCAGGCCGCCAGGTAGATGCAGGAGTTCACGGGGGTGCCGTCGAGGAGCACCGTACAGGCCCCGCACTCGCCCACGGAGCAGCCCTGCTTCACGCCGGTGAACTGCAGGCGGTCCCGCAACACGTCCAGAAGAGACTCGCGGATGTCGATCTCGATCTCCACGGCCCGCCCATTGACGGTCATGCAGAGCCGCTTCCTTGCCTTCACGCCTGCGGCGTTCTTAGTCAGCACAGCAACCTCCCCCCCGCTTCACGGCTTCGGCCACCGCGCGCTGGGCCAGCACTTCAATCAGGTGTTCCCGGTAGTCCTTGGAGGCGCGCCAGGAGGAGCGGGCCTTGGCGGGCTTCAGGGCCAGCCGGGCGATCTCCTGGACGCACTCCCAGGTCACTTCCCGGTCCTTGGCGTAAGCCTCGGCCTCGAAGCAGCGGACCGGGACCGGCGCGGCCACGCCCAGGCCGATGCGGAGCTCCACGAAGCGGTTCTCCCGGATCTTGCACACCACGGCGACCCCCAGGGTGGCGATGTCCATGGCCTTCCGGGGCGCGAACTTGATGTAGTGGCCGCCCATGCCCTCGTAGCCCTCGCGGGGGATGAGGATGGCCACCAGCAGCTCACCCGGCAGCAGGTTCACCTTGCCGGGGCCCGCGTAGAAGTCCCGCATGGGGATGATGCGCTCGCCCTCGGCGGTCTCCAGCTTCAGCAGCGCGTCCAGGGCGAACAGCGTCGAGGCGCTGTCTGCGGACACGGCGCCATTGCAGAGGTTGCCGCCGATGGTGGCGACGTTGCGAACCTGGGGGCCGCCCATGGACACCGAGGCCTCGCCCAGCACGGGTACGTGCTTGCGGATGAGCTCGTGCTCGAAGATCCGGGTGAAGGGCGCCATGGCGCCGACGGAGATCGTGCCGTCCGGCAGCATCTCAATCTCGTCCAGGTGCGGGATGTTCCGCAGGCTGAGCAGGCCCGCGCCGGCCAGGCTCCCGTGCTGCATCCGGATGAGCACGTCCGTGCCGCCGGCGATGACCTTGAGCTCGGGGTTGGCCCGGAAGAGGGCCTTGGCCTCCGCGAGGGTCTCGGGTTCGCAGAGTTCGCAGATGTCAAACATGCTGCACGCTCCTTTCGGCCAGGAGCCCGGCTTCCCGGAACTTCTCGAACACCACCTGCGGGTAGAGGGGGATCTTGTGGAAGGCCACGCCGGTGGCATCCATGACCGCGTTGCGCACCGCCGGGGCCGGGGAGATCGTCGGGCACTCGCCCAGGGACTTGGACCCGAAGGTGCCGGCCGCGTCGAAGGTCTCCACGAAGGCCGCGTTGATCCTGGGCGTGTCGAGGACCGTGGGCAGCTTGTAGTCGAGCAGGTTCGGGTTCAGGGGCTTGCCGGTAATGGGATCGAAGAGCATCTGCTCCAGCAGCGCGGCCCCCAGGGACATGCTGACGCCGCCGTGGACCTGGCCCTCGGCCAGCTTGGGGTTGATGATGGTGCCCGAGTCGTGGATGTTCCAGAGCTCCACGACTTCCACCCGGCCCGTCTGGATGTCCACCTCCACTTCCACGAAGGTGGCGCCGTAGGACATGGCGTTGATGCGGACGTTGGCGGAGGTGTCGCTGGTGATGGGGGCGGCGAGGAGCCGGTCGTAGAAGGAGTCCATGGCCACGTCCCCCAGGCTGCAGACGGTGCGGCCCAGGCTGGTCTCGACGATCATCCGGTCCCGGAGGTCCATCTCGGCGGGGGCCAGGCCCGTGCGGCGGGCGGCCACCTCCAGTACCTTCTGCCGGACCTCCAGGGCGGCCTTGCGCACGGCGATGCCCGTGACGAAGGTCTGCCGCGAGGCGTAGGCGCCGGAGTCGAAGGGGGTGATGTCCGTGTCCTGGGTGGTGACCACATGGACCATGTCCACGGGCAGCCCCAGGGTCTCGGCGGTGATCTGGGCGAAGACCGTGTCGCTGCCCTGGCCGATCTCCGTGGCGCCCACCTGCAGGGTGACGGAGCCGTCCTGGTTCATGACGATGCGGGCGCCCGCCAGCTCGAGGGCCACCGGATGGGTGCCCGAGGCGTAGGCGAAGCAGGCCATGCCCAGGCCCCGGCGCAGGTGGCCGGTCTGGCCCTGGTGCGCCTGCTTCTTCTCCTCCCAGTGGATGAGCTCCTTGCCCTTGGCAATACACTCGGGGATGCCGAAGGAGCGGACTACATTCTTGGTGAGGGGGTCCTGGTGACCCAGCTTGATGAGGTTCTTCCGGCGCAGCTCGATGGGATCCATCTGTAGCTTCCGGGCGATGTCATCCAGGTGGCTCTCCAGCGCGAAGAAGATC
>CAIMQW010000028.1 GCA_903843705.1 uncultured Holophagaceae bacterium | reverse complement strand
TGTCGAAGCCGAGGAAGGTGATCTCGCAGCTGTTCAGGGGGGTCACCTCGAAGGCCGTCTGGCGCAGGGCCACACCCCAGCCCGGGAGGATCCCGATCTCGGTCTTGAGGTCGAGCAGCACCCGGCGGGGCGGCTCGGGGCTGCGGCCGCAGGACCCCATCACGGTGTAGTGGTTGCCCAGGGTCCGCAGGCTCACATCCATCCCGAAGTTCGCCACCATCCGGAGCGAGATCTGGGCGTCCTTCATTTGCACCTGCAGCGGCTCCCGGATCAGGTTGAAGCGGAAGTAGGCCCGGGGCTTCCCCTTGATCTCTGCCCAGGTCTCGATGTTGGGCGGTGAGAGCGGCACCTGGGCCTCGACTTGCTTCATCAGGGCCGCGAGGTCCACCCGGATGGGCAGAGCCAGGCTGGAGGACTCCAGCTCCTCCACCAGGGCCGGGACAGGCTGCGCCTGGGCCGCCAGGGGCAGCGCGAGCAGCAGCAGGAACGAGAGGCGGCGGGGGGAGCTCATGGGCTCCCCCAAGTTATCAGGCCAGAGCCCGTTCGTATGCCTTGCCCAGGGTGAGGGCGATCTCCTCGGGGCTGTGGCCCAGGAAATCCGAGCGCTGCATGAGATGCAGCAGCTGGCCGTCCTTGAGGATGGCGGCCTGGGGGCTGGTGGGCTGGGCGCCTTCGAAGTAGTCCCGGGCCTGGGCCGTGGCCTCCTTCTCCATGCCCGCGAAGACCGTGACCAGCTGATCGAAGCGCAGGCCCATGGCGCGCAGGGCCGCCACCACACCGGGTCGGGCCCCGGCCGCGGCGCAGCCACACACACTGTTCACCAGCAGCAGCGTGGTGCCCGGCCGCTGCAGCGCCTCGTCCACCTGAGCCGCGTTCATCAGCTGGCGGAAGCCAACCTGGGTGAGTTCCTGGCGCATGGGGGCGACCATTTCTTCGGGGTAGTTCGACAACGCATCCTCCGTAGGGAGTTTAAAGTTTACCAATCAAGTCAAGATTATAATCAGCCCCTGGGCCATGCGATCCTAGGGCGTATTTTCCGGAGCCGTCATGAAGGACTTCTTCAAGAGTTTCTTTGCCAGCCTGCTGGCCCTCATCCTGGTGGGGGGAATGGGGCTGGTGCTGCTATTCGGCGTGCTGGCCGGGATCGGCTCCTCGGGCAAGCCCACGGTGCCCGCCAAGGCCCTGCTGGTCTTCGACCTGGACACGAGCCTGACCGATGGCGAGCGGGAGCCAGAGCCCGGGGAGGCCCTCAGCGAAGCCATGGGCGGCGGCGGGAGCCACAGCCAGTCTCTGCCGGTGGTTATTGAAGCCCTGGACCGGGCTGCGGGGGATGCTCGCATCACGGGACTCTTCCTCACGGGCAACCTCCAGGGCGCTGGACCCGCCCAGCTGAAGGAGCTGCGCGAGGCTCTCCAGCGCTTCAAGGCGAAGAAGCCGGTCCTCGCCTACAACCTCCGCTGGAGCAAGCGGGACTTCTACCTGGCTGCGGGCGCCACGACGGTCTTCCTCAACCCCTTCGGCGAGATGGAGGTCAACGGCCTGGGCAGCGAGCCCATGTTCTTCGGCGAGGCCTTCAAGAAGTACGGCGTGGAGGTGCAGGTCACCCGGGTGGGCAAGTACAAGAGCGCCGTGGAACCCTTCATCACGGACCGCATGAGCGAGCCCAGCCGGGAACAAATGCAGAAGCTCCTCGATGACATCTGGGGTGACTGGAAGAACTCCGTCGCCAAGGACCGCAAGAAGACCCCCGCAGACCTTCAGGCTGTGGCGGACGAGCGGGCCGTGTTGGAGGCCGAGGATGCTCTGAGGCTGGGCCTCGTGGACCGCCTCGCGCCCTATGACGAGGTGCTCGACGAGCTCAAGAAGCTGGCCGGGAAGCAGCCCAAGGACAAGGACTTCCCCCAGATCAGTCTGGCCACCTATGCCGGCATCGCGGGTGAGGCGAAGTCGGGCAAGACCCGCATCGCCGTGGTGGTCGCGGAAGGCGAGATCGTGGATGGTGAGGGCAAGCCCAGCCAGGTGGGTGGGGAGCGGCTCAGCCGCGAGCTGCGCCGCCTGCGCCTGGATGACCGGGTCAAGGCCATCGTGCTGCGCGTGAACAGCCCCGGCGGGAGCGTCACGGCCTCGGAACTTATCCAGCGCGAAGTGGTGGCCACCAAGAAGCTCAAGCCCGTGGTGATCTCTATGGGCCACGTAGCGGCCTCCGGTGGCTACTGGATCAGCACCTACAGTGACCGCATTTTTGCCGAGCCCACCACCATCACTGGCTCCATCGGCGTCTTTGGGATGCTGCCCAACGTGAAGAAGCTCGCCAACGAGCACGGCATCACCTGGGACAGCGTGCAGACCGCGAAGATGGCCAGCCTCGGAACCATCACCCGGCCGAAGACCGAGCTGGAACTGGCCCGCATCCAGGGCATCGTGGACCACATCTACGAGCAGTTCATCGCCAAGGTGGCCGACAGCCGGAAGCTGAAGCGGGAAGCGGTCCAGGAGATTGCCCAGGGCCGCGTCTGGTCCGGCCAGGAAGCTCTGAAGCTGGGCCTGGTGGACGAGCTGGGCGGGCTGGGCGACGCGGTGAAGCACGCCGCCAAGCTGGCCAAGGCCGAGGGCGATTTCTACCTCATCGGCCCCGAGCGGGAGCCCGACACCTTCCGCGAGATCCTCAAGAGCATTGGTCAGGGCAAGCCCCGCAAGCTGACCCGGTCCGGCCCCGTGGAGGTTCTCACGGAGCGCTTCAAGGTCCAGTTCGAGCGGCTGTCAGCCCTGAACGATCCGCGCGGCGTCTACGCCCGGCTGCCCTTCGATATCGACATCAACTAGGGTCTGGTCCGCTTCAGGCTAAGTTCCAGGGTGAACTCGGCCACGGGCTCGAAGCCGCCATCCGGGGTCCGGATGGCGGCTTTCATGTGCATGGGCTCCGTGATGCGGTCCGGTGTCGCCAGAGCCCGCCGGACTTGGTCACGGATGGCCGCCCCTTCCTCGCAGATGAAGTAGACATCAGCTTCCGGGCGCTTCAGGAAGCTGGCCTGGAAGGCCTTGAAGACCAGCGAGACGCCGCCGCCGGAGCGCCGAATGGCGTCCATGGCCAGCAGGCCTCCGGCGCAGTCGGCGCCGATGGCCAGGGCACCGAAATACATGGAGCCGAGGTGGTTCCGGGTCCAGCGGCGGAGCGGGATGCGCACCACGCAGCGGGTCTCCGACAGCTCCACCACACTGGGTCGCACCGAGGCCAGCAGGGGGATCTTCAGCCAGCCGAAGAGCCGCATGCCAAAGGTCTGCTTGAAGCGCTCGAGACGAGACCCCATGGCATCAGTCCTTGATCAGGTTCACGTCCAATAGCCCGGGCGGCGGATCCAGGTCAAGCCGGCGGTTCGGCAGGTCCAGGGTCCACCAGGCTTTGATGTAGGGAATGTCTCGCTGGCCGGTGCGGCCGGGCCGCAGGTCCTTCATGACCACCATGTCGTAGCCCGTGGGAGCCGGGTCCAGGCGAAGCACCTCGCCCACCTTCCGGTCAGCAACAAAGACTTCGCAGCCGACCCACTGGTGGCGGAAGCTCTCGCCTTCATTCAGGGTGGCTTCGGCCTCGGGCATCCACAGCGCCCAGCCCTTGAGGGCTTCCGCCGCGGTGCGATCCGGCACGTCCGCGAAGGCCAGGCAGGGGCGCTCCTGGTGCCAGCGGAACAGGCGCAGGCTAACGCCACGCGCGGGGGGCAGCGCTTCGGAACGCTCCAGGTCCTGGTGCGGGGGCGCCAGGATCAATCCGGCCATGCCCTCCAGGCGCTCAGGGTTGTCCATGACCGAGTGGAAGAGGAACTCACCCTTGAGTCCCTGGATCTTGGCGAGCTGGCCGGCTAGAAGCATCTAGGCCTCCCGCTCGTCCTCGTCGTAGAGCTCCAGCTCTACCACCACGCCGGCCTTCTCACCCGCCGCCTTGCAGAGGGTGCGCAGCGCCGAGATCATGCGGCCATGCTTGCCGATGATGCGGCCGCGGTCCCGGGGATCGGCGTAGACCAGCACATCGCGCTTGCGGCCCTCGCCCGCCACCTCGACGCGGAAGGCGTCCGGGTGGTCCAGCAGGGGAGTCAGCACGTCACGCAGGAAGGCTTCGAAGTCCATGGTCGCTCCCGGGGAGGCGCGGAGAACAAAGAAAGCCGGACCTGCGCCCGGCTTTCGCGATGCGGAATCGGGCTACAGGACCTGGTTCTTCTTGAACAGGTCGAGCACGGTCTTGGAAGGCTGGGCGCCCTTCTGGAGCCAGGACTTGGCCTTCTCCACGTCGATCCGCACCGCCTCGCCGGCCCCGGCGATGGGGTTCACGAAGCCCAACACCTCGAGGGCCTGGCCCGTCGGGATGCGGTCGTTCTCGGAGACGACGATGTGGTAGAAGGGGCGCTTCTTGGCACCATTGCGAGCAAGTCGGATCGAAAGCATGGGTACTCCCTGAGCAGGAAAGTGTAGCGCGGAAGGGCCCAAGTCCCAAGCCCTAATTGGGGTTCCCACGGGAACCGGCCACCGCCAAAGGGGTTGTCAGGGGTCGAAGCTGGCGGGGGGGAAGCTGCCCGCCAGCTCGGCCTGGCGTTCCCGGACATTCCGGCGGAGCGTGGGCCAGCGGGGATGGGTCCGCACCCGCGCCAGGAAGGGGGAGGCCTCGTACCATTCGGCGCAGCTGAAGCCCTGCACGAAGGCCCGGGTGGCGCAGTCGATGCCGTGGTCCGCGTCGCCCAGCAGCGCGTAGGCCTCCGCTTCCTTGAAGGTCCACTCGCCATCGGGGATCCGCAGCTTGCCGCGGACCTCGTCCACCTCGTGCAGTATCTGCAGGCCCTCGCTGACCCGGCCCTCGAGGTAGGCCAGGTAGACGCGGCACAGGTCGCGGAAGGGGGTGGGGCCCATCGCCGGATCGCTACCCGCCGTCATGAAGCCCAGGGCTTGGCGGCGCTGCCCCTGGAGGAGCGCGAAGTAACCCTGGTAGAAGTAGGTGCTCGCATCTTTGCGGAGGCTCCGGACCCGGAGGAGTTCCTGGCCGAAGGCCGACTGGTCCCCGAGGTAGAGGTAGGTGGTTTCGGCGAACCAGGCCGAGGGCGAGGCCAGGTGCCCCAGCAGGTCATTCCGGCGGACCAGGGCCCGGCGGGCGCCCTCCAGCAGTCCTGAGGTCCGGCTGGCGTAGGCCACGCCGAGGTAGAGGTCCGCGCTGCCTGGCCGCATGCGGATCGCCTCCTTGAGCAGGCGGAGGGCCGGGCTCTGGTTGCCGGTGTCCGTCAGCATCAGGGACCAGAGGAAGGTGGCTCGGGGATAGCCGGGCACCAGGTCCACGGCCTTCCGGAACGCATGGTGCGTCCGGGAGTTCAGTCCGACCCCCGCCTCCTCCGGATTCACCCAGAGGCTGCGGTAGAGGTGGTCACCCAGGGCCGCCCAGGCCGTGGCGCAGGTGGGCTCCTCCTCAACCAGATGCCAGGACCGGGGCAGGTGGTTCGCTGCCGCGAGATCATCCTGGATGGAGAGCGCTTCCAGCAGCAGCCAGAAGTTGTCGGAGCTTCGCGGCAGCAGCTCATTCAGCCGCCGGACCTGGGTGATCAGGGGCCAGTGCTGAACTACGTGGTCCATGGTTTTGGCGGGTTCCCGGGCGGGGGTCACATCCGAGACCCAGGGTTGGGCCGCCAGCAGCCGGCTGACGGTGTTCCATTCCAGACTCAGGGCGAGGAGGTCCTTGTCGCGGCGACCCTGGAACCGGAGCAGTCTCAGGCCGGGGGGCAGCTGCTGAAGCTCGGGGATCGAAGGCAGGTCCTTCCCATGGGTGACCGTGGCTCCGGCGAGGATCTCCATGTAGTCGGAGAGCAGGGTCTCCAGGCCGGGGCCGACCTCCTTCCCCTGGCTATCCAGGGAGGACCGCAGGATCAGCACCCGCTCGGCGGCGGGGGGCCGCAGCAGGGCGAAGCCCAGGCTGCCAAGGCCCAGCACCAGCAGGCCCAGGAGTCCCAGGAGCCCGGCTCGAATCAGGATGGCGCGGGGAGCCTTCATGGCCGTGGCGTCAGAAGGGCAGGTTGGGGGCGCCGCCCAGCTTGCCCATGCGCTGCATGCGGGCCATGAACTTGGGGTCGTTCATCTGACCCATGAGCTTCTTGGTCTCCACGAACTGCTTGAGCAGCTGGTTGATCTCGCTCACGGGGCGGCCGCAGCCTGAGGATA
>CAIMQW010000027.1 GCA_903843705.1 uncultured Holophagaceae bacterium | reverse complement strand
GCGGCGGCGATCCTCTTCAAGCAGAACAACGGCCTCTACACCAACGACTGGACCATGGCCGACACCAAGACCGACGAGGGCGCCTGCTTCCTGCTGGGCACCGACAAGACGAAGCTCTGGCGCACGGGCAGCAAGGGCAAGGCCGCGGACACGCCGGCCAACCACCAGGGCTTCATCTGGGCCAACAACAACAACCGCGACCTCGAGGTGCGCGGCGAGTACGGCGCCAACCCCGACGGCGCGCCCGTGGACCTGGCCTTCAACACCTGGAACCGCGACATCGCCTTCCAGGAGGCCTTCCGGGCCAGCGGCAAGGGCGGCTTCGATATCGACAGCGCCACGCGCATGCTGGCCAGCAGCCCCATCAACCGGCCCCACGCCTGCGACGCCAAGCTCACCACCGCGGAGATGGCCGAAGCCCTGGTCTTCATCGCCCACCAGGGCAAGTCCACCCAGAGGGAGAAGCTGGTCGGCGGCCGCTGGATCGCGGACCTGTCCCTGGCGACGCCGCACCTGACCCATGGGTATACGACGTTCAGTCCGATCTGGATCACCGCTCGGCTCCAGGCTGCTCGCGCAGCCTGGAGATCGGAAAAGGTTGGCAAGGCTTCGCCTGTGCCGGACACCGCGGCCATGAAGGAGGCCTTCAGCTATGACGCCAAGGGGCTTTGGACGGGGACGGTCAAGCCGGCTTCGGACGCCGAGAACTGGTTTGTCAGCGGCTCGGCGGCCTACCACACGCAGCTGAAGCAGCTGGCGGGTAGCGGGGCCAAGGGCTTCGAGACCCAGAGTGCCGCCCTGGCCGACCTGGGCACGCGGCACCTCTGGCTGGCCGGCAAGGAGGGCGTCAAGGCTCCCCTGGTCACGGTCACAGACTACGACCGCTACGGTGCCTACCTGATCCCGCGCATCCGCGGCGTCTTCGCCCTGCACCAGCTGCGCCTACACCTGGGCAATGCGACCTTCGGCAAGGCCATGCAGGCGGTCTCGGCCCAGTTCCGAGGCAAGAGCCCCGCCACGGCCGACCTGCTGGCGGCCCTGTCCGCCGCGGCGGGGAAGGACGTGGCGCCGATCCTGAAGCCCTGGCTCGAGCGCGCCGACCTGCCCGCCCCCGGCCTCCAGGCGCGGGTGGAGAAAGTTGGGGAGAGCTATGAGGTGAACGTGGAGGTGGCCCAGCAGGGCTTCGCCTATCCCCTCGTGGCTTTCGTGAGCCTGGAGACGGAGAAGGGCGCCCGCCTGGAGCGCGTCGCCCTGACCGGCGCCAAGGACACGTTCACCTTCCGCAGCGAGACCCGGCCCACGCGCCTGGTCTTCAACGCAGGCCAGGACCTGCCCCTGGCCCGGAGCAACTTCTGGGTGCCGAGCAACGTGCTGGACGACTGGAGCGCCACCCTGCTGGTCTGCGGCACGGCCCGGGAGGTGGAGGCCCAGCGCACCCTGGCCCTGCAGTACCGCGACCTGCTGGCGGACAACATGACCGAGGTGCTGCTGCCCCTGAAGCCCGATGCCGAGGTCAGCGATGCCGAGCTGGCCAGCCGCGACCTGGTCGTCTTCGGTGGGCCTGCGGATAACGGCCTCATGGACCGCCTGCTGGCCGAGGGCAAGCTGCCCTTCGCCGCGGGCCCCGGCTGGTTCCAGTGGCAGGGCCGCACCTACGGCCGGGCCGACGACGGGCTGATCGCCGCCTTCCCGAACCCCTGGAACCCGAAGCGGATGCTCCTGGTCATCCTGGCCAACAGCCGGGTCCAGCAGTGGGCCATGACCAAGTCCCTGGCCCGGGGCCTCCCCGGCTGGACCCTCTACCGCGGCGCCGAGATCCAGTCGAAGGGCCACGCCGACGCCCCAGGGCTGGTGGTGGCTTTTTAACGCAAAATCTCCCAGATTTTAGAAAAATGGCATTTTTCGGAATTTCCCCTATCCTTGAAAGATGGGAGGTCCACCCATGAACGCCACGGTGACCTTGGACGGAGCGGGTCGTCTGATCCTGCCGGCGGCCTTCCGCAAGGCCCTCGGGCTGAAGACCGGTTCCCGCCTGATCCTGGAGCTTCAGGGAGAGGAGGTCCGGCTGGTTACCGTAGAAGTCGCGGTGCGCCGCGCCCAGGCCCTCCTGGCGCCCTACCGCCCGAAGGACGGGCGCCTGCTATCCGACCAACTGGTCGCGGAGCGTCGGGAGGACTATCGCCGTGACCAGGACGGTGCTTGACGCCAGCGCCCTGGTGGCGCTGCTGCTGGGGGAACCGGGCCAGGAGCCGGTCTGGGAGGCGGTGCGGACCGGCGAGGCCCTGATCGGCGCCCCGAACTGGGCCGAGGTGGTTGGCATCCTGGGGCGGGCCGGACTGCCGGCACGGGAGCTCCGGCACACGCTAGACGAGCTACAGCTTGAGGTGGCCCCGCTGGATCAGGCCCTCGCCTTGGAGGCGGGCCTGATGGCAGCCAGGACCCGGCCGCTCGGCCTCTCCCTCGGCGACCGCTGTTGCCTGGCCCTGGCTGAACGAGAGCGGGCCACCGTGCTCACCACCGATCGCGCCTGGCTCAAGTGGAAGGGCAAGGCGAAGGTGATCTGCCTGCGCTAGGGTGTGCGGGCGGACCTGGGTTCCCGGCAGTGCAAGGGGGACCTGGCCCCTCAGGCCCGGACGAGGGTCTCCATGCGCTGCCTGAGTTCGTCCATGGTGTAGGGCTTGGTGAGCAGGGTGACGAAGGGGTGGGTTCGGGCCAGCTCCGAAGCGGACTGGTCCACCCGGCCCGTGGCCAGCAAGACCGGCGTGGTCGGCCGCAGGGCACGGAGCTTCGGCAGGGTGCCAGCGCCGCCCAGTCCAGGCATGTTCATGTCCAGGATGACCAGATCCGGCTCGTAGCCCGCCTCGAGCCGAGCCAGGGCCTCCTCACCGCGGGTGGCGCCCTCGGGGCGGTGCCCCATGAACTCCAGCATGGTGCGCAAGGACCTTTGGATCAGGTCGTCATCGTCCACCACCAGCACGGCCAGCGCCTGCTGGGCGGGACTGGTGTGGCCCGACGCCGCGGATGCCGCCTCCTGGGCTGGCGGCTCAAAGGCCGGGAACCGCAGGTGGACGGAGGTGCCCTGGCCGGGCTGGCTGTGGAGCTCGACCTGGCCCCGGTGGGTCTGCACGGTCTTGTAGACCAGGGACAGGCCGAGGCCCGTGCCCTTGCCGACTTCCTTGGTCGTGAAGAAGGGATCCATGGCCTTGTCCAGGACCTCTCGGGACATGCCGATGCCCGTGTCGGTCACCCCCACCTCGATCCAGTCAAGGTCGGCGTTCCGGGTGTGCAGCGTGAGGGTGCCCCCCTCGGGCATGGCGTCCACGGCGTTGACGCACAGGTTCATGAAGGCATGGGTCAAGGCGGCGGCGTCGCCCCGGATGGGCCGGAGGTTCTCCTCGAGGTCCAACTCGAGGCGGACCTTGCCAAGGGTGGTGCGCTCCAGCACGGCGACCTCTTCGCGGAGGATCGCGTTCATGTCCACCACGCGCTCTTCCACGGGACTCTGCCGGGCGAAGCTCAGCAGGCTCCGGACCATCATGCCGCCCCGGGTCGCCGCCTGGGTGATGGTATCTAAGGCCCGGCGGGTCGGGCTCCCCACAGGCTGCGTCTCCAGGGTGGCCGAGGCCATGCCGAGGATGGCCCCCAACACATTGTTCATGTCGTGGGCGACCCCTCCGGCGAGGCTGCCGAGGCTCTCCATCTTCTGCGACTGTTGCAGCTGGTTCTGGAGGCGGACCCGCTCCTCCTCGGCTAGGACCTGCTCGGTGATGTCGCTGATCACTCCGAAGACGACCCCTCGCGTGGCGTCGTATTCCGCGATGGAGTGGATGTGGCGCAGTTCGCCGGTGTCGGGTCGGCGCATGCGGAACTTGACGTTGTAGGGTTGGCCGCGTTCAATCAGTTCAGTCAGGGCCGCGTCCAGGGCTGGCCGGTACTCCGGGAGCGGCAGGGCCTGGATCTCCTTGAGGGTCCACACTTCCGCCTGCAGGCCGAACAGGCCAACGGCACCCCTGGAGGCGCGTATCTTCCGCTCGGCCAGGTTCAGCTCCCAGTTGCCGACAAGGGCCACGTGCTCTGCCCGCCGCAGGCGGGCTTCGCTGTCGCGCAGTGCATCCTCCGTCCACTTCCGCTGCGTGATGTCCACGGCAGCGGAGAGCAGGCAGGGGGTACTGCCCATGGTCACCGGCTGGCCGGAATAGGAGACCCAGCGGTGGCTGCCATCCTTGCGCCGGATCTGGGTTTCAAAGTCCCGCACGGGCTGCCCCTGCCGGATCTGGGCTATCACTTTTTCGCGGTCAGCAGGGTCCGCCCAGATACCAACCTCGCTGGCGATGCGCCCAGCCATTTCCTCGGCGGTGTAGCCGTAGATGGACTCGAAGGCCTTGTTGACCACCACCAAGCGCCCCTCGGCCATGGTGGTGATCCCCAGGGCCATGGGGGTGAACTGGAAGGCCGTGTTGAAACGTTCCTCGCTTGCCGCCACCTCCTTGGTCCGCGCCTGGACCCGATCTTCCAGAGACTCGTTGAGCCTGCGGATTTTCTTGAATTGCCGGGCGTCCAGGTGGAGGAGCATGCCGAGCAGGAGACTGACCAGACTGCCGAGGAGGAGGATGGTCCTGGCGTTGTCCGGGTGGCCGGTCAGGAGGCCCGGCAGGGCGTGGGTCACCAGGGTCCAGGCATGACCCCCGAACAACAGAGGTGTGCTCAAGCCCTGGGTGGGCGAGGCGGGGAGGGAGCGCAGCCTGGTGTCCCGGTCGAAGAGCAGGGACTCGGGTCGCGGGGGGCCGTCGAACAGCTCAAAGTCGATCAGCTGCGAATCCGCTTCCCCGAGCACGCCGCCCATCAGGTTGTCCACCCTGAAGGCGGTGTAGAGCCAGCCCATCAGGTTCCGCCGCCGGTCCTCCGGGGAGGCCGTTGGCGCCCCGTTCCGGTAGACCGGCACGTAGAGCAGGAAGCCAGGGTGTGTTCCGGTGTCCTGGACCAGCTGGACTTTTCCGGACATGCCTAGCTGGCCCGAGTCCCGGGACCGGAAGGCGGCCTCCCGGCGGACGGCTTCGGACAGCATGTCGAAGCCCAGGGCCCGGAGGTTGCGGTCCCGGAAGGGCTCGAGGTAGATCACCGGGCAATAGACCTCCCGCTCCCCCGGGGGCCGGATCTGGTAGTCGGGAAAGCCCTGGGCCCGGAGCTCCCGGTGGTGCCGGTCCTTCTCACCGGTTGGCACGAGCGTGGCGAAGCCGATGGCCTGCATGCCCGGCTCCAGGTCGAGGCCGGCCACGAAGGTGGCGAAGGACTGGCGCGTGACCGCCGGGCTCGCCTGGAAATGGCTGCGCGTGGCCAGCAGGGAGCGCTCGTAGCTCCGCAGCCGGGTCTCGATACGGGACCGGGCCTCCTGGCTGTGCCGCTCCAGCGCGGAGCTCAGCGTGCGCTGGTGGAGGGCGCGCGACTGCCACCAGAACCCGAAGGTGAACGCCAGTCCCGTCAGCAGCGCCAGGAGGGGCAACCAGGGTCTGTGGGGTCTCATGGGATCGTCTCGGCTGGTACGAGGACGGCAAGCCAGAGGGCGACCCGGGGGGGCTTATGGCCGCGCAGGGATCCCGGTGGCAATTAGCAAGGTTAGATGGATAGTTTACGCTTCTTTTTACGGATCAAAATGCTGCACTCGAGACAAAATTTCGAGGGGAGAGGCGACCCACCCGTCGGCCTAGATCGAATACCCCTGGGTGTCCACTTCGAGGTCCTGTTGGCGGGCGGCGAGGTCCGCGAGGGTGGTGTGCGCCAGTACGGTCCTCGCGGCGCCAGTGCTGCGGTTCCAGAGCTCGCGGACGGCGCGCGCACCGGGGGTGCTGCCGGGCTCCGGCTCGCCGGCGCCCAGGCGGCCTTCCAGGGCCTCCAGCACCTGGAGGGCGCTGATGGTGCTCGGGTGCCGCGCCAGCTCGCAGCCGCCGCTGGGACCGCGCTGGACCTTGACCAGCCCGGCACTCTTGAGGCTGCCGAGCAGCACCCGGATGAACTTGGGGGGCAGGTCCTGGCGCTCGGCCACGGTGGTGACCAGCACCGGCCCGCGGCCCGCCTGGAGGGCCAGCTCCACCATGAACTGCAGACCGTAGCGCCCCTTGGCTGAACCCTTCATGACTGGACCTCCGCGTTCATGATAACCAAGTATGCAACAAAATCAATTAACAAACTTGACAAATTAACTTTTCTTTCCATACTTCGAGTCCAGGGCCAGCCCCGACCCCAGGAGATCCCACCCATGAGCCAGTCCCAGACCGCCACCCTTCGTCCCAACCGCGTCGAGCATGCCTATGACCTCGTGGGCTACACGCCCGTCGTGCGCCTGAGCCGCATTGTCCCCGAGGGCTCGGCCCGAATCTACGTGAAGCTGGAGAGCGCCAACCCCGGCGGCAGCGTCAAGGACCGTATCGCGCTGAGCATGATCCAGGACGCGGAGGCCCGGGGCACCCTGAAGCCCGGCTCGATCCTGCTGGAAGCCACCAGCGGCAACACGGGCATCGGCCTGGCCTTCGTGGCCGCCGCCAAGGGCTACAAGATCACCCTGGTCATGCCCGACACCATGACCCAGGAGCGCCGTTCGCTGCTCAAGGCCTACGGCGCAGAGCTGGTGCTGACGCCGGGTTCCGGGGGCATGAAGGCCGCCGTGGACAAGGCCCAGGAGCTGGCGGATGCCGACCCCCGCTTCTTCCTGGTGCGCCAGTTCGACAATCCCGCGAACCCCGCCGTGCACCGCCGCACCACGGCCCTCGAGATCCTGGAGCAGGTGCCGGAGCTAGACGCCTTCGTTGCGGGCGTGGGCACCGGTGGCACCGTGACGGGCGTGGGCGAGGTGCTGGCCGAGCGCAAGCCCGGCACCCTGGTGGTGGCCGTGGAGCCAGAGGCCTCGCCCCTGCTGAGCGCCGGCAAGGCTGGTCCCCATAAGATCCAGGGCCTCGGCCCCAACTTCGTGCCGGGCATCCTGAACCGCGAGGCCTTCCAGCGCATCCGCCCCGTGGACTACGACGACGCCATTGCCACCGCCCGCCGCCTGGCCCGGGAAGAGGGCCTGCTCTCCGGCATCAGCACCGGCGCCATCGTCTTCGCTGCCCTGGAGCTGGCCAAGGAACTGGGCCCCGGCAAGACCATCGTGGCCGTCCTCTGCGACACCGGCGAGCGCTACCTCACCCACCCCCTCTACGCCGAGATCGATGGGCCGGTGGGCTGAACGATCAAGGATACGGAGAGCAGGATCCTGAACCGCGCTTCCTGAACCTAAAAGAGCCCCGGCACCTCCAAGGAGGGACCGGGGCTCAGCGGGTCAAGGGGTGCGGGTCAGTAGACCAACACGAGGGTCTTGGTGGTGCCGGCGGCACCCATGACGACAGAATTTTGCGTTGCCAAAGGAGAGGACCCCTGTGGCGCGGGGATGGCCGCGACCTGGGTGAGGGTGATTCCGGCGGGCAGGGCGACCGTGAAGGAGCCATCGTATTTGGTTCGGATATTGACCATCTTGTTGGTGCCACTCGTGCCACCCATTCGGACCTGAACAATGATGTTGGGACGTCCCACGGGAGGCGTGCTTGTATCGGTGACGAACCCGGTAAGGATCGCCCCATCGGGGAGGGTGATGGTTCCCAGGTCGGTGCTGGCGGCCGCGGGATCCGGCGACGGAATATTCGTGGCGCTGCTGATGGCCACAGATCCGCCGGTCTGGGTTCCGTTGTAGACCGAAGAGCCATAGAACTCGTTGGAATAGATCGAGAACCCCAGCTTCACATTCTGGGTGGGTGTGATGGTGTACAGCTCAAGCGTGCCTTCGGAGTTGGAGATCTCCTGGCTGAGTCCACTCGTATCGGAGCTCTTGTAGAGATCGCCCCGGGCCTGGCTGATGGGATGGTTGCTGGAGTCCACCAGCTTCATGGTGATCTTGCCCACCTGGGCCTTGAAATCCTGAATCACGTCAGATGCACTGGCATTCAGGTTGACCGCCATCTGGCCGCGGCAGAGGGCGTTGTAGTTGCCAGGTTGGAGCCACAACCGGTACTGGCCATCCACATCGGTTCGGGTGCTCTCGGCCCCGGCGCCATTGCCTCCGGTTGCCCCTCCGCTCGCGTCCTGGAAGCGAACAGGCATGCCGACCACGGGTGATCCACCAGCGTTCGTCAATACCGTGCCGGAGATGAGGTGACCCGGCCACAGCCTCATGTTGCCCGCCTGGGTGACCCCTGCCGCCACCGTGATCTTAGCGGCTTGGGTCAGGTTCTTGCCGCCGCCGCTGCCTGCTGGGGGTGTATCCATGTAGTTGGCAGAGCCATAGGCTACGTAGCGGGTCTTGTTGCGGACGCTCACATAGTAGGTCCCGGGGGCGACGTTGAAGGTGAAGCTGCCGTTGGGGCCGGTGCTGGCAGAGGTCAGGGTCTGACCTGAGGCGAAGTCACAAAGGGCGACCTGCATGCCCGGGAGGGGCACATCGGTTGGATTGGCCATCCCCGTGAGGGTTGCGGATAGTCGTCCGCCCGCGATCAAGGTGAAGTCCTTGGTGACCAGGGCATCGCTCACGGTCACTTTCCCGGCCTTGAACTGGCTGGAGACGGGACCAGTGCTGGTCCACCAACCGCTGGCCGCGAAGCTGGTGGTGGTCATGTTCATGGCGCCGATGACATAGTCCCCGGCGGGCACGTGGACCGTGTAGGTGCCATCCTCGGCCGTTTGGGTCACGCCCATGAGGGTGAGGCCGCCGAAGCTGCAGGCCCCGATGCCGATGCCCGCCAAGGGCTCCCCTGCCAGGTTCTTCACGGTGCCGGTGATGCCGAAGGGGGCCGCCAGGTTGGCGAGGGTGTTCTTTGTTTCCTCATCCTGGGTCATGGCGGTATTGAGGGCCGCCAGCATGGCTGAGGTGGTGGTGGCTGAGGTGGGGACGTTGCCCATGTTGCTGTAGACGGTCCCCTGGATGGCCAGGACATTGGCGGAGCTGAGGGTGGAGATGCTGGCTCCCCCCGTTGTTAGTGAGGCGGTGATGAGGGCCACCGAAGCCTGGGTGTAGGGATCGATGTTGGCGGTGGCGCCGGTGACGAAGTTCGAGATGGTCACGCCAGTGGTGGGTTCCACGGCCCGGACCACATAGCTGGGGCCGAACACGAAGTTCGCAGGAGCAGACAGGCTGTAGTTCCCGTTGATATCCGTGGTGGCGGTGGCAATGGTGCTGCCCACCTGCACGCCGCTGCTATCGATCTGGATGAGGTTGACGGTGATGCCGGCACCGAGAGGTGGCAGGGTGGCCGGCACGGCATATGGCGGTGAGGCGAGGGACGCCTCTGAGGAACCCCCCTTCGAGGAAAGGATGATCAGGATGGAGTCTACGGGGGCAGAGAGCGTGCCCGAGATGACAGCCACGACAGTGGCCGTGGTTGTCACATGGGTGGTGCCATCCTCCGTGGAAGTGGCGGTGATGGTGTAGGAACCCGGGGTATTCGGGGCGGTCCAGGTGTTTGCCGACCATGTTCCCGTTCCGGTGCTGCTCCAGGTGACGGTATTCGTGAGTCCGCCGGCCACCGTGCTGGTAAAGGCCTGGCTGGCCCCGACATTCAGGGTGGGAGTGGCCGGGCTGATGGCACCCACGCTTCCGACATGCGGGGTCACGGACACGGTCTGGCTGGAATCAGACGCCCCGGCCGCATTGGTGACCATCAGCGTGTAGACCCTTGTCCCGAACCAGTTGGCGGTGATGGCGGCCGAAGGCGAACCCGAGGCCGGGCAGGTGACGGTGGGATCAATGCTGCCGGTGCCGCCCGTGTAGGTGGGCGTCAGGGTGAACGTGGTGCCATAGGCAGGCGTGGCTGTACTCGTGGTGAAGTTGCTCGCGGTGGGAGCAACCACGATGGTGATGCTCAACGTCACGGGAACGCTGCCACCTGTGTTGGTGGCGGTGACCACATAGCTGGCCGAAGCCGCTACCACGGTTGGTGTACCGCTGATGATGCCAGTGGTGGCGCTGAGCAGCAGGCCCGCCGGGAGGGTGGGGCTGACGGCATAGGAGACCACCGCGCCGCCGGTGCTACTGGGTGTGTTGGCAGTGATGGCCACATCCTTGGTATAGACCGCAGTATTGAGGGTGTAGGTGAGGCCTGCGGGCGCCGCCTCGTTGACGGTGATGGTCAAGGTAGCCGTGGTGCTGCCCGCCAGGTTCGCGGCCGTGATGGTGTAGTCACCGACGGCCGTGATGGCCGTGGGCGTTCCGCTGATGACGCCGGTGCTGGCATTCAGGAGCAGGCCCGTGGGCAGGGCCGGGGTGACGCTGTAGAGCTCCACTGCGCCGCCTGCGTGGGTCGGGGTCAGGGCGGTGATGGCGACGCTCTTGGTGTAGCTGAGGGTGCTGGGGGTATAGGTCAGGCTGGAAGGGGCGACCAAGGTGGTGACAGCGCCCGTGGTCATGACGCCATTGGAGGTGGTGATGTAGAGGGTGCCATCGGCTCCGACGGCCACGGCCGTGGGGGCGGCCAGGGCGCCATAGGCTGTGGGCAGGGGCAGGTCCACGCCGTCCCGGACGGAACCGGACCGGTTGATGCCACTGTTGGCATCGCCGAGGAGGGTGCCGACAAACCCGGCGGGGGTGAGCATGCGAATGGCGTTGTTATCCCGATCCGCCACATAGAGGTTGCCGCTCCCATCCACGGCGAGGCCCGTGGCATGGTTGAACCCGGCTGCGCTGCCCAGGCCGTCGGCGGAGCCACCCTGCCAGGGATCACCAGCCAAGGTGCTGACCAGGCCCCCGGGCGTGATCTTGCGAATGGCGGCGGTCCAGTAATCGGAGACATAGACCTGGCCCGTGGCATCCACGGCCACCCCATTGGGACGGCCGAACCGGGCGGTGCTGCCCTGACCGTCCGTGGACCCATACAAGCCAACGGAACCCGCCAGGGTGCTCACCAGACCCGAGGAGGTGATCTTGCGGATGGTGGCGTTCTGATCATCGGCCACATAGACGTTGCCGTCCGCATCCACGGCGACCGCCGCAGGGGCATTGAAGCGCGCGGTGCTCCCCTGGCCATCGGCGGAGCCCTTCAGCCCCGCCGAGCCCGCCAGCGTGCTCACCTGGCCGGCGGGAGTGATCTTGCGGATGGTGTGGTTGCGGGTGTCTGCCACATAGACGTTGCCTGCGCCATCCAGGGCCAGGCCCTGGGGCTGGTCGAAGGAGGCACTGGAGCCGCCCGCCAGGGTGCTCACCAGGCCACCGGGAGTGATCTTCCGGATGGCCGAGCTGCCAGTATCCGCGACATAGGTGTTGCCCGCCGCGTCCACGGCCACGCCCAGGGGTGAGTAGAAGGCCGCGGCACTGCCCAGGCCATCGGTGGAACCGGATTTACCGGCTCGCCCGGCGAGGGTGCTGACGAGGCCGGTGGGTGTGATCTTGCGGATGGTGTAGTTGAGGTTGTCAGCTACATAGACATTGCCCGCCGTATCGACGGCCAGGCCTTGGGACCCGTTGAAGGCAGCGGCGCTGCCTTGGCCGTCGGCGGACCCCCCGGTTCCGCCCGCCAAGGTGCTCACGAGGCCGGCGGGGGTGATCTTACGGATACCGCCAGCCGACACATAGATCGTGCCGACAGCGTCCAGGGCCAAGCCAGCGAGGTTACTGAACCGAGCGACATCGCCCAAACCTTCGGTGGAACCTGAACTCCCAGCCATCCCCGCCAGAGTGGTCACCAGGCCGGCCGGCGTGATCTTGCGGACGGTGAAATTCCCCGCATCCGCGACATAGACATTACCCTCGGCATCCACCCCAATGCCCTGAGGCCAGCTGAACCGAGCGGCACTGCCCGTTCCATCTGCAGAGCCCGGCTGCTCGGCCAGGCCCGCCAGGGTGGTCACCAGGCCGGCAGCGGTGATCTTGCGAACGGTGTGAAAGACCCAATCGGTCACATAGACGTTGCCCGCCGCATCTACCGCTACGCTGGAGAGCTGCCGGAATCGGGCGACGCTGCCCAGGCCATCGGTGGAACCGAAGTCCGTGGTACCGGCCAGGGTGGTCACCGCCCCTGCGGGCGAGATCTTGCGCAGGGTGGAGCGGTCCGTCACGTAGAGGTTGCCCGCCACATCGATGGCGATGCCGCCGGGGGCGCTGAACCGGGCTGCTTGGCCCAGGCCATCCAGGAACCCCGATTGGCCGGGGGAGCCCGCGAAGGTGGAGGTCAGTCCCGCCGGGGTGATCTTGCGAATGATGAGGTTATCGCTGTCGACCACATAGGTGTTGCCCGCCGCGTCCACGGCGACGCCGGTGGGGCGGTTGAAGCGCGCAGCTTGGCCCAGGCCATCCACATTGCCGATGCCATTCAGGTTGCCCGCCAGGGCGCCGATCTGGCCCTGGGGCCAGGTGGTCCAGGGATAGATGACGAGCTCCAGGCGGCCGAACTTGGAGGGATCCTCCACGCTGCGGGCGATGACGTGATAGGTGCCCGGGGTTGTCGAGGCCGTAAAGACGCCGCCCTGGGTGATGGTCCCTGCGCTGGTTCCCTCCACCAGCTCCCAGGTCACGGCGGTATTCGTCGCTCCGGTCACGGTGGCAGTGAAGGTCTGGAGGCCGGCCTTCAGCATCCGCTTGGGTTCAGTGGCATTGATGGCCACGGTGAGCGTCTGGGGCGCGGCTGGGATCTGCGCAACCTGGTTCGAGCCGGTCAGGGCTGCATAGACCACCACACCGCTGGCGGGCGTCGAGGTGCCCGCTTCCCGGGAACTGAGGTCTCGCAAGGTACTGCTGGGCTGGCTGACGACGGCGATTCCCGTTGGCTGGCTCTGACTGGAGGGCAGCGAGTAGGAATAGGTGCTCCCATCTCGGGCCAGACGCGTCACCTTGCCCACCTTCTGCTGGGTGAGCCACACATACCCATCGGCATCCTGGGCAAGGCCCGCCGGCCCGCCCTGGGGGGCCAGCCCGAAGGCGAAGGCGTGGGTCAGGGCGCGGCCTGCTGACTGGGTGGCTGCTGGGAACATCACCGCTGCCGCCGCGGCGGAATCCGTGTAATACACCTGACCATCCGTGGTCGCCAGGATCTGGTCCGGACGGGCCTGGTCGTTGGTGCAGGCCCATTCTTCCACCTGGGCGGCGCCAGGGGCGAGCCGCCCCACCTTGCCGACCTCCCGCTCCGTGAACCACACCGTGCCATCCGCGGCCACGTGGATCCCTGCGGGTCCTGCCTTGGCGCACAGGTTGTAGAGGGTGGGGGTGCCGCCGCTGCTGGCCAGCATGCCGATCTGGCTGGTCCCCTGCAATGTGAACCAGAGCTCGCCGCTGAGGCCCAAGGCGATTCCGTGGGGTTGGCTACCCACCTCGAAGGTCGTCACGACTGCGGTGGTCTTGTTGATGCGGGCGATCTGCCCGGAGGTCTTCAGGGTTACCCAGGGGTTTCCGGCGGCATCCACGGCCAGGCCCGTGGGGCCGCCGGGCACTTCAATTATTTGCGGGGCCGCAGCACTGGCCCTCAACTTCACCACGAGGTTCTGCCCCGGCGAGGTGAGGTAGATGTCGTCGCCCGATACCGCCAGGCTGACCGGATTCAAACCGGCCGGCAGGTTCCCCGTGGTTGCCACGAACAGCTTGGAATCCGCCGCAGTTGAGGCGCCCAGAGCATCTGTGACAGCCACGCGGTAGACGCCCTGGTCGGAGAGGCGCAGGGAGGGGAGGCTGTGGCTCGCCGTGACTCCGGAGAGGACGGCTCCATCCTTGGTCCAGGCATAGGTGTAGGGGGGGACTCCGCCGGAGACGGTCGGGGTCAGCGTGCCGTCCTGGGTCACCTGCAGCAGCTGCTGCGCAGGCAGAGCGACCGCGAGGGCCGGGGCGGCTGTCACGGTGAGCGTGGCCGCGTTGCTGTTCGCCGACCCGGCACTGTTCGTAGCCACGGCCCTGAACTGCGCGCCACTATCCGCAGTGGTGGTCGCAGCGGTGCTGTAGCTCGCCGTAGCTCCGCCCGTCCCGGCGGAGACATTGGCCCAGGTGGTGCCGGTATTGTTGGAGCGCTGCCACTGGTAGGTGGGCGTCGGGGTTCCGCTCGCCACCACCGTGAAGGTCGCACTCTGGCCCGCCACCTTAGTCTGGCTGGTGGGCTGGGTGGTGATGCTCGGGGCCGCATTGACCCTGATCGTCACCGTGGCCGTGGCGTCACCGCCGCTGTTGGTGGCGGTGACCACGTAGCTGGCCGAGGCCGTGACCGTGGT
This sequence comes from uncultured Holophagaceae bacterium, assembly GCA_903843705.1. Lineage (GTDB taxonomy): Bacteria > Acidobacteriota > Holophagae > Holophagales > Holophagaceae > Geothrix. The sequence goes on along the minus strand of CAIMQW010000027.1, from coordinate 11,133 downwards.
CGGAGTTCCGGTGATGCTGCCGGTGGTGGCGCCTAGGACCAGGCCCGCCGGGAGGGTGGGGCTGACGCTGTAGGAGACCACGGCACCGCCGCCGTTGGTGGGCGTGTTGGCGGTGATGGTGCTGCCCTGGAGGTAGGTCGGTGCAGAGTCGGTGTAGGTGAGGTTGGTGGGAGCCACATCCTTGACCGTGAGCGTCAGCGTGGCGGGGGCACTGCCTCCCGTGTTGGTCGCCGTCACCACATAAGCGGTCGAGGCGGCCACCTCGGTCGGGGTTCCGGTGATGCTGCCTGTGGTGGTGCTGAGGGCCAGGCCCGCCGGGAGGGTAGGGCTGACGCTGTAGGAGACCACGGCACCGCCGCCGCTGGTGGGCGTGTTGGCGGTGATGGCCGTGCCCTTGGTGTAGGTCGGGGCCGCCACGGTGTAGGTCAGGCCGGTGGGGGGCTGCACAGCTGGAGGCGTGGGTGTGGAACCGCCCCCGCCCCCTCCGCAGCCAGCCAGGAACATCAGGCTCGTCGCCATCAAAGGGGCGAAGACGCGACACAGCTGCATATGACCTCCCGGTCTTTATATGCAGGATGGGCCGGTATGAAATCGCCACAATATGCTTGATTGCTTAGGTATCAGCTGTAAAAAGGCAATTTATTGAACGATTTGGTTTCATATTTTTACCGCCACGGCCTTATCTCGGATCTTTGTTTTTTCTTGAAATTTCGTTACCACGTCTATACTTCGGAACCCATCCGAGGTTCCCATGAGGCTCGCCCTGCTGTTCCTGGTTGCGCTGCAGCTGCTGGCGCAGGCACCGGCACTGGCACCGACACCGGCGCCGGCCAAGGCCACGGCCTTTGAGCGGGCGGTGGTGCAGGAGATGAGCGAGCTGCGGGTGCGGCCCAAGGCCTACGCCCGGCACCTGCGGGAGATGCGGACCTGGTTCGAGGGCACCCTCTGGAAGCGGCCGGACCGGGTGCCGCTGCGCACGGAGGAAGGGGTGGCCGCCCTGGACGAGGCCATCGCCTTCCTGGAGACCGTGACCCCGGTGGGACCCCTGCGGTTCAACGAGGGTCTGGCCCAGGCCGCCCGGCTGCATGCCCAGGATATCGGCCCCCGGGGCTCCCTCGAGCACGTGGGCGCCGACGGCAGCCGCCTGTCGGCGCGGCTCAACCGCCTGGGTACCTGGCAGGGCACCGTGGCCGAGAACATTGGCACGCTGGAAGTGGACCCCCGGCAGGTCGTCATTCAGCTGCTGGTGGATGACGGCGTGCCGGACCGGGGGCACCGCCACAACCTGTTCAATCCGGAGCTGCACGTGGCCGGAGCCGGCTGCGCGCCGCACCGGGACTACCGGGTGGTGACGGTCATCGACTACGCGGACGGGTTTGTCCTGGGCCGCTAGGTCGGACATCCCTGGTAGGCTGGGCCATCCCTTGGGAGAAAAATGACCTTCCTCGCTCGGCTCGGCGCGCCGGTCCGCGGCTTCCTCGAGTTCCTGGGCGACCAGGTGCACTTGGTCCTGCGGACGCTGCGGCACGGGCTGCTGCTGCGGCTGGGCCAGCTGCCGATCGTGGGGGCCCAGGTCCGCCTGCAGATCCGCTTCACGGGCCTGCAGGCCCTGACGCTGGTGAGTGGGACGGCGCTGCTGCTGGGGGCGGTGACGCTCATCCAGGCCTTCAGCCAGCTGTCGGGCCTGGGGGCGGAGAACTACATCGGGGTCCTGATGGTGCTCATCATCCTGCGGGAGCTGGGCCCGCTGCTCACGGCCATCCTGGTCATCGGCCGCAGCGCCACGGCCATCGCCGCGGAGCTGGGCGCCATGCAGCTGAATGGCGAGGTGGACGCCCTCGCCGCCCATGGCGTGAATCCCTACCAGTACCTGCTGCTGCCCCGCTGGGTGGGGGTGCTGGTCTCGGTGTTCGCGCTGGTGGTGTTCTTCGACGGGGCGGCCCTGGCCGGGGGCTTCCTGGTGGCGAAGCTGAAGTACGGCGTGACCTTCGGGTTCTACATGGACTCGGTTCGCCAGACGCTGTCCAACCGCGACTTCGCGGCCACGCTGCTCAAGGTGGTCCTCTTCTCGGGCGCCATCACGTTCCATGCCTGCCACTTCGGCCTGGGCATCCGCCGCAGCCAGACTGAGATCCCCCAGGCCGTCACCCGGACCGTTGTCACGGCGCTGGTGGCGGTCTTCCTGCTGGACGGGCTCATCGCAGCCCTGTTCTATTTCTGAGTCCGCCAATGATCGAGCTGCATGACCTCGCCCTCGCCGCCCCGGACGGCCGCCTCCAGTTCCAGGACCTGGAGCTGGTCGTGCCCCGCGGCGGTCGGCAGCTGATCACAGGCTGCAGCGGGAGCGGCAAGAGCTGGCTGCTGAAGGTGATCGCCGGCACCGAACAGCCCCTGCGGGGGCGGGTGGCCGTGGGTGGTCGCCTCCTCTGGCCCGGGGACGGTGCCCTGGCCCTGGTCGGAGCCGTGGAGGTGGGCCTCGCCTTCGCCCGCGGCGGCCTGCTCTCGAACCTGAGCCTGGGCGAGAACATCGCCCTGCCCCTGCGCTTCCGGGGCCTGTCGGTCGCGGAGGTCAAGGCCCGGGTGGGGGCGGCCCTGGACCGCCTGGGGCTGCTCTCGGTGGCGGGCCTTAGGCCCCATGCCCTGAGCGCCTCGGCCCGCAAGCACGGCAACCTCGCCCGGGTGCTGGCCCTCGATCCCGAGCTGATCCTGCTGGACGATCCCCTCGAGGGGCTGGACTCCGGGGACCGGGCCACGGCCCTGCAGGTGATCCGGGGCTGGGAGCTGGACTCGGGCAAGACCCTCGTCCTCGCGCAGGAAGAGCCGGACCCCTTTGCGGGCGACCCCTGGTGCTGCTTCGCCATGCCGTCCCCGCCGGTTCTGCTGGAGGTGCCATGAACTTCGAAAAACAGGATGCCCGCCTGGGCCTCTTCGTGCTCCTGGCCATCGCCCTGCTGGCTGGACTGGTGGCCTACAAGAACGCCGGCGCCGTCACCGAGCGCACCTACCCGCTGCAGGTGCGCCTGGAGCAGATGGAGGGTTTGGCGCCTGGGGCGGACGTGCAGCTGAAGGGCTACCGCATCGGCGCGGTAGAGCGGGTGGACATGCGCCAGGAGGGGAAGGACTACCTGTTCGTGGCCCACATCAACGTGCGCGAGGGCATCCAGCTCTGGCGCGGCACCCGGGCCAGCCTGGCCCCCAAGGGCGTGGGCAGCGTGATGCTGGACCTGCACCTGCCCCCCCTGGCGCAGCGGCAGGTGCTCCTGGCCCCGGGTGAGGAACTCCCCGGGGATGCCGGTGTCTCCATCGCCGGGGTGATGGAGCGGGCCGACCACCTGATGGCGAGCCTCACGGCGGGCGTGGATGGTCTGCGTGCCCGGGTGGAGCAGAAGGGCCTGGGCGACCTGCTGGATCATCCACCGGTGCGTCAGGCCCTGCTGTCCCTGGACACCACGCTGCGGGACTTCCAGGCCCTGGCCAAGGACAGCCGCGGCCTCGTGGGCCATGCGGACCGCAGCATGGGCGAGGCGGACAAGGCCCTCGCCACCCTGGAGCAGAGCCTGACCACGGTGCGTGCGCTGCTCGACAAGCGCGGTCCCGAGCTGGACCAGATCCTGGTGAGCCTGGCGGCCACCCTCAAGCAGGCCGAGACCTTCATGGGCCGCTTCGCCGCCGAGGACCAGCCGGAGCTGGAGCAGACCCTGCACAGCCTGCGCCGCTCGCTGGCCTCCGTGGAAGAGCTGCTCCAGCTGCTCAAGCAGAAACCCAGCCGCGTCCTGTGGGGCACCCCCAGCGAAGCCGAGCGCGACAAGGCCCGCCAGGCCGTGGAAGCCGAGCGGAAGGCACCGTCGAAGCCCTAAGAGTGCCTAACAAAACCCTGCGCGGCCCCGTGGGGTTTTGTTAGGCACTCTAAGTCCCCCCTGTCTTTAGCCAGTCCCTGCTTTGCCTGGAAAGGACAACCACGCTCGCCGAGAAAGGACGAGAAGGCGGAGAGGCACGGAGGCCAGCGGCCTGGGAACAGGGCCCCACACCGGCTTTTCCTTGTATCCCCTTCATCCCTTTCATCCCTGTTCCTTTCTTCTTTTCTTGAAAAACAGGGATGCAGGGGATGAAGGGGATGGAAAGAGAGCCAACACGATCTTTCAGTCTGTCTCGCGTATCGGTGCAGCCGATACCGAGAGGATGCCCAGGGGCCAGTGTCGGGCGCCGCCCCCCACACCCCACACCAAAGGTTGAGTTTCGGAGCCACCTATCCGATCAGATAACTGGCCTCCAACCGGCCACTGACCTCAGGTATTGATGAATCGACGCCGCACCTCCTCCCGCCAGGGCTGGATGCCTCCTGTCTTTGGCAGGCTGCTGGGCGTGGTGCTGTGGCTGCTCTGCCTGGGGCTTGGCCCGGTCATGGCCCAGGAGCCCTCAGTGGAGTCCATGAAGGCCGCGCTGCCGAGTCTGCAGGGCCGGGCGCGGCTCGGGGCGCTGGCGGACCTGGTGAACCGGCTCGAGAGCCAGGCGCCCCAGGAGGCGCTGGCCCTGGCGGCGGAGGGCCTCGCCCTCGCCCGCAAGGAGGGGGACCTGGAGAAGGAGGCGGCCTTCCTTTCGATGACGGCCTTCTGCTGTTCGCAGACCGGTGACTTTGCCAAGGCGGTCCAGTTTGGCAAGGAATCCCTGGTGCTGAGCATCCGGATCAACAACAAGGACCGGATCGCCAGAGCCCGCAGCACCCTCGGGATCACCTACACCTTCATGGGCCTCTACAGCCAGGCGCTCGAGGAGCACCTGGAGTCCCTGCGGATCCGGGAGGAGATGTCCCTGGAGACGGCCTCGATCATATCCCTGAACAACATCGGGGTCCTCTACCACCAGATGGAGCAGTACGAAAAGGCGATCTACTACTACCAGCAGATCATGCAGCGCCTGGCCCAGAAGCCGAATCCCCTGCGGCTCATCCAGACCAAGCTCAACCTCGGCTACTCCGAGTTCCGGCTGGGCCGGCTCGACGCCGCGTTGAAGCAGCACGAGGAGGCCCTGGCGCTCATCGGACAGAATCCGAACAAGGCCTTCCTCGCCTACGCGGACCTGAACCTGGGCATGACCTACACGGAGCTGCGGCAGTTCGACAAGGCCCGTCACTTCCTCCAAGCCGCGCTAGGTGAGTACGACATGCAGGACCAGAAGCATGGCCGCGTCCAGGTCCTGAACGCCCTGGCGCGCCTGCACATGCTCTCCGGCGATGCGGGCCGGGCAGTTGCCCGCGCCAAGGAGGCCGCGGCTCTGGCCACCAAGATCAATGCGCGGAACGAGCTCGCAGTGAGCTACAAGCTCATCTCCGAGGCCTTCGAAAAGGGTAACCAAGTGGCGGAGTCCTACCGCTACTACAAGCTCTACGTGGCGACCAAGGACACGATCTACACCTTGCAGGAGAGCAACCGGATCGCCGACCTCAACACCAACATCATCACGCTGAAGAAGGACAACGAGATCGAGTCCCTGAAGAAGGAGCGGGTGATTTCTTCCCTTAAGCTGGAGAAGGGGAGGTCCACGGCCCTCCTGCTCATGATCAGCCTCGGGTTCTTGGCCACGATCGTCCTGACCCTCATTGCCTACAACAAGAAGATCCGTCAGAACCGCAAGAAGCTGGAAGCCGCCAACACCGAGTTGGAACGCCTCAACACGGAGCTGCTGGAAAAGATCCACGAGATCCGGACCCTCAGCGGCCTGCTCCCGATCTGTGCGCAGTGCAAGAAAATCCGGAACGACGAGGGCTACTGGCAGCAGCTGGAGGGCTACATCTCCCAGCACTCGGCGGCCACCTTCACCCACGGCATCTGCCCCCACTGCCTGGATGACCTCTACCCCGGCACCGCCGAGCGCATCCGGGCGAAGAAGACCGGCGGCGAGGCCTGAGGCAGCCCGATAAGGGATGGTCATTCCAGGAATTCTGGGAATGCCAACTCTCCAGGGATTCATCCAGTTCGTGGGGGAAGAGAAACCACTCTCGCAGAGGATGCGGAGAGGGCAGAGGTTCGCAGAGAAAAGCGGCAAGCCCGCAGCCCTCGGCGCCCCTCCGCCCCCCTCGTCCTTTCTCTGCGAGAGTGGTTGTTTGTCATCTTTCAATCGTGAATGGACGTCACTCCCGGCCGGTGGCGAGCCTCAGGACCCGCTCGAGTTCCGTGACGCTGAAGGGCTTTGGCAGGGTCAGTACCGCAGGGAAGTCCGCCAGGAGGATCTTCAGGTCCGTGTCCAGGAAGCCGGTGGCCAGGATGATGCGCGCTTCGGGGCGCAGCTGCAGGATGCGGGGCAGGGTCTCGGCGCCGCTGAGGCCCGGCATGTGGTGGTCGAGGATCACCAGGTCAGCCTCCAGGCCACCCCCGAGCCTGCGGAGGGCCTCCAGGCCGCTGGAGGCGACGTCCACCAGGTGGCCAAGCTGCTCCAGCATGGGGGGCAGGGTGCTGCGGATCAGGTCGTCATCGTCCACCAGCAGGATGCGGAGAGAGTGCTTGGGCGAAGGCTCGGTCGACAGGGCCAGGGCCTTCGCCGCGGAGTCCGGGGCCACGGAGGGAAAGCCGAGGGTGATGCAGGTGCCCTTGCCGACCTCGCTCAGGATGTCCAGGGTGCCGCCATGGGCCTTGGCCGTGCCGTAGACCATGGCGAGGCCCAGGCCGGTACCACGGCCAGCGGCCTTGGTGGTGAAGAAGGGCTCGGTGACCCGGGAGAGGATCTCCTGGGGGATGCCCTCGCCGGTGTCCTGGATCTGAAGCATCACGCGCCCCTCCTGGCGGAAGGTCCGGATCCAGAGAGTCCCGCCCCGGGGCATGGCATCGAAGGCGTTGACGCAGAGGTTCATGAAGGCGCTGCCCAGGGTGGTGGCTTCGCCCATGATCGGGGGCAGGTCCTTGTCCAGCTGCACCTCGAAGATGAAGCGCTGCCGACTGGTGCGGATGAGCAGATCCAATTCCCTGCGCACCAGGGCATTGAGGTCCATGACGGCGGGCTCGTGGAGCCCCTTCCGGGCGAAGTCCGTGAGGCCCTTCACCAGGTCCCGGCCCCGGGTTGCGGCATGCTCGATGGTCTGCAGCGACTTCTGCAGAGAGGGGTCGGCCTCGTGCTTCAGCTGCAGCAGGGTGGCCATGCCCAGGACCGCGGCCAGCACGTTGTTCATGTCGTGGGCGATGCCGCCGGCGAGGCTGCCGAGGCTGTCCAGCCGCTGGGAGTGCTGCACCTCGGCTTCCAGCTTGCGGCGCTCCTCCTCGTCCTGGCGCTGCTGGCTGAGGTCAAGGGCGAACACCAGGGTGGCGCGGCCTCCGGGCAGCTCGATGGGGACCGTCTGCACCTCGACCCAGACCTCCCGGCCCCTCCGGGTCAGGAATTCCTCCTGAACGGGCGCCGTGGGCAGACCATCCCGGGCCGAGGCCTGGATGCGCTCCGCGACGGCCGCCCGGTGGTCGGGACTGATGATCTCCATGACTTCCAGCCCGAGGAGGTCCTCGGGCCGGTCCACCTCGAGCAGCCTTGCGGCGGCGGTGTTGGCCAGCAGCAACCGCCCGGACGTGTTGATCAGCATGGGGGCAGGTGAGGACTCGAAGAGGAGCCTGAACCGGAGTGAGCTCAGCTCGAGGTCCTGGATCAGGTTGTTCTGTTCCTGACTCGTGCTGGCCAGCCTCCGGACCCACAGGAAGATCCCCAGGCCGCCCATGATCCAGAAGGCCAGGACCGTCAGGATCGAGACCCCCTTGTGGGTCAGACCGGCGGCGGTGGGCAGGCCCACGGGCACCGTGACGCTGATGCCGCCGCGCACGTCACCCACCCGGTAGCCCTGCTGGGCGTGGCAGCCCAGGCAGCTGGGTTCCACCAGGAAGGCGCCCATGTACCGGAGCACGGGTCGGCCGCTCTCCTGGAGCACCTCGGAGTAGTCCCGGGCGCCGCGCTCGAAGGCCTGGAGCGCCTTCTGCTCCCAGGGGTCCGCCGCGTTCTCAGGGCGGATCGGCTTGAGGCTCGTGATGTGGGACGTGTGGCCGGCCTTCTCGTCCTCCATCTCGTGGACCATGCGCGTGAGGTAGGCGGGATTGACCAGGGTGAGCCTCACCCCCGTGGTGGTGGTGACATCGCGCTGGTGGTGATCCTGCAGGTAGGGATTCGGCGGGGTCCGTGCGTCTGCCGGGACATAGACCCCCCCCCGCTGGGCTGCCCAGCTGCGGTAGAGCAGGTCCTTGCGGTAGCTGTCCATGGCCCGGTTGAGGGCGATGACCCGGTCTTCCCGGGCCGAGGAGTAAAGGATCAGGCCCAGGATGCCCGCAGCGATCAGGGTCCAGGCGCTGAACAGGGCCAGGAACGTCCGGCCCCCCGAGGCACTGAGCACAGAGCGGGAGCGGAGGGGCATGGCGGGGGTCCTGGTCGGAAGCCGGAGGCGGATTCAGGGGTTCAGGCTTCGCGCCCGCACCAGGCGACGAGCTGGCCGGGGATGGCGTCCAGGGGCGCCTGCTCTTCCACGGCCCCGCGCAGGTAGGCCACCCGCGGCATGCCGTAGACCACGCAGGTGGCTTCGTCCTGGCCCACGGTGCGCGCGCCCTTCTGGCGCATCTGCAGCAGGCCCCGGGCCCCGTCCTCGCCCATGCCGGTGAGGATGACTCCCATGGCGTGGGGCCCGCAGGCCTCCGCGACCGAGTGGAAGAGCACATCAACAGAGGGCAGGTGCCGGGAGACCCGCTCCTGGCCCTGGAGGACGGCCACCATGCCGACGCCACCGCGGGCGACGGAGAGGTGGATGTCGTTGGGCGCAAGGTAGATCGTGCCAGGCTTCAGGGTCTCGCCGTCCTGGGCCACCTTCACCCGGGCCCGGCTGCTGCGGTTCAGGCGCTCGGCGAAGGCCACCGTGAAGCCCGGCAGCATGTGCTGCACGACGACGATGGGCGGCAGGTTCTCCGGGATGGCCTCGAAGACCTGGCGCAGCGCTTCGGTGCCGCCGGTGCTGGAGCCGATGGCGATCAGGGCGCGCCCGGCCCGGGCGCGCTGGGCCAGGGGAGCCAGGGCCGTGCTGGCGTCATGGGCGGCGGCCCGCCGGCCGGTCACGTGGGCCAGCGATGCGGCATAGACAGTCTCGGCGATCTCGGTGCCCATGGCCTCCAGGCCGGTGGCCTGGTCCAGGGCCGGCTTGCCGATGACATCGATGGCGCCCAGGTCCAGAGCGTCCAGCGCCGTGGAGGTGCCCTTGGCCGTGAGGCTGGAGAGCATCACAACGGGCATGGGGTGGGCCTTCATCAGCTTGCTCAGGAAGGTGATGCCGTCCATGCGGGGCATCTCGACGTCCAGGGTGAGGACATCCGGGTTGAGGTCCCGGACGCGCTCCCGGGCTTCGTAGGGGTCCTTCGCGACGCCCACGACCTCCAGGTTCGGGTGTCGCGAGAGGATGTTCTTCAGCACCTGGCGCACCAGCGCACTGTCATCGACGATGAGTACCCGCTTCATTTCCGTGTTCATGAGAACAACTCCACGTCACCTTCCGCCGTCGACCGGTTGAATTCCTGCAGATAGTTAAGCTCACGGGTGATGACCGTGTCGTTGTGGGTGCGCTCCATCCGCTTCACCAGCACCTGCCCCGTGTGGGGGAAGAAATACACCTTCCGGGGGTGGATGCCCCCCAGGTCCTCGGTCCAGATGGGGATGTCCTCGTTCATCAGGAACCGCCGCACGAAGTCGATGTTCTGGCCGCCGATGTCGGTGGTCATCCCCGGCAGCACTCGGCCGCCGCCGAAGGCCTTGGCCACCAACCGGTCCCGCTTGGCACCCAGATGCAGCATGTTGTTGATCAGGTATTCCATGGCCGCAGCCCCGTAGCGGGCCGCGAAGAACCGGTCTGGATCCGCCTCGCCCTGTTTGGACGGCAGCATGAAGTGGTTCATGCCCCCCACCATGGAGATGGGATCCAGCAAGCAGGCCGCCACGCAGCTGCCCAGCACGGTTACGATCACTTCGTCCTGGTCCGTGGCGTAGAACTCCCCCGGCAGGATCTTCATGGCCTGGCGGTTGAAGTGGCGGTCCAAATACTTCGAGGCCCGTCCATGGACCATGGGGATGGAGGGACTCATGCCGGGTCCCCTTTGCGCCGGTAGATGGTCTGCCCGAGGGACTGGAAGCCGAGGCTGTTGTCCAGGAGGGACTCGGAGTGGCCCACGAAGAGCAGGCCGTCCGGCTCCAGGAGCCCGTGGTAGCGCCTCAGCAGGTCGCGCTGGGTGGGCTTGTCGAAGTAGATCATCACGTTGCGGCAGAAGATGGCCTGGAAGGGGCCGCCCTCCAGGGGCCACTGGGCATCCAGCAGGTTCATCTGCGTGAAGGTGATGAGCTTCCGCAGCTCGGGGCGGATGCGGACCTGGTCCTGGTTCTCGCCCTTGCCGCGCAGGAATCCCAGGCGCTTCCACTCGTCCGTGAGGCTCTCCACTCGCGCCATCGGATAGACGCCGCGGGAGGCAGTGTTCAGCACGGCCGTGTCGAGGTCCGTGGCCAGAATCTGGATGGCGGCGGAGCTGCCGAAGGCCTTGGTAAGCGTCATGGCCAGCGTGTAGGGCTCCTCGCCGGTGGAGCAGCCCGCGCTCCAGATGCGGATGCGCCGAGAGGCAGCGTAGGCGGGCTTGATCAGCTCGACTAGCCGGGTGAAGTGGTGGCCCTCGCGGAAGAAACTGGTGAGATTGGTAGTGAGGGCGTTGACGAACTCCGGCCACTCCTCCGACTTGGGATCGCGCAGGAGGTCGAGGTACTGCTCGTAGGACTGGAGGCCCAGGACCCGCAGGCGCTTGGCGAGGCGCGACTGCACCATGGTGATCTTGTGGTGGGCGAGGGCGATACCCGAGTGGGTGTGCAGCAGGTTGCGCAGGCCTTCAAAGGTCGATGGCGACAGCGGCACCCGGTCCAGGGCCAGCGGGTCCCGTTCCAGCGGGTCCGCTGAGCGATTCATACCTCCACCGTGGCCGCTCCCGATTCCAGCCGCATGAGGCCGGACACATCCAGGATGAGGGCCACGCGGCCGTCGCCGAGGATGGTGGCGCCGGAGATGCCCTCGACCCGCTTGTAGTGGGTCTCCAGGCTCTTGATGACCACCTGCTGCTGGCCGAGCAGCTCGTCCACGGCCATGGCGGCGCGGCG
>CAIMQW010000026.1 GCA_903843705.1 uncultured Holophagaceae bacterium | reverse complement strand
CGACAAGGACCGGCTCAGCGCCCTGCTGGCGGCGGAGCTGGGCGCGGACCTGTTCATCATCCTCACGGGCGTCGCCAAGGTGGCCCTGGACTTCGGCAAGCCCACCCAGCGCTGGGTGGACCGCCTCACGGCCGCCGAGGCACGGCAGCACCAGGCCGAGGGCCAGTTCCCGGCGGGTAGCATGGGGCCCAAGATCGAGAGCGCCCTGGCCTACCTCGCCGCGGGCGGCCAGGAGGTGCTCATCACCACCGCCGAGGCCCTGGCCACGGAGGACCCGGCCACGGTGGGCACCCGGATCGTGGCCGGCTGAACGGAACCCCCCGCCCAGGCATCCCATCCCAGAGGGGAAACCACCCCTCCTTAGCTTTGTCCTTGGTTTTCATGCAGTTGGACTTATCGGATGAGTAAGGGTTTTGAAAGATAGATAAAAAAATTTTTTTCGAATGAAAAAAATTATTGACCTGTCTGTCGAGATTCCTAAACTTGAACTGCAACTTGACGCACAACTCCCCAGAGCCCGCTGCGCGGAATGATCGATCCCTGGGGAACCGCAGCGAACACCCAACAGGTCAAGAGAGGGGAGGGAGCCATGGAATTCACGCTCAACACTCGGCCCGTGAGCTACAGTCTCGATCCGGACCTGGAGGTGCTCACCTACCTGCGGGAAGTGGCCGGCATCCTCAGTCCCAAGGACGGCTGCTCGGGCGAGGGCGTCTGCGGCTGCTGCACCATCCTCGTGGAGGGCAAGCCGCGCCTCAGCTGCCGCATGAAGATGAAGGAGCTCGAGGGCAAGAGCCTCACGACCGTGGAGGGTCTCAGCCAGGCCGAGCAGGACGCCTTCGCCGATGCCTTCGTGGTCAAGGGCGGCGTCCAGTGCGGCTTCTGCACCCCCGGCATCGTCATGAAGGCCGCCGCCATCGTGCGGAAGAACCCCGATCCCAGCCGCCAGGAGATCACCGAGGGCCTCTCGGGGAACATCTGCCGCTGCACCGGCTACAAGAAGGTCGTGGACTCCATCGCCTGCGCCGCCGAGGCCCTGCGCGAGGGCAAGGCGGTGGTATATCCGGGCGGCACCGGCAAGGTCGGCACCCGGCACCCCAAGTACACGGGCCGCGAGGCCGTGCTGGGCCAGCGGGTCTTCGTGGGGGACATGAAGGAGCCGGACATGCTCTGGGCGGCCCTGCGCTTCTCTGATCACCCGCGGGCCAGGGTCCTGAAGATCGACATCTCGGAAGCCCTGGCGACGCCCGGCGTCGTGAAAGTGCTCACCGCCAAGGACGTCCCCGCCAAGCGCCACATGGGCTCCATCACCATGGACTGGCCGGTGCTGGTGGCCGAGGGTGAGATCACCTGCTTCGTGGGGGATGTGCTCGCCACCGTGGCCGCCGAGACCGAGGCCATCGCCCGGGCCGCCGCCGCCAAGGTGAAAGTGGAATACGAAGTGCTGGCTCCCGTCACGGACGTGTTCGAGGCTCTGCAGCCCGGCGCCGACCAGGTGCATCCGATGTTCCCGGGCAATGTGCTGCACCGGGCCTCGGTGACCGTGGGCGACGCGGAGACGGCCCTGGCCGGCTCGGCCTTCGTGACCCGCAACCGCTTCACCACCCAGCGCGTCGAGCACGCCTTCCTGGAGCCCGAGGCCACCCTGGCCCTGCCCTGGCAGAAGGACGGCCAGCCCGGCGTGAAGCTCTACAGCTGCAGCCAGGGTGTCTACGAAGACCGCCACCAGGTCGCGCTGCTCCTGGGCCTGCCCAAGGAGCTGGTGAACGTGGTGCAGGTGCAGAACGGCGGTGGCTTCGGCGGCAAGGAGGACATCACCACCCAGAGCCACGTGGCGATGCTGGCCTGGTCCACGGGCCGTCCGGCCATGCTGCGCCTCACCCGCCAGGACTCCCTGCGCATGCACACCAAGCGGCACCCCATCGTCATGGACTACGCCGTGGGCTGCGACAAGGACGGCAACCTTACCGGCATGGTGGTCACCATGCACTCGGACAGCGGCGCCTACTCCAGCGTCGGCCTGGCCGTCATCGAGCGGGCCGTGTCCCACTCCGCCGCCGCCTACTATGTGCCGAACGTGAAGGTGCATGGCACCGCCGTGGTCACCAACAACGCGCCCTGCGGAGCCTTCCGGGGCTTCGGGGTCAACCAGTCCAACTTCGCCTTCGAGTCCTGCCTGGACGAGCTCTGCAAGCAGGGCGGCTTCGACCGTTGGCAGTTCCGCTGGGACAACGCCCTCACCGAGGGCCGCACCATCGCCACGGGCCAGACCCTGACATCGGGCGTGGGCGTCCGCAAGTGCCTGGAGGCCCTCAAGGACCGCTTCCGCGCGGCCAAGTACGCGGGCCTTGCCGCCGGCATGAAGAACACCGGCATCGGCTGCGGGCTGGCGGACTTCGGCCACGCCAAGATCATCATCCGCGCCGAGAACCGGGTGGAGCTCCACCATGGCTGGTGCGAGATGGGCCAGGGCAACTTCACCATGGGCGTCCAGTCCCTGGTAGAGGAGACGGGCATCGATCCGGCCTTCATCGAGGTCATCGTGGAGACCAATGAGGAGGCCGAGTCCGGCATGACCACCGGGTCGCGGGGCACCTCGCTGCTGGCCAACTCCGTCATCGCCGCCTGCAAGGACCTGAAGGTGGACCTGGCCTCGGGCAAGACCCTAAAGGATCTGGTCGGCAAGGAGTACCGGGGCAGCTGGGTCTGCGACTGGACCGTGCCCCCCGGCAAGCCCCCCAAGCCCGGCTACGACGTGATCACCCACTACTCCTTCGGCTACGCGGCCCAGCTGGTCGAGCTGGACGAGACAGGCAAGATCACCCGCATCACCGCTGCCCACGACGCGGGCCGGATCATGAACCCCACCCTCTACGAAGGCCAGATCGAGGGCTCGCTGCACATGGGCCTGGGCTACGCCGTGTCCGAGGAGTTCCCCTACAAGGACGGCCGGCCCGTGTCTCTCAAGATGTCCGACCTGGGCCTCATCAAGGCCAAGGACATGCCGCCCATGGAGATCATCGGCATCGAGGTGCCGGACGCGGTCGGACCCTATGGCGCCAAGGGCGTGGGCGAGATCGGCCTGGTGCCCACGGCCGGGGCCGTGGCCAATGCCCTCTGCCAGCTCGACGGCATCCGCCGCACGACCCTGCCCCTCAAGGAAATGAAGCTGCTCGGCAAGAAGAACAAGGCCTGAACCTCACCAACCCCATCCCGGCAGCTCTCGCCGGATTTCACTTCCCTTCATCCCACCGGAGTCCCCCCCATGTCCAACCTCGACACCCGCATCGCCGAACTGGCTGCCAAATACCTGCCCCTGGCGGCAGAGATGCTGAAGGAGGCCATCCGGATCCCCGCCGACTACGTCGAAAAGCCCGTGGACCAGGGCGGCGATCCTGCCTGCGGCACCTCCAATCACGAGTTCCCCCGCATCGACTACCTCCGGAAGAAGATCGTGGCGATCAAGGCCGTGCGGAAGGATGAGGACGCCTACTTCGACGACTTCGGCAACCTGGTGTGGCGGGTGGAAGATCCCAACGATGGCATCCCTGCGGACCAGAAGAAGGTGGTCTACATCGATGGCCACACGGACACCGTGAAGCCCCTCCGGGCCCAGTGGCTCCAGAACACCGGTGGCATCGACTGCTTCGACGGTGTCATCGACGCCGCCAAGGTGAACAAGGAATTCCTCAACAAGGAGCTGGGCTACCTGCCCCCCGAGAGTGAGTGGAACCACCTCATCTTCGGCCGCGGCGCCGCAGACCAGCTGGGCGGCGTGATCTCCGCCGCCATCGCCACCAAGATCATGCTGGAGCTGGAGGCCGAGGGTGCCCTCAAGGGCGTGATCGTCTACTCCTACGCCACGGTCTGCGAAGAGGACAATGACGGTGCCGGCCCCATGTATCTCAACCGCCAGGTCTTCCCCACCGCGGCTCCCGCCGTGGTGCCCGATGTGGTCATCCTCACTGACAGCTCCGGCTGCTCCAAGAATGGCGCCCTGGGCATCTACCGCGGCCAGCGCGGCCGCATGCAGATCGAGGTCACGGTCAAGGGCAAGTCCTGCCACGGCTCCATGCCCTGGGAAGGCAAGAACCCCCTGGAGTTCGGCGGCGCCATCCTGAAGGAAGCCGCGGACAAGTACGACCAGCGTGTTGGCTTCCTGGACGACAAGTTCCTGGGCCACGGCACCCGCACCGCCTCCTGGTCCAAGCTGGACACCCCCAGCGATTGCGCCGTGCCTGAGAAATTCACCTTCCGCTTCGACCGCCGCCTGACCATCGGTGAGACCCCGGAGCAGTCCTGCGCCGATGTCGAGGCCCTCGACGCCGTGGCCGTGGCCCGCAAGGCCGGCCTCACGGTGGAGGTCTCCATCCCCACCTACACCGACGCCTCCTGGAAGGGTTTTGTCCTGAACAACCCCCAGGTCTACCTGGGCTGGCTCACCCCCGAGGAGCACCCTGCCGTGCAGGCCGCCGTGGCCGCCTACAAGCAGGTCATCTCCCCCAACGTGGACGGCAAGGTGGGCACCGGCGGTGTCCTCACCAAGGAGCCCCGCGTGGACCGCTGGGTCTTCAGCACCGACGGCGTGGGCTACCCCATCCCCAAGGATGCCAGCGTCCCCGGCGCGGCCGCGAAGCGGTGGGTGAACAACGGGGTCTACAAGCACCCCGCCATGATCGGCTTCGGCACGGGCATCGAGCAGAACACCCACAAGATCGGCGAGTGCCTGGACGAGCGTGAGCTCCAGCACAGCGCGGCCTTCCTGGCCCGCTACCCCACCGTCTTCGCCGGGCTCGTCTAGCTGGCCGCACCAAGGCAGTTCCGTCTCCTCCGTTTGCACGGGAGCAAGGCACCATGGAAAAAGCATTCCGCTCCGCCTCGATCGACCTGCTGGCTCGCTGGATCTTCAGCGAGCTCGACAGCCGGGACGCCGTCATGGGCATCCCGAAGGCGAACTTCCAGGTGCCCCATCCCAAGCTGGCCCGGGAGATGTTCGGGCACACCGTGGCCGCGCCCCTGGGCGTGGCCGCGGGGCCCCACACCCAGCTGGCGCAGAACATCGTGGCCAGCTGGCTGTGCGGCGCCCGCTTCATCGAGCTAAAGACGGTCCAGATCCTCGACGAGATCGAGGTGAGCCGCCCCTGCATCGATGCGGCGGACGAGACCTACAACTGCGAGTGGTCCCAGGAGCTCAAGCTCGAAGAGTCCTTCACGGAGTACCTCAATGCCTGGGTGCTCATCCACGCCCTGGCCCACAAGCTGGGGCTCAAGGATCCGGGCACCCACTTCAGCATGAGCGTGGGCTACAACCTGGAGGGCATCCAGCACCCCCGGGTGCAGAAGTTCATCGCGGATATGCGCAACGCCGGCCCGGCCCTGGAGGCCGCCATCGCGGCGGTGGCCGAGGTCTATCCGGGCGTGCGCGACATCGCCATCCCCACCGAGCTGTCCAACCAGATCACCCTCTCCACCATGCACGGCTGCCCCCCGGCGGAGATCGAGCGCATCGCCCGGTTCCTGCTCACGGACATGGGCATGCACACCTGGGTGAAGCTGAACCCCACCCTGCTCGGCCCTGAGCGGCTGCGGGGCCTGCTCAATGACACCCTGGGCTTCGACATCACCGTGCCTGACGAGGCTTTCGGCCACGACCCCAAGTGGCCGGACGCCATGGCCATGGTCAAGGCCTTGGCCCAGGTGGCCGAGGGTCGCCCGAACGGCTTCGGCCTCAAGCTCTCCAACACCCTCGAGGTGGTGAACCACCGGCCCGTGTTCCCCACGAACGAAAAGATGATGTATCTGTCGGGTCGCGCCCTGCATCCGCTCACGCTCACCCTGGCCACCCTGGTCACCGAGGAGCTCGACGGCCAGGTGCCCGTCAGCTTCTGCGGCGGCGCCGACGCGCGCAACTTCGCGGACCTGGTGGCGGCGGGCCTCGGCCCCGTCACCGTCTGCACCGACCTGCTCAAGCCCGGCGGCTACGCCCGCCTGCAGCAGTACCTGGTCAACCTGGAAGCGGCCATGGACGAGGTGGGCGCGGCCAGCCTCGACGCCTTCATCCAGGCCCGCTCCGGCGGCCATGGGGCCCGGTTCAACCTCGCCAGCTACGGTGTGAAGGCCGTGGGCGACGACGTCTATGCCCGCCGCACCCGCCCCCTGGACTTCAAGGGCGACCGGCCCCTGGGCCACTTCGACTGCATCGCCGCGCCCTGTGTGGATGCCTGTCCGACGCACCAGAACATCCCGGACTACCTGTGGCTGGTGGCCCACGGCAAGCCCACTGAGGCCATGGAGGTCATCCTCCGCACCAACCCCCAGCCGGGCATCACCGGCAGCGTCTGCGACCACCCCTGCACCGAGCGCTGCGTCCGCAACTTCTACGATGCGCCCCTGGCCATCCGCGAGATCAAGCGGTTTGCCTTCGAGAATGCCGGACCCCTGCCCGCCGAGGTGGCTGGCAAGTCTCTGGGCATCAAGGTGGCCATCGTCGGCGCGGGCCCCTCGGGCCTGTCCGCCGCCTACTACCTGGCCAAGATGGGCTTCGAGCCCGTCGTGTTCGAGGCCAAGCAGGAGCTGGGCGGCATGGTGGGCGGCCTGATCCCGGCCTACCGCCTGCCGAACGCGACCCTGGAAGGTGACCTGGTGCGCCTGCGGGAGCTGGGTGTGCAGATCCTGCTGGGCAAGGTGCTGGGCCGCGACTTCACCCTGGCCGAGCTGCGCCGGGACTACGGTTCGGTGTTCCTCTGCGTCGGCGCCCAGAAGGGCAAGCGCCTGGGGATCCCTGGCGAAGACACGCCGGGCGTCATGGATGCTCTGGACTTCCTCGCGAAGGTGCGGGCGGGCACGCCCATGGACCTAGGCCAGCGCATCCTGGTCATCGGCGCGGGCAACTCCGCCATGGACGCCGTGCGCTCGGCCATCCGGCTGGCGCCAGGCAGCGAGGTCACCATCGTCTATCGCCGCACCCGGGCCCAGATGCCTGCGGATCCCGCGGAGGTCCACGACTGCGTGGAAGAGGGCATCCAGATCCGGGACCTGCTGGCCCCGGCCTCGGTGGTCGCGGAGAATGGCCGGGTGAAGGCGCTGGCCTGCACGCGCATGCGCCTGGGCGAGCGGGATGCTTCCGGCCGGCCCCGGCCGGTGCCGGTGGAGGGCAGCGTCGAGCTGGTCCCCGCGGACACCATCATCTCGGCCATCAGCCAGGAGGCCGTGCTCGACTTCCTGGAGGGCCTGGAGCTCAAACGGAACGGCAGCGGCTACCTCGTGGTGGACCCCGCCACCGGCGCGACCTCGGTGCCCGGCCTCTTCGCCGGGGGCGACGTGGTGCATGGTGCCTCCTCCGTGATCATGGCCATCGCCGATGGCCGGGCCGTGGCGGAAGCCATCGCCCTGAGCCACGGGGTGGAGCTCAAGGCCGAGCCCCTGCTCGAGAAGGGCGCGGCAGATGCGGCGCTCATGGAGAAGAAGGGTCGCCTCGTGGGGGCGCAGCAGGTGCCCGTGCTGCCCCTG
>CAIMQW010000025.1 GCA_903843705.1 uncultured Holophagaceae bacterium | reverse complement strand
CGGGGGTGGAAGGGGTCGGCGCAGCCCGGCCCCAGCAGGGCCTCCTGGAAGCCGAAGGCCGCGGCGCTGCGCAGGATCGCCCCCAGGTTGCCGGGGTCCTGGATGCCCCAGGCGCCGATGACCCGCGGCGCCAGGGGCCCCGTGGGCTCGGGCCCCAGGTCCATGAGCAGGGCGTGCTCCGGGGGGCTGCCCGCCTCCGCGAGCTCCCGCATGAGGGCCTCGCCCAGCACCTGGGTGGGCAGGGCCAGGATCGCCTCCAGGGGGTGGGGCGTGGCCTGCTCCAGCCGCAGCCAGAGGGCGGGCCGCAGCCGCGCCCCGGCGGGGGTCTGCCGGGCCTGGGCCCAGGTCTCGATGAGCTTCTCCCCCAGCAGCAGGGTGGCGGCCCGCCGGGCGCCGCCGGGCCGGAGGCGGGCCTGGAGCTCCTTGAAGCGCGGGTTGGCTTTGCTGGTGAGGGTGGGCGACATGGGTGGGCCGAAGTGGAACTTTCAGAGTACCCGTTCAGGCGGAGGGCGTGGTTGCGGGGTTTGCGAGCATCCGGGAGATGACTGGTCTGTGCTGATCTGCCACCCTAGCCGCTGGGTCGTGGGCGCCCCAAGGGATCCGGTTTATCCTATCGGCGACCCATGCAGCTTTTCATCGATTCCCCCCGCGCCCTTTCCAGGAGCACCGATGCAACCTTTTGTCCCTTCTGATCAAAACCTGCGGGAGTTCTCGCTGCGGGCCGTGCTCATCGGCCTTGTCATGGCTGTGGTGCTCGGCTCCGCAAATGCCTACCTGGGCCTGAAGGCGGGCATGACCATTGCGGCCACCTACCCGGCGGCGGTCATCGGCATGGCCCTCATCAAGCTCATGAAGGGGACGATCCTCGAAGAGAACATGGCCCGCACCGTGGGCAGCATCGGCGAGTCCGTGGCCGCCGGCGCCATCTTCACCATTCCCGCCTTCGTCATCAGCGGCATCTGGCCGAAGTTCTTCACCATGGGGAACTACGTCACCAGCTCGCTGATCATGTTCGCGGGCGGCGTGCTCGGCATCATGTTCGTGGCCCTGCTCCGCCGGGTCATGGTCGAGGACGCCGAGCTGCCCTACCCCGAGAGCGTGGCCGCCGCCGAGATCCACAAGGCCGGTGCCCGCGGTGGCAGCGGCACCAAGTTCCTGTTCGGGGCCATGGGCCTCGGCGCGGTGATCCAGGCCCTGGTGCAGGTCCAGCTCTTCGCCACCACCTGGGAGAGCTTCGTCGGCTTCAAGGCCACGGCGATCAACCTCGTGCACGGCTGGAAGGCCAAGGTCGGCGGCGGCATGCTGCTGAGCTCTCCCGGCATCAGCCCCGCCTACATGGGCGTGGGCTACATCATCGGCCCCAAGCTGGGCGCCCTGAACTTCTCCGGCGGCATCATCGCCTGGGGCCTGCTGGTGCCCATCATCACCTACTTCCTGGCGCCGGGC
Source organism: uncultured Holophagaceae bacterium (assembly GCA_903843705.1). Lineage (GTDB taxonomy): Bacteria > Acidobacteriota > Holophagae > Holophagales > Holophagaceae > Geothrix. The sequence goes on along the minus strand of CAIMQW010000025.1, from coordinate 9,084 downwards.
GTTCTTCCTGAGGGTGCCGCTGAAGGTGACTGGATCGCGCTGTCGGTGTCGGTCTGGAAGTTCATTGTTCGCCCCATCGCCATCGGCGGCATGCTCATGGGCGCCTGCTTCACCCTCTTCAAGATGCGCAAGAGCCTCGCCACGGGCCTCAGCCGCTCCATCTCGGACGTCAAGAAGGCAGCGGCTGGCGAGCAAGAGGTGGACCGGGTCAACAAGGACCTGTCCTTCACCTACGTCATGTTCGGCCTCGCCTTCGCTGCAATGGTGACCTTCCTCATCACCTGGCGCATCTTCCAGGTGAGCCCCCTGGTCTCCCTCGTAGCGGCCCTGGTGGTCGTGATCCTGGGCTTCTTCTTCTCGGCCATCAGCGGCTACCTCGTCGGCATCATGGGCTCGAGCAACAACCCCATCTCCGGCCTGACCCTGACGGCCCTGGTGATCACCGCCCTCGTGATGGTGGTCCTCGGCGTCAAGGGCCGAGAGGGCGTCGCCGCTGTTCTTGGCGTGGCCGCCGTGGTCTGCGTGAGCGCCGCAGTTGCAGGCGAGATGCTGCAGGACCTCAAGGCCGGGCACATCCTGGGTGGCACCCCCTGGCGCATGGAGATGGGCGACCTGCTCGGCGTGGCCCTGGCCTCCGCCGTGCTGTTCATTCCTCTGATGGTGCTCCATGAGGGCGACATCTCCGCCCAGGGCACCAAGCGCATTGCGGAGCTCACGGCCCAGCAGGTGCAGGTCGTCACGGCCCCCGATGGCCAGACCTACACTCTGGACCAGGTTAAGCAGCTGCCTGCCGACCAGAAGAAGGCCGTCCTTTCTCTGGATGCGGGCTTCGGCTCCAAGCAGCTTGCGGCGCCCCAGGCGGGCCTCATGGCCCTGCTCAGCCGCGGCATCGTGGAAGGCAAGATGGCCTGGCCGCTGATCATCGTCGGCATGATGATGGGCCTCGCCTTCATCCTCATGCAGGTCAAGAGTCCCATGCTGGTGTCCGTGGGCATGTATCTGCCCCTGGAGACGACCTTCGCCATCTTCCTGGGCGGCCTGATCAAGGGCGTGGTCGAGATGGTGGGTGCCAAGCGCGGGCTGAACGAGGCCCAGAAGGTGCGCGCCGAGAACAACGGCGTGCTGCTGGCCGCGGGCCTCATCGCAGGTGAGGCGCTGGTTGGCCTGCTCTTCGCCGCCTTCGCATTCTACGAGGTGAAGTTCCAGCTCACCCGGTTCGTCTGGGGCCCCACCAGCGCTCCTGGCGCATTCTGGATCAGCCTGCTGATCCTCGCGGGTATCGCCGTCTACCTGGTGAAGGTGCCTCTAGACAACGCTGGCGCCGCCGACGAGCCCGCACCCCCCAGCGCCAACTTCTAGGTAACTGACTTTCACCACCAAGACACCAAGGCACCAAGAAGACAGGTTCTTTTCTTGGTGCCTTGGTGTCTTGGTGGTGAGTTTTCTTTCAGGTTTGCGACATGAACCCATTTCCAGATGAGGCCTTCCTGGCCCTGGTGCCCACGCCGGCGGTGGCGGCGGAGCCGGGCGAGGCGGGCAACTTGGTGCTGATCAGGCCGAAGATCGTCTCGCCGCGCTGGGCCTGGCTGCTGCGGCTGATGAAGAAGCCCGCCTACCGCGTGCGCCTCGACGCCCGCGGCACCGCCGTGTGGCGGGCCTGCGACGGCACCCGGACCGTGGCCGAGGTGGTGGCGGTCATGGATGCCGCCCAGCCCGGCGAAGCCGATACCCAGCTCAGGACCGCCCAGTTCCTCCTGGGACTCGCCCGGGGGAAGTTCCTGCGGCTGGCCTGACCCTGATCACTGGGGGCCTTACTCCAGGGGCAGCAGCCCCTGGCGGTTGCGGATGATGGCGGGGATGTGGAGGTCCTCGGCGCCGCCAGCCAGCTCGCCGCTGGGCGTCGGGGCCTGGGGCATGAGGCGGGTGGGCGTGGGGCCCTGGGGCTCACCGGCGGGCCCATCTCCGTAGACGCGGCCGCTCGTCACGTTGGGCGGGAGGGGCTGGGAGACCACGGGGAGCATTGCGGAGTAGGTCTGGATGGGAGCGACTTCGCTGGTCCCGCCCAGGTGGAGGCTCTGGCGGCGGTCCTGCAAGAGTTGCTCGTCCTGGTCGAAGCCGCTGGCCAGCACCGTGACCAGCACCCGGTCCTCCATGCCCTCGCCCTCGACCGTGCAGGCCTTGATGTCGGGCCGGTTGGCGTAGTGCTCCTGCAAGTAGTTCATGGCGGTCTCGATGGCGGAGGCCTCCATGACCTCCCAGTCGGCGGTGATCGAGACCATGACGTTGGCGGCGGCGCCGCTCTGGGCGCGCTCGAGCAGGGGGCAGGCCAGGGCCTTGCGGAGGGCGTCCATGACGGCCTCCTCGCCGCGACCGGCGCCGGTGCCGATGAGGGCTTCGCCACCGTTGCGCAGGACGGCCTCCACGTCAGCAAAGTCACCGTTGATGATGCCGGGCCGCAGGATCAGGTCGGCGATGCCGCGCACGCCCTGGATGAGCACGCCGTCCGCCACGCGGAAGGCCTCCTTCATGGTGACGCGGGCATCGCAGACGCTCTTCAGGCGCTCATTGCTGACCACGATGACGGTGTCGGCGGTGTTGCGCAGGTCGGCCAGACCGGCCAGGGCCAGGTCGCCCTTCTTGCGGCCTTCCCAGGCGAAGGGCGTGATGACCACGGCCACGGTGAGGGCGCCCAGCTCCCGAGCATAGTTCGCCAGGACCGGGGCCGCGCCGGTGCCGGTGCCGCCGCCCATGCCCGCAGTGATGAAGATCATGTCCGCGCCCTGCAGGGCCGCCAGCACTTCCTCGCGGCTCTCTTCCGCCGCCACGGCGCCGCGCTCGGCGCTGCCACCGGCACCGAGGCCCCGGCTGCTCTGGGGGCCCAGGGGCAGCTTCAGGTGGGCCTTGCTCTGGGCGAGGCTCTGCTGGTCGGTGTTCATGGCGATGAACTGCACGCCGGTCACGCCGCTCTCGATCATGCGGTTGATGGCGTTGCAGCCGGCGCCGCCCACGCCGAGCACCTTGATGTTGGCGCCGGGCAGGGTGTGGGGGCAGGGCAGGTAGGGGGTCTCAGACATCGGGGCTCCCGAGAGGGTCATGGGCTAGAAGAGTTTCTTGAAGCGGTCGAAAAAGCCGGTGCTGCGGTCGGGCTTGACGCGGTGCTCCGCGAGGTCCCGGGCGAGGGTCTTGACGGCGCCGAGGGCGTTCACGAAGTAGGGATTGCCCGTGGCCTGGGGCAGGCCGGCCACGCCCTGGATTCGTCCCAGGACAACCCGGGGGCGGCCCAGCAGGGTCTGGGCAAGGATGGGGAGATGCGTGAGCAGGGCCCCGCCGCCCACCAGGTGGACGCCGCCGTGGATCTCGTGCATGAGGCCCGTGCGGCCCATCTCGGCGAGCACCAGGTTCAGCAGCTCGGCAGCGCGGGCCTGCAGCACCTCCGCGATCTCCCGACGGGAGACCGTGCGGCCTTCCTCTTCAAGCTCGACAGACTCTTCCGCGGGCACGTGGGAGGGGAGCACCGTGCCAAAGCGCACCTTGATGCGCTCGGCCGCGGCGATGCCGCCGAGGTGCTTGGTGATCTCGAGGTCCCGGGTGAAGTGCGCCCCGCCGATGGGGATCACCGCCGAGTGGAACAGGGTCCCGTGCAGGAAGATGCCCAGGTGAGTGAGCTGTTCACCGATGTCGACAACCACCGCGCCGTTATCGCGGTCTTCCCGGCTCAGCACCGCCTCGGCGCTCGCAAGGGGCGAGTACATCAGGTCCGCGCCGTGGAGCCCCGCGTTCTTCAGCGCCAGCTGGATGTTCGTGATCACGGGGTTGGGGGCCACGATGATGCGGACCTCGGCCTCGAGCGTCTCGCCGAACATGGCCACGGGGTTGCGGATGTCGCGCTGGCCCTTGATGTGGAACATCTGCGGGATGCGATGGAGGACGAGCTCTTCCTTGGCCAGCTTGCAGCCGTTGGTGGCCTGCTCGAGCACGCGGTCCCGGTCGGCGGCGGAGATGATCTTGTCGCTGCTGGAGATGGTGATGGAATCACGGAGGTTCTCGCCCTTGAACTGGATGCCGTCCACGGCCACGCGTATGCCGTCCACCCGGGTCTGCCCCGCGGTGTTCATGGCTTCCTCTACGGCCCGCACCACGGCGCGGGTGCTGATGTCCATGTCCGTGATCTGGCCCTGGGTGATGCCGCCCTGGGAGGCTGCCTGGCCCATGCCCGTCACATTGATCGTCCCGTCTTCCTCGTGGACGGCCACCACCGCCACTACTTTGCTTGCACCAAGATCGAGTCCGAGGAGGACGGCGCGCTGAGGCATGAAGATCCTTTTCCTTGCTCTAGGTTTATACCATTTCCACCCCGAGAATCGAGCATTCCTGGGCGGAAAAAACACACGTCCGATTTCCGCAGGTCAGCGTGGGCCCTTGGGCGGGACGGTTGCATCCTCGGGTTCCCCGACGGCGACCTCGTCGTCCCAGCGCAGGTCGATGTACCGGAGCCGGGCCAGATCCGGCCGCTGGGAGAGGCGGTCCACGAAGAGCCCCTGGAAATTGGGCACATTTTTTGTCACATCCTGGCGCGAGAGGAAGATCGGGGCTGGTAGCCCGTCGATATAGGCCACAGGCCCCTTGGGGCTATCCCGCAGCTCGGTGATGCGCTCGTAAAAGCCCTGCTGTTTTTCCCGCAGAATGCGTGCAGCACTCACAAGGCGGGCCAGTCCATGGTCTGTCTGGCTGGCAGGATCCACCACCACAGGAATGGGATTTAGGTTGGCCTGGCTGACCCGGTCGAGCACCACGCCGTCATCCGAGACCAGAAAGACGCCGTTGGGTCGCACCAGCCAGAGCACCGGCCGGCGCTCCTCGATGGCCAGGCTCAGGCGGTCCGGCGGGTCCTTGCGAATCTGCAGGCCGCGCACCCAGCGCTTGACCTCGATGCGGTTCCGCAGCTCCTCGGCATCCACCCAGAAAAGCGGCTTGCCAAGTACCAGCTGCTCCGCCAGCTTCTGGATCTCCAGCTGCCGTTCGCCCCGGCAGCCGCTGACATTCACCTGTTCGATGACCAGCTTCTGAAGGCCCAAGTAGCGAGAGCCCACCTCCAGCAGTCCCCAGCCGGCGAGGCCCAGGACCCCGAGGGTGATGCCCGCCCGGACCCAGGGAAACCAGGGCCGCCGGGGGCGGGTTCGGGGGAGCATGGACATGGGCTACAGTCTACCGTCTCGGACTCTCAGCCCCGCCAGATCTCCACCTCGGGCTCCAACTCGACGCCGTGCGCTTCCAGGACGCGGCTTCGGACCCGCTCCATGAGCTCGGCGAACTGGGCGGGGGTGGCCTGGCCGTGGTTCACCAGGAAGTTGGCGTGCTCGGGGCTGACCTCGGCGTCGCCCACCCGGAGGCCCTTGAGCCCCGCCGCATCAATGAGGCGCCCGGCGCTCTGCCCGGGAGGGTTTTTGAAGATGCAGCCGGCGTTGCGCTGGGAGAGGGGCTGGCTCGTGCCGCGCCGAGCCCGGTACTCGGCCACCTGCGCGCGGATTGCGACGGGGTCGCTGGCCGCCAGTCGCGCCGTGGCTGACAGCACCACGTGGCCGGCGGTCAGGAAACTCCCTCGGTAGCGGAAGTCACCAGGCTCGGGGGAGCGCTCTACCAGCTCGCCTTCGGGGGTTAGGAACCGGAAGCGGGTCAGCACATCCACCCACTCGTGGCCGTAGGCCCCGGCATTCATGCGGATGGCCCCGCCCAGGGAGCCGGGAATGCCGCTGGCGAACTCGAGGCCGGAGAGACCCGCCTGCGCCGCGGCCTCGGCCAGGGCGATGTGGCCATGGCTGGCAGGGGCCGTCAGCTCCTGGCCCTCGCAGTGGAGCTTCTTGGGGAGCGCCAGGCGCAGGACCGGAGTCTCCACGTCGCCCAGCACCACCAGGTTCGAGCCGCCGCCCAGCACCCGCCAGGGCAGGCCCTCGCGGACGCAGGCCCGCACGAAGGTCTGGGCCTCGGCCTCGGTGGTGGGTTCGAAGAGCCAGCGGCAGACGCCGCCCACGCCCAGGGTGGTGAGCCGGGCGAAGGGCACGTCCCGGCGGTGCGGGAGGCCCAGCAGGTCATCGGGGAAAGGGCGCATCATCGAGTCCAGTATGGACTGGGGAGGTTCCAGATGAAGGTGCTGCTCTTCGGCGCGACCGGCATGATCGGGCAGGGGGTCCTGCGCGAGTGCCTGCTCGATCAGCGGGTGTCAGCGGTCCTCGTGATCGGGCGCAGCCCTTCCGGGCAGGCCCATCCCAAGCTGCGAGAGCTGCTCCACGCTGACTTCTTCGACTACTCGGCTGTCGAGGGCGCGCTGACGGGCCTGGACGCCTGCTGCTTCTGCCTGGGCGTCACCTCGGCGGGGCTCAGCGAAGCGGCCTACCAGCGCATGACTTATGACCTCACGCTGGCCGCGGCCCAGACGCTGGCCCGGCTGAACCCGGCCATGACCTTCTGCTACATCTCCGGCGCTGGCGCCGACAGCTCGGAGCAGGGCCGCATCATGTGGGCCCGGGTGAAGGGCCGCATCGAAAACGCCCTGCTCCGGCTGCCCTTCAAGGCCGTCCATGTGTTCCGCCCGGGCGCCATCCAGCCCCTGCACGGCATCAGCTCCCGGACTTCCCTGTACCGCCTGCTCTACGTCCTGCTGGGGCCGTTCTGGCCGCTCCTGAAGGCGCTCTCACCGGACAGCTTCACCACCACAGAGCAGCTCGGCCGGGCCATGCTTCAGGCGGCGCTGGCAGGGGCGCCCAAGGCCATCCTGGAGACCCCCGACATCAACAAGCTTTAGGGTCTTCAAGCGCCAGCAGCCGGGCCTTCCGCTCCGGGGTGCCGAAGGCGCTCCAGCCGCCGGGGCCGTTCGCGGCCACCACGCGGTGGCAGGGCACGAGGATCAGGATGGGGTTGGCCTTCACGGCCTGGCCTACGGCCCGGGCCGCGCCCGGCCGACCCGCCAGCAGGGCCACATCGCCGTAGGTGAGGGTCTCCCCCGGTCGGGTGGCGCGCAGCACCTCAGCCACGCGGCGCTGGAAGGGTGTCAGCCCCGACAGGTCCACCGGCAGGGCGCGCAGGTCCTGGGGCTGGCCACCCAGGTGGGCCAGGAGCCGGCGCAGGGCCTCCTGCACCCAGTCGGGCGCTGTCGCGGCCTCGTCGGGCCCCGGGACCTCCACGAAGCGCAGCAGGCAGATGCCCTCGGCGCTCCAGCCCAGCCGCAAGCGGCCCAGCCCGGTGACGAAGGACAGCTCGCGGGTCATGAGGCCGCGGCGACCTCCCCCTTGCGCGGGATGAGGGACATGGCCCGCTCGGCCAGGGCGGTGATGGTGAGGGACGGGTTCACGCCGATGTTGGCGGAGATGGCCGCCCCGTCGATGACGTAGAGGCCCTCGTAGCCGAAGAGGCGATGCTGGTGGTCGATGGCACCGGTCTCCGGGGAGTCCCCCATGGGGGCGCCGCCGAGGATATGGGCCGTCGTAGGGATGCCCAGGAGGGTCTCGGTGAGGAGGCTGGTGGGGTAGCCCCCGATCTCGTGGGCCACCCGCCGGGCCAGATCCGTGGCCTCGGGTGCCCAAGCCTTGGCCGGGGGGCCGTCGCCCTTAGTGGTGATGGCTCCACGGAGGAAGCCTGTGAAGGGGCTACGGCCCAGGCGCATACGGATGTGGCCGTCCACGGTGCGCATGTAGAGCAGGATCATCGTGTACTTGGCCCAGTCAGGTACCAAGTAGGCCCGCACCGTCTGGATGGGGTGGCGAGCCACCAGGCGCAGGGAGCTGAGGATGCGCTGGAGGAGGGTGTCCCCCGGGGCATTGGGCAGCATGAGGGTGCGGAAGACGCCGGAGCCTGCGGAGTAGCGCACGGGCTCCAGATGGCTGTGCTCGTCCGTGTGGAGGATGGACCCGATGGCAATGCCGCTGGCAAGATCCTTGTCCCGGCGGGAGGTCACCACGCCGATAAGAACCTCGCTGTTGGTGCGCACGAAGTCCCCCAGGCGATCAGAAAGGCGGGGCAAGCCTTCGGCACTTTCCTTGAGCCGCAGCAACAGGGGCACGGTGCCCGTCACGCCCCCGGCGAAGATCACCTTGGCGGCCCGGTAGGTCCTGCGGGCATTGAGGGCAGGGACGGCCCAGGTGCCCTGTCGGGCCTCCAGCTCGTAGCCACCCTCCGGGAGGGGTCGCACCCAGGTGACCTCCGTGTCGGCCTCGATCTCCAGGCCCCGCTTCTCCGCCAGGTAGAGGTAGTTCTTGTCGAGGGTGTTCTTGGCGCCGTGGTTGCAGCCCACCATGCAGCCGCCACACAGCTCGCAGCCCGTGCGCTCCGGGCCTTCTCCGCCGAAGAAGGGGTCTGGCACGGTCTCCCCCTTCTTGCCGAAGTAGACGGCCACGTTGGTGTGCTCGAAGGTGTCCTCTCGGCCGAGCTGCTTTCCGACTTCCCGCAGGACCTCGTCGGGATAGGTGAGGCTGGGGTTGCGGGTGGCCCCCAACATGCGGAGGGCGGTCTGGTAGTGGGTGGCTAGCTCGGCCTTCCAGTCCGCCAGGCTGCTCCAGGAGGGGGAATGGAAGAAGGGATCCTTGGGGATGGGCAGGGTATTGGCGTAGACCAGGGAGCCGCCGCCCACGCCCACGCCCGACAGGGCCGTCACATGGGGCAGGAAGGTCATCTTGAAGATGCCCCGGCAGCCCACCTGAGGCGCCCAGAAGAACCGCTTGAGGTTCCAGTTGGTCTTGGGGAAGTCCCCGGTGCGCAGGCGCCGGCCCTTCTCGAGCACCAGGACCTTGTAGCCCTTTTCTGTGAGCCGCAGGGCGCTGACGCTACCGCCGAAACCCGAGCCGATGATGATGTAGTCCCACACCATGGTCATGCTCCCCGCCATCCTGGATGGCTGAGGGAAGCCTACACCCGTTTGGGGCAGATGCCATTTGGGATGCGGCCCCTGAAGGGCCTGGGGCACACTGGTGCCATGCGCTGGCTCAGCATCGACCACGGCACCAAGAAGATCGGCCTCGCCTTCTCAGACGAGCTGGAGATCCTCTCATCGCCCTTCGAGGTCTGGCCCCAGGAGGGCGAGCGCACCCTGGAGCG
>CAIMQW010000024.1 GCA_903843705.1 uncultured Holophagaceae bacterium | reverse complement strand
TGAGGAACTCGATGCCATTGGGCCGGGCCATGTCCAGCTCGTGGTCGGTATAGACCGCCAGGTCCTCGCCGAGGCGCAGGTTGTAGCTGTTGGGGTTCAGCTGCTCGTCGCGCCAGGGCTCAATGCGCAGCTGACCCTGGGCCCGGGCCTCCTGGATCTGCCGGCCGGTCAGGATCATGCAGGACCCCTGGGGAAGGGGGCCGTCGGGCGGGCACCGGTTGTCAGACGCACGTCAGCGATCGACCTTAATCACGATGCTCTTGCTGATCAGGTCGTGGATGCCCTTCCGCTCCCCCCCAAGGATCATGAGGTAGGGGAGCCCCAAGAGGATCCCATTGATGAAATGGCCCACCATGCGCAGCGCGGCAGTGCCGACATCGATCCTGCCCCCGGGGTTGTCCTCGGGCACGACGCGGAGCTTCATGATCTTCTTACCTGCGCTGGCGCCGAACTTGATCCAGCAGAAGGGGAGGAAGACCCACACATAGCCCACGCCCACGACAAAGTGCAGCAGGCCGATCAAGGCGGCAATCAGGCAGGCCCCGGGTCCGAGGACCAAGCCCAGGGCCGACTGCAGGACGAAAATGGCAAACCAGAGCGCGACCAGGGGAACCATGTCGATGAGGTAGGCCAGGATGCGGCTTCCGAAATCCCCCCGCTCTCCCGTGGATTGGGCGTCATCCGGTACGGGGGGCAGATAGGTCTGGAGGAAGGCAGGCAGGGGGTTCGCCTGGGCCCCTGCGCTCAGGAGTTGGCCGGGCTCGGGGGCCTTCTGGAGTGCCGCCGGCGGGAAGGGCGGTACCACCGGGGGGACCGGCGGCGCCTGGTTCACCACCTGGCCCGTGGCGATCTGGTCCTGACTCAGGGGCTGGGACCCGGGCTCGACGGGGGGCTTGCCGGAATGGATGGCCGCCAGTTCGTCGGCGGACATGCGCACGGTGCCCTGAGGGACCTGGATGCTCACGGGTGTGGTGGCGCTGCTGACCTCGGGGCGGGGATCCTGGAAGGTCATCTGGACCTGGCCGAGGGTGATCCGGTCGCCGTCCCGGAGGGGAGAGGACTGCACCCGGTTGCCGTTGACCAGCACCCCATTGCTGCTCTGCAAGTCTTGTATTTCATAACCTTCAGCTGCCTTGCGCAGGACGCAGTGGTGGCGGCTGATGCTGGGATCAGGGAGGCGGAGGGTGTTGTCCAGTTCCCGGCCCATGTGGACCTCGAGGTCAACGATCTCAAACTCTCGGACACCGGCGCTTTCATGTACCAGCAGCTTTGCCATAGGAAATCCTCGCGGTAGATGGGATGGGCGGAAGTGTAGCGCATCCCCGGGAGGATTCGGCCGGGTTCTTCCTTGACGGCTTGGAGCGGACCCGCCAATCTTCCCAAATACTTGAAGGTGCAGGCATGGTGCTTTTCAATGCGGCCACCAAGGAATTGACGGCCAAGATTGTCTACTACGGTCCCGGCTTGTGCGGGAAGACAACCAATCTCCAGCACGTCTATGACACCCTGCCCGGGGACGGCCGGGGCAAGATGCTCTCCCTGGCCACCCAGACGGACCGCACGCTCTTCTTTGACTTCCTGCCCATCGACCTCGGCACCATCCGGGGGATGAAGACCCGGATCCAGCTCTACACGGTGCCCGGCCAGGTCTTCTACGATGCCACCCGGAAGCTGGTGCTGCGTGGCGCGGACGCCGTGGTCTTCGTGGCGGACTCCCAGGCCCCGGCGCTTGAGAGCAACAAGGAGAGCTTCCAGAACCTCATTGTCAACCTCAAGGACCAGGGGGCGGATCTGGCGAAGATCCCTCACGTGATCCAGTGGAACAAGCGCGATACACCCAACGCCCTGCCCATCGAGGTCCTGGAGCGGGAGGTCAACATGTTCGGCGTGCCCACGTTCCCCGCCTGCGCCATGCGGGGCGAGGGCGTCCGGGAGACCCTCACGGGGGTGGCCAAGCTGGTCCTGAAGAGCCTCGCCGAGCGCTACGGCGGTGGCGTTGTGGAGGAACCTCAGGTGGCCCTGGGCGGGCCGCCCCCGCCCCCCCCCCCGCCCGTGGTGGAGTCCACTCGGCCCCTGGAGGTCGAGGAACTGTCAGCCGGGGAGCTGCTCGAGGAGATCGATGAGATCCCGGCCGAGGCCGATACCGTCCCCCACACCCCCGCCCAGGGCCACATGCCCCACAGCAGCGTGGTCGAGGTGCCCGTGGTCCTCGACAAGAGCCTGTTCAACGGCGAGAACCCCGTCGAAATCAAGCTGAAGCTGTATATTAGATAGGCTGTCAGCCGTCAGCTCTCAGCGGTCTGTCGGGCGCCCTGGGCGCCCGATGCTTTTCCTCCAGCCGGTCGCCAAAGGTGGTCCGCTGGAAGCCGGAGTCTCCATGTCCCGTCAGGTTGTCACCCGCTTCGCCCCGTCCCCCACCGGCATGCTCCACATCGGCGGGGTGCGGACGGCGCTGTTCTGCTGGCTGTACGCCCGCAGGCACGGGGGCCGCTTCATCCTGCGCATCGAGGACACGGACCTCTCCCGCAGCACCGACGACAACATCCGCATCATCGAGGAGGGCATGGCCTGGTGCGGCCTGGACTGGGACGAAGGCCCGGTGGTCGGCGATCCCAGCGCCTGGACCGGCGCTCATGGGCCCTACCGCCAGATGCAGCGCATGGACCTCTACCGGGCCAAGATCCAGGAGCTGCTGGACAAGGGCCGGGCCTACCGCTGCCGCTGCGACCGGGACACCCTGGACGCCCGCCGCAAGACCGTGGAGGCCGCGGGCAAGGTCTTCCAGTACAACCGGGGCCTGGACGCCGGCCGCGGCTGCGCCGAGGTGCACCACGACGCCAGCCAGCCCGCGGCTGTCCGCTTCCGCATGCCCGAGACCGGCGACATCGTCGTGGCGGACCTCATCAAGGGCGACACCCGCTTCCCCGCCGACAGCCTGGATGACTGGATCATCGCCCGCACCGGCGACGGGCCCGGCGTCATCGGCGTGCCCACCTACAACTTCTGCGTGGTGGTGGACGACACCCACATGGAGGTGACCCACGTCATCCGCGGCGACGACCACCTGAATAACACCCCCAAGCAGATCCCGCTCTTCGAGGCGCTTGGCTACGACCTGCCGGCCTTCGCCCACGTGCCCATGATCCTGGGCGCGGACGGCGCCAAGCTCAGCAAGCGCCACGGCGCCACCAGCATCACGGAATACCAGGCC
>CAIMQW010000023.1 GCA_903843705.1 uncultured Holophagaceae bacterium | reverse complement strand
GGATCGACGCCGGGGTTGATGCGGAAGGAGATGCGGGCCTGCTTCTTCTGGCGGCGGGCCTCGGCCTGCACCTGGTTGAGCTCATCGAGCGAGTCCACGTTCAGTACCGTGCCCAGCTCGATGGCGCGGCGGATCTCCCGGGGGTTCTTCGAGGACGAGGTGAACATGATGTCCGTGCCCGCGTAGCCCTGGCGCAGCGCCGACTCGATCTCCCCGCCGGAGACCACCTCGGCGCCGAGGCCCTCGGACCGCAGCAGGTCGATGACCGCAGGGTTGGTGTTGGCCTTCAGCGCGTAGAAGATCCGCAGCTTGGGGAACCGTGGGCCGAAGGCCGCGCGGAGGCTGGCCACCTGGCCCTTGATGTGGGCCTGGTCGTAGATGTAGAGCGGCGTCCCGTGGGCATCCGCCAGCCGCTTGAAGGCCGCGGCCACAGCAGGCTCGCCGGCGCGGTCCGCACGGGCGGCCAGCAGGGCCTCGTGCAGGGTGGGAGCCGCCGACTGGGCCTGGAGGGCCAGGGGCAGCAGCAGGGCGAGGCTGAGGCGACGCAGGGACATGGAAAACTCCAGGCAGGGGGTGGGCTTCATGGGAACGAGTCGGATCAGTGCCCGGCCGGCTTGAGCTCGGCGGGCAGGCTCCAGGTGGCGCGGGTCGTCTCGAGCAGGGCCTCGGGGACCTGGAACAGCACGGGGTTCTTGGCCGGATCCATCCAGCGCAGCAGCGTCAGGAGGTCCTCCGCGGCCAGGGCCGTGCACCCGGCGGTGCCCCCGCCCGGTGGCGGCGCCACGTGCAGGAAGATGCAGCTGCCCGCGCCCTTGAGGGGACGCAGGTCGTTGTAGTGGATGATCACCATGTGGCGGTAGTGCTCCGTGGGCAGGAGCAGATACTCAGCGGACCGGAAGGTCACGGGGGCCTTGGGGCTCGGCAGGCTGACGATGCGCGCATAGTCGGCGTGGTCCGGGTCGTCCACGCAGCGCTCGCACTCGGTGGCCATGCGGTAGCGGAAGCGGACGCCCTCAGGGGCGGTGGGCGCGTAGCCCCACATGTCGCCGAAGGTCAGGAGCCCCGCAGGGGCGCGGCCATCCCCTTCGCGCTTCATCGGGCCACCCGCCGGAGGCGGCGGCGCGCCATCGTCCGTGCGCCAGGCCAGGCCGCCCTTGCCGACCCACACGGGCAGCGGCGCCCCCACGGCCTTGAAGGTCCCCTGCTGGCGCTCGAAGCGCTGCAGGCTGCCCTTGGCCGTATCCCAGCCAGAGGTGGTCACCAGGAGCACCTGCCCGCTCTGGGCGAGCTCGGCGGAGCGATCCCGGATGGCTTCGAAGGTGAGGTTCATGACCGGATAGTCGGCACTGGAGGCATGGTCGAAGTGCCACCACTCCTCCTTGAGCACCTTGAAGCCCTGGGCTTCCATGGCGGCCCGGAGCAGGTCCCGGTGGGCGCGGGCGGCGGCGTCGCCGCCAGGGTAGGCGGCGTGGGAGCGCTCGGACATCTCGTCGTAGCCGCTGGGCATGGTGGCCGGGGCACCGGAGGCGAGGTCCACCAGGTCCAGGTCCACGGCGCAGCCCCGGTTGTGCACGGAGCCCTTAGCGGGATCGGCCACGTAGTCGTGGTCCGCGGCTGGCGTGGCGTCCCAGAAGACCTTGGTGACCCACCAGGGCCGGTAGCCATCGTGGATGCGCAGCGCATAGCCCGAGGAGCGCCTGAGGGCCGCGTTCACCCGCACCAGGGCCTGGGCCACGGGGCGCTGGAGGAAGGCCTTGGCCTGGCCGTAGACCGGCGCGTGCAGGAAGTTGTCCGAGGTGGCGTAGCGGATGTCCAGCTGGATCGAGGGGTCGAGGGCCGTGACGTCCACCAGGTCCGGCGCCAGCCGGCTGGGGGGCAGCGCGGGGGGCACGGCCTTCCGCGCTTCGGCGATCAGCACGCTCAGGGCGGGCACCGGCGGCGCCTGGGGCTTCGGGCTCTGAGCCTGGGCGGCCAGGGCCACCGCAAGGAGCAGGCTCTTGAGGACAGGCTTCAGCATGGAGGGAGGTCCGATCAGAAGTGGTGGCGGAGGACCCGCCGGTTCAGGGCGCAGGTGACTTCGTAGGGGATCGTGCCCAGCAGCCTGGCGGTGTTCTGGACCGAGTTCGGGTCCAGCGGGTTCCGGCTCAGCAGGGTCATGCGCTCGCCGGTGCGGACCACCACTTCCTCGGGCAGCGCCACGGTCAGCATGTCCATGGAGAGGTTGCCCACGACGGGGAAGCTCTCGCCCCGGTAGCCCACCCAGGCGCGGTTGGCCAGGGCGCGGGAAAAGCCGTCTGCATAGCCGCAGTTGAGGGTCACCAGCCGCAGGGCCCGGGGCGCCACGAAGGAGCTGCTGTAGCCCACCGGAGTGCCTTCGGCGATGCGCACCGAGCGGGTGACCTCCGCCGAGAGCTCCAGGATCGGCTGGAGCCCCGCCTGCCGGGCCTCGTCGACCTCGGAGAGCCCATACAGGGCGATGCCGCAGCGGGCATGGGTATCGCCCTCCGAGAACCCCCGGAGGCACGCGGCGCTGTTGCCATGGTGGACCATGGGCGCCACGATCCCCGCATCCCGCAGCTGGGCCAGGGCCCCCTGGAACCGCTGCCGCTGCAGCCGGATGCTTCGCCCCTCGGGTTCCTCGGAGGCCGAGAACTGGCTCATGACCCCGCGGACCCGGCCCGGCAGGGCGCGGATCAGGTCCAGGCAGCCGCCCAGCTCGTCCAGGAGGATGCCCGACCGGCCCATGCCCGTGTCCAGTTTGAGGTGCACGCTGACGTCATGCTTTTGGAGGCCCGGAGCCAGGGCCGCCAGGTGCTCCGCCGAGACCACCGTGAGGTCGATGGCGTGCGCGGCGGCCACGGGCAGCGCCTCCGGAGCCTCGCCCTCGAACACCAGGATCGGGCCGCGAACGTCCACCGCCCGGAGCTCGAGAGCCTCGTCCAGGGTGGCCACGCAGAAGCCGTCGATGCCCGAGGCCTCGAGGGCGCGGGCCACCGGACCCGCGCCATGGCCGTAGGCGTCCGCCTTCACGACCGCAAGGAGGCCCAGGCCCGGTGCCGCGCGCCGGAGGCTGGTATGGTTCCGCACCAGCTGCCCGAGGTCCACATGCGCCGTCAGCGTGCGCCCAGACGGAGGCAAATGGGAGGCGGAATCCCGTGGGGTGCTGTCGAAGGACATGACAAGAGCCTAGCGGAATCCCCCCGCGATCGGAGGGCCAATCCAGGGCTCTGCGACGGAATGAGGGCTTCCAGCGGGGGGGCGGGGTGACGATCATAGCCAGTGCCCCTCCAACCGATCCGGGCCAGCTTCTTGGGAGTGCCGATGCGGAACGTTCTGAGTGCCTGCCTCCTGGCCGCCGCCACGCTCGGCCTGTCGGCGCAGGTGCCCGAAGCGCCCCGGCCGGCCTCCCTGGCGCAGACGCAGCCGCTGCTCTGGACGCGCATGACCGAGGACATCACCCGACTGGCCCATGAAGTCGATGGCCGGGTGGGTGTCTACGTCCGGGACCTCGAGACTGGCGCCGCCTTCTCCCTGCGCGGCGACGAGGTCTTCCCCGCCGCCAGCACCATCAAGCTCGCCATCCTCCTGGAGCTCTACCGGCAGGCCCAGGGCGGAACGGGCCAGGCCGGCCTCGGGGACGCCTACCTGGTGCAGCCCGGGGACCTCGCGGCGGACAGCGCCCTCCTCGGCAACCTGAGCGCGGGCACCCGGCTCACCAACCGGGACCTGGCCCTGTTCACCATCGTTGTCAGCGACAACAGTGCCTCCAACCTCCTCATGGACCGCGTGGGCATGGCGCGGGTGAATGCCACCCTCGAGGGACTCGGCCTGCAGAAGACCCGCCTGCGCCGGAAGATGATGGACCTTCAGGCGGTGAAGGAAGGCCGGGAGAACCATGCCACGCCCCGGGAGCTGGCCGAGCTCCTCGGGGCGATCCACCAGGGACCCCTGCTGAACCCAGCCTCGCGGACCGACCTGCTGGGCCTCCTCCGGACACCCAAGGAGGGCTACCTGACCCGCCTCCTGCCGGAAGATCTCACCGTCGCCAACAAGCCCGGGAGCCTTCCCGGCGTCCGGAACGATGTCGGCCTCCTCACGCTGCGGGGCCAGAGCTTCGTGATCGCCGTAATGACCTCGCACCTCCGGGATGAGCGGCAGGGCGAGGCCGCCATCGCCCGCATCGCCCTGCGCGCCGCTGCCTGCTTCGATGCCGCCGGCGCCACCTCGCCCGAGGGGCGGCTGCTCCGTCCCCTTCTGATCCCCTGAGCCATCTGCGAAGATGACCACTCACTCGAACTGGGTGCGTGAGGTTTCCCGATGAGCCCTGTCCTGCCCCGCAGCCTGCTGGCCTGTCTGCTGTCCGCGCTCGCCGCGGTCACGGGCTGGACCAGCGAGCCCGCGGCCCATGTGGTCCTGAGGCCCGTCATCAACTTCTTCTCGGCCCCCCGGGAGGACAGCGATGTGGTCACCCAGGCGACCCTGAGCGCCCGGCTGGTGGAGCTCGAGCGCAAGGAGGGCTGGGTCCGCGTCAAGGGCGATGACGACTACCCCGGCTGGGCCCCCCTGGCGGCCCTCCGGCCCCTGGCGGGCACCGAGCGCTATCCGGCCTCCCTGGAACCGGGCAAGGCCGTGGAGGTGGACGCCCTCGCCGCGAATCTCTATCAGGAACCCGACGTCACCAAGCACGCGCCGGTCCTCACCGCGCCCTTCGGCGTGCGCCTGGAGCGCCTCAACGGCGGCCGGGACACCCAGCGCTGGCTCGAGGTGCGGCTGCCCGACCGCCGCGCGGCCTGGATCCAGAGCGGCGATGTGCGCACGGACCTCCGGCCCCTGAGCCTCGAGGCCTCCCTGACCCTGGCCAAGCGCTTCCTCGGGATCACCTACACCTGGGGCGGCAGCTCCACCTTCGGCTTCGACTGCTCCGGCTTCACCCAGGCGATCTTCCGCACCCGCGGCGTGATCATGCCCCGAGATGCCAACATCCAGGCCGAGTGGTCCGGCCTGGCCACCGTTAGCGACCGGGCGCTGCTCCAACCCGGGGACCTGCTGTTCTTTGGCAAGGACGCCGCCCACATCACCCACACCGGGGTGGTTCTGGGCCAGGGCTCGTTCATCCACGACACACCCAAGGACCGACCCGGGATCCAGATCTCCGAGCTGGGCGATCCCACCTGGTCCAAGCTCCTGGTGGCCATGCGGAGGCTGAAGTGAAGCGACGCGAACTCTTCCAGGCCATGGCGGCGACAGCCGTCGGCGTCAACCTCATGGGCCGGGAGGCCTTCGACGGGTCTGCCAGCCCCGCGCCGCAGAAGGGCGCGACCTTCACCACCCGGATCCGGCGGCTGGAGCTGCGGCACACCTGGACCACCACCATGTCCTCCAGTGCCACCCGCGACACCCTGCACACCCAGTTCAACCGGGATGGCCTCACGGGCTACGGCGAGGGGGCGGGCATCGTCCGCTACCAGCAGAGCGCCCTCGGCGGCCAGAAGGCCCTGGAGGCGCTGCTCCCCCTGATCTCCGCAGCGGACCCCTGGAGCTACGAGAAGCTGCTCAAGGATCTGGACCGGCGTCTTCCGGGCCAGCGCGCGGCCCTGGCCGCCGTGGACCTGGCCCTGATGGACTGGCTGGGCAAGCGCCTGGGCGTGCCGGTCTACCGCCTCTTCGGCCTGGATCCCAAAGACACGGCCGTCACCAACATGTCCATCGGCATCGACACCCCGGAGATCACCCGCCAGAAGGTGCGCGAGGCCGAGGACTTTCCCGTCCTCAAGGTGAAGGTGGGCCTGGCCACGGACGAGGCCACCATTGACGCGGTGCGCAGCGTCACCAAGAAGCCCCTGCGCGTGGATGCCAACGAAGGCTGGACCAGCAAGGAAGAGGCCGCCCGCAAGATCAACTGGCTGGAGTCCCAGGGCGTGCAGCTTATCGAGCAGCCCCTGCCCGCGCACCTGGTCGAGGAGACCCGCTGGATCCGCAACCACGTGCACATCCCCATCTTCGCGGACGAGGCCTGCCACTCCGCCGAGGACATCCCCAAGCTGCGCGAGGCCTTCGACGGCATCGTCGTGAAGCTCGACAAGTCCGGCGGTCTGATCGAAGCCCAGCGCCAGATCCACGTGGCCCGGGCCCTGGGCATGAAGGTGATGCTCGGCTGCATGGTGTCGAGTTCGTGCACGGTCACCGCCGCGGCCCACCTCTCGCCGCTGGTGGACTACGCCGACCTGGACGGTCACCTGCTGATCGGCAACGACCCCTACCAGGGCGTCACGGTCCAGAAGGGCAAGCTCATCCTCACGGACGCCCCGGGCCTCGGCCTCCGGCTGATGCCGGACGCAAAGAACTGAACCTCGACAGGGAGTGCCGAATGCGTGCTGGAACCTTGCTGCACCGCCTGCTGGGGATGGTCCTCGGGCTGGCCCTTGGGCTGTCCCTGTCCGCCCGCAACCTGGAGCGGTTCCTGGATGCACCGCGTCCCCAGGGCGACGGCGCCCGCCTGGTGGTGTTCAACCCCACGGTCCACAACATCCGCTGCCTCGCGGCGCTGCGTGAGAAGGGCCTCCTCCAGGGCCCGGACCTCACCATCGTCGGCGTCTTTCACGACCGGCAGACCGAGAACTTCGAGGCCGCCCAGGCCTACACCACGGACCACGGCTACGGCTGGCTCAAGTTCCACGCGGTCACCGCCGAGCTCAGCGAGGCCGTCCTATTCAAGCGGAATGCCTGCACGCCCGAATACGAAGCCATCCTGGGGAAGGCCGATGGGGTCATCTTCTTCGGCGGCTCGGACATCCCGGCATCCATCTTCCACCAGAAGACCAACCTGCTCTCCGAGGTGGAGGACCCCTACCGGAACTACCTGGAGCTCTCCGCCATCTTCCACTTCCTCGGCGGCAGCCAGAATCGCAGCAGCAAGCCTCTGCTCGCCGCCCGGCCCGGCTTCCCGGTGCTGGGCATCTGCCTCGGCTTCCAGAGCCTCAACGTGGGCACCGGCGGCACCCTGATCCAGGACATCCGCACGGAGATCTACGGCAAGCAGAGTTTCGAGGACATGGTCGCCCTGGGCGCCGAGCAGTGGCACAACAACCCCTACAAGCGCCTGCACCCCCTGGACAGGCTGATGTCCTACAACTTCCACTCGCTCCAGCTGAAGGGACCCAGCAAGCTCACGAAGGAGCTGGGCTTCCAGGCCACGGACCACCCCCGGGTGTTGAGCTCGCACCACCAGGCGCTCGGCAAGCTGGGCCGCGGCTGGGTCACCATCGCCACCTCCCGGGACGGCAAGGTGGCGGAGGCCATCGAGCACCGGCAGTTCCCCAACGTGCTCGGCGTCCAGTTCCACCCGGAGCACTACCAGCTGTTCGATCCGGAGTTCCGCATCCGGCAGAAGCCCGGGGGCACCCCCACCAGCTACTACGAGATCCTCGCGGGCACCCCGCCGAGCCTGGCCTTCAACAAAGCCATCTGGACCTGGTTCAGCGCCCGCCTCCAGGAGAGCCACGGCCGCTGAGGACAAGTTGGCGGAAGGCGGTAGCTGAAGACAGCGGAGAAGGCTGGTCAGACAAAAGGCGCACCCAGGGGGCCCGTGGCAGTCCCGTCGAATCTGTTTTTCATCCCCTTCATCCCCTTCATCCCTGTTGAAAAAATGCACTGAAACAGGGATAAAAGCGGATGAAGGGGATGCCGTTCCTGTCCCAGCCCGGAGTGATCCCGGTGGCGCCAAGATCCAACCCGTGCCGAAGGGGTGGCCCCTTCTCGCGGGTGTTCTGCGGCCAGCCAATCCTCACACGACCGCTGGTCTTGGATCATGTACTTATCGGTATTTATCGGTGTTCTTCATCGATTAAGGTTTCTTTGCTGGTGCCGGGGTCAGACTGCCAAGGTCTTCTTCGGTCACGACGGGCGCGGGATCGTTCGGGAACATGGTCTGGGCCAGCTGCCGGGTGACCGGGCCGTTCTGGCCGCTGATGGTGATGTTCGCCCGGGCGGCGCCGAGAAG
>CAIMQW010000022.1 GCA_903843705.1 uncultured Holophagaceae bacterium | reverse complement strand
GTGCGGGAAACGCGCATGGGAAACTCCAGAATCAGGGTGCACCGGTCAGGTGCGGAAGGGTGTTGGGTGCTCCAGGAGGGCGATCCTCGCTGGAGGGTTGTTGTTCACACAGACTCCATATCAAGCTGCGTGCCAATTTTTTAATAATCGCTAACAACCCTTAAATTAAAGGGTTACGATTGTTGAGTTCGCGTCGATTCTATCTAGAATCTAGAAACCAGATTTTATTTCTGGATTCTGGACGTCGAAATGCCATGCGTCTTCAGCTTTACATAGAGGGTGCTGCGGGGAATCCCCAGCAGAGGGGCCGCGGTCTCCACCTGGAAGCCCACTTCCTCCATCACCCGGAGGATGTGCCGCCGTTCCACTTCCTGCAGGGTCAGGCTCGAGGCCCGGGGCAGGGCCTCAGGGGCGCCCGCCGCCACCGGGGCTTCCCGGCGGGGGCTGGCGCCCAGGCTCAGGTCCTCCACGTCGATGACATGGCCCTGGCGGGTGAGGACGGCCCGCTCCATGGTGTTCTTCAGCTCGCGGATGTTGCCGGGCCAGGTCTGCTCCCGGAGCCAGTTCTCAGCCTCGGCGGAGAACTCGAGGCTGCCGATCCCCCACTGGTGCGCGATGCGGGCCAGGAAGAGCCGCGCCAGCATGGGGATGTCCTCCCGCCGCTCCCGCAGGGCCGGGATGGTGATCTGCAGGGTGCTGATGCGGTAGTAGAGGTCCTCCCGGAACTGGCCGCTGCCCAGCATCTGCTCCAGGTTGTGGTGGGTGGCCCCGATGAGGCCGAAGTCCGCGCTGCGGTCGCGGTTCTCCCCCAGGCGCCGGAAGGTGTGCTCCTCGATGGCCTTCAGGATCTTGGCCTGGACCTGCAGGTCCATCTCGGCGATCTCGTCCAGGAAGAGGGTGCCCCGGTGGGCCAGCTCCATGAGGCCGGCCTTGGCCGTGGCGGCCCCGGTGAAGGCGCCCTTCTCGTGCCCGAAGAGCTCGCTCTCCAGCAGCTCCTTGCTCAGGCCCGCGCAGTTCAGCTCCACGAAGGGGTGGGCGTTCCGGGCGGTGTACTTGTGGATCCAGCGGGCCAGGGCGCTCTTGCCGGTGCCCGTCTCGCCGTGCAGCAGGAGCGGGACATCCACCGTGAGCATCTTCTTGACCCGGGTCTCCAGGGCCTTGATGGCCGGGCTCACGCCGAAGAAAGGATTCAGGGTGTGCTGGCCCTCGACCCGGGTGTGGACGAGGTTGACCCGCTTCTCGCGCACCTGTTCCAGCAGACGCAGGCAGAGGGCCAGGAGGGCGCCGGGCTCCACGGGCTTCACCAGGAACTGGGCCGCGCCTTCCTTGATCAGCTCCACCGCCAGCTCCACCGAGGAGAGGGCCGTGATGACCACCACGGGGGGGGCCGACTCATCCTCCGAGAGGGTGCGCAGGAGCTCTGAGGCGTTGCCGTCCGGCAGCTGGTAGTCCAGGAAGATGATCTCGGGATGGGAGCGCAGGATGGACTGGCGGGCCTCGGCCAGGGAACTGGCGCAGGCTACCTGATAGGGGCCCTCTTCGAAGATGGCCGACAGAACCTCCCGCTGGACTGCGTCGTCCTCGACGATCAGCACCCGGCTCCGTTCCATCAGGCCTCCCTTCCCTCATCATCCACCAGACGCGGGCCCGGCGTCACGGCCGAAGGGGGCTGGGGCTCGGTTTTGAAGCCCGCGACCGCCGCCTGGAACGGGTGGAAGCCGTCCTGCAGGCCCGGCAGCCGAGCCGCCACCGCCGCGAGGTCACCCTGCTTCAGGAGCTCTTCCAGGTCCCGGGCCTGGCCGTAGAGCCGGGTCGCGCTGACCGTGGCGCAGGAGCCCGCCAGCAGGTGGAGCTTCCGCCCGGCCTGCTCCCAGTCCCCGGCAGCCGCTGCAGCTTGGACCGACGCAAGGACCGGAGGGGTCGTGGTGAGGAAGAGGTCCAGGATCCGCACCGCGGCCTTGCGGTTGCCCATGAGCCGCTGGAGGAAGGCCTCTGGGTCGAAGACCGGCGGCAGGTCGGGCGGCTCCGCTTCCGCGCCCGCCTTGGGCAGATGACGGTTCAGGAGCTCCAGGAGGGCCGCGGGTTCGATGGGCTTGGACAGGTAGCCGTCCATGCCTGCGTCCAGGCAGCGCTGGCGGTCCTCGCGCATGGCGTGGGCCGTCATGGCCACCACCGGCACCCGGCAGTCCAGGACACCGGATCCGGGGTTCCGCAGGGCCACCGTGGCTTGCAGGCCGTCCAGGTTGGGCATCTGGATGTCCATCAGGACCAGGTCGTACCTCTGCCTGCGCAGGGCATCGAGGGCCTCCAGGCCGTCCCTCGCAAGGTCGGCCCGGAGCCCCCAGCCTTCCAGCAGGGCCAGGGTCAGCTCCTGGTTCACGGCGTTGTCCTCGGCCAGCAGGATGCGGCCGGTGTCGAAGGTCTGGGCGGAGTCGGCAGCCTTGGGCAGCAGCTCGAAGCCAACGGCGCCCGGGGCCGGCAGGCGCAGCCGGGCCGTGAACCAGAACTCGGAGCCCACGCCCTCCTCGCTGGTGGCCCCGACCTCGCCCCCCAGCAGCGTGGCGAGCTGGCGGCTGATGCTGAGGCCAAGGCCCGTGCCACCGTATTTCCGCGTGGTGGAGGCGTCCACCTGGGTGAAGCTGTGGAAGATTTCCTCGAGCTTGTCTGCGGGGATGCCGATCCCGGTGTCCTTCACCCGGAAGCGCAG
Source organism: uncultured Holophagaceae bacterium (assembly GCA_903843705.1). Taxonomy (GTDB): domain Bacteria; phylum Acidobacteriota; class Holophagae; order Holophagales; family Holophagaceae; genus Geothrix. The sequence continues at coordinate 6,883 of CAIMQW010000022.1, read as the reverse complement.
GAGGGTGTCCTGGTCCCCGCCCTCGCTGGCCTGGACGGCGACGCTCACACTCCCGGCGGCGGTGAACTTGAGGGCGTTGCCCACGAGGTTCAGCAGCAGCTGCCGCAGGCGGACCGGGTCCCCCCGCAGGCGATCCGGGACGTCGGTTGGCAGTGGGCTGAAGGCCAAGCTCAGTCCCTTTTCGTCGGCCACCGGGGCCAGGAGCAGCCGGAGCTCCTCCAGGAGGACCTCCAGGCTGAAGTCGGTCTCCTCGAGGACCAGCTTGCCGGCCTCGATCTTGGAGAGATCCAGGATGTCGTTGACGAGCTCCAGCAGGGACTCGCCGCAGATGCGCGCGGACTCGGCGTAGCGGCGCTGCTTGGGATCCAGGGGCGACTTCAGCAGCAGGCCAACCATGCCGATCATGCCGTTCATGGGGGTCCGGATCTCGTGGCTCATGTTGGCCAGGAACTCCGACTTGACGGTGCTGGCGGCCTGGGCCTCTTCGGCCAGCTGCACGGCCCGGCGCCGCTCTTCCAGGAGGAGATCATCGGCCTGGATGCTGTCCGTGATGTCCGTGATGGTGCCCACGGCGCGCAGCGGCCTGCCGGAGGCGTCCCGCGCCACCACCTTGCCCCGGTTCTGCACCCAGATGATCCTGCCGCTGGTGTGGAGCATCCGGTAGCGGCTCGTGAAGGATCCGGCCTGGGCGCCCTTGGCCAGGTTGGCCTTTTGGTCGCTGGCGACCCGGGCCCAGTCCTCTTCCAGGACCAGGGTCTGGAAGAGCTCGGCCGAGTGCTCGATGTACTGCTCTCCCAGGCCCAGGATCTCGCACCAGCGGGCATTGTGCCGGACCCAGCCGTGCTCGATGTCCAAGTCCCAGAGGCCTTCCCCGGTGGCGTCCAGGGCGTAGGCCAGGCTCTGCTCGACGTTCTTGCGGGCCTCGTTCGCCACCTGCAGCGCCGTGCTGTCCACGAAGCTGACCACCATGCCCATCACCTTGCCGCGGTTGCGGTGGGGGTAGGCCCAGTAGTCCGCGTTGAAGAGGGAACCGTCGGCCCGCCTCAGCTTCTCGTCCACCACGTGCAAGCCCGTGCCCCGGGCGAGGGACTGGAAGATCTCGCAGGGGGGCTCCGGGGCGCCTGTCTCCGGATCCGCCAGGGTCCGCCTGGCCTGGATGCGGCCGGCATGGCCCAGCACTTCGGTGCAGGGCTGCTCGCAGGACTGGCAGCGTCCCCGCAAGCGGATGCCGGTGAGTTGCTGCATGTTCTGGCCCAGCAGCTGCTCGGCCTGCTCGTAGCCCAGGATGCGCACGCAGGCGGGGTTGATGAAGGTGCACAGGCCCTGGCGGTCCATGAGGAAGATGGCCTCGACGGTGGAGTTCGACAGCACCTGGATGCTGTCGAGCCGGTCCTCGGCGAGGGTGGTGGACCTGAGCTCCATCTTCTCCAGGGAGAACAGCAGAAAGAACGAGAGTCCGCTGGCCACCACACCGAAGAACAGGAGCAGCCAGCGACCTGCCCGTTCGGGCCTGAACTGGTAGTTGCTCCCGGCCCACATCTGCAAGGACCAGACCTGGCCATAGAGCTTCAGCGTGCCAATCGCCTTGTAGGGGGCAGTCCGGAACGGACCCTCGGGTCCCAGGTGGCAGAGCCGTGCTTCCTCGCGAGGGGTGGCGCCCTCGAACACCTCGAGGCCAAACCCGGAGGGAGTGCGCGCCAGGATGTTCCCCATCAGGGTCTCTACCCGGAAGACCAGGTAGGTCCAGCCCAGGAGGGCCTGCCGCCGCTGGAGGACGCTGTCCAGGGGGGCGCCCTGCCGGTAGACCGGCGCGAAGAACAGCACCCCTGGGTGAAGGGCGTCCTCCCGGTGGAGTCTCACGGGGGCCGAGAGGGTCGCCAGCCCCGTGTCGCGGGCCTGGGCCATGGCGGTCCTGCGGGTGGCGTCGGCATAGAGGTTCCGGGAGAGCATGTCCTTGGCTTCATCATCCAGGGGCTCCACGGCGAGTATCCGGGCAGTGTCCTCGGGCTGCCAGGCCACGAAGCCGAAGCCTTTGAAGCCTGGGCTGAGGGTGGTCAAATCCAGGTTCGTGACGTAGCGATGCCAAGCGGCCTGATCGAGCAGGCCACTCCGCAGGGAGACGAACTCGGCGCTGGCCCGGATGACCTGCTCGTTGTAGGCCATGCGCCGGGTGGTCCGCTCCTGGAACAGGGTGGCATCCGCGCTGAAGCGCTCCTGGGCATGGGCGCTCTCCATCTGGCGCGACCAGGTGTAAGCGAGGAGCGTGACGACCACGCCCACCGCCAGCACCAGCCAGGGCCGCCAGGATCGGAGGGCTTGGAAGCTTGTGCTGGGCATCGCGCTTTCCTTGATGGCTGCTGGCGCCTGGGGCGCCAGGGGTTCCGTGGGTTCCAGGCAACAAAGGAGCAGGACCGAGACCCAGGAGGCTTCACCCCAGGTCCGGGTTGTCCTCGCAGGACGGACCCCCCGCAGTCCCTGCCGGGGCGCCATGGGCATTGAGTTATATTCAAAATATCATGGGCTGATATTTGAACTCTAAAACAATCAACTAGATATGTAATATTACGTAGCCGTCTCGGCCTAGTTGTAGGCCACGGTCACGGTGAAGCTGCCCGTGTAGGCGCCCGGGGCCTGGTTGGCCTCGAGCCCGAGGGTCGCGCCCACCTGGAGGGCCAGCCGCCCGCTGGCGTCCAGGGCCTGGGTGGTCCCGCCGGTGCTGAAGCCCGCCACGGTCATGCGGCTCGGGCCCGACGTGATCTCGATGCTGGCGGGCAGGGTCACGGTGAAGGTGGCATGGGGCTCCCCGGCCACCTGGAAGCTGGCGGAGGAGACCCCGGCGGCGCTGCCCAGGATCACGCCGCCGGTGGCGCTGCGGCCGCCATTCGGGCCCAGCACCACCTGGCCCGCGCTCCGGGTGGCGATCATGGCGCCGAAGTTCAGGTCCGCAGGCTTCTGGATGGAGACCGGTTGGCAGATCTCGGCCGAGGCCAGGGCCACGGCACCCCGGACCTGACCGTAGGCGGGTACCGCGCCCGCCAGGAGCAGGGCTCCGGCGCTGGCGAGGATGGCTCCCGTACGGCCCTTCGACATGCCTTGATCCTTTGGCTCCCCGCATCGGCACGGGCGGGTCAGACTTGACCTCGATGTCAGTTTACCGATGGCTCTTTTAACCTGTGCGGACATGTGATTTGGGTCATCCCCGTCTGCCTTTTGGGGGAGTTAACACCACCCTTCCTTGCGCTAACCTTGCGGTATCCACCCTCCTTTTTTCGCGACCGAGAGCCCCATGAGCGAACAAGATCCCCCCATCTACCTCGGGAAGCCCCTGATCCCGCCCACGGCGGCCCTCAAGGCCCAGGCGCCCATGAGCCCGGAGGAGACCCTGGCCTACCTGGAGCGGGCCCGGCAGGATCCCGAGGGCTACTGGGCCGAGATCGCCGGGGAGCTGGAGTGGTACACGCCCTGGCAGAAGACGCTGGAGGGCGGCTTTCCCGACTTCACCTGGTTCAAGGGTGGACGCAGCAACGTCTCGCTCAACTGCGTGGACCGCCATGCCCGCACCCAGCCCGACAAGGTGGCCGTGTACTGGGAGCGTGAGGACGGGGCCCGCGAGGCCTGGACCTATGCGCAGCTGCTGGATGCCGTGGGCCGCTTCGCGTCGGTGTTGAAGGGCCTGGGCGTGCGGAAGGGCGACCGGGTCGCCGTCTACATGAGCAACATCCCGGAGGCCTTCGTGGCCTGCCACGCCTGCTACCGCCTCGGGGCCATCTACGCGGTGATCTTCGCGGGGTTCTCCGCCCAGGCCGTGCGGGAGCGCCTGGAGGACGCCCAACCCAAGGTGGTCGTGGCGGCGGATGCCAGCGTGCGCCGCGGCAAGCGGGTCATCCTGAAGGAGACCCTCGACACGGCCATGGAAGGCATCGCCGCCATCGAGCACGTGGTGGTCGTCCAGCGCATGGGCGGCGAGGTCCCCATGGTGCCGGGCCGGGACCTCTGGTACGCGGACCTCATGGCCACCGCCAGCGCCGACTGCCCACCGGAGCCCATGGAGGCCAACGAGCCCGGCTTCCTGATCCACACCTCGGGCACCTCCGCCAAACCCAAGGGTCTCATCCACGCGGGCCTGGGCTTCCTGGTGGGCGTCTACGCCAACACCAAGTGGTCCCTGCTGCCCCAGCCCGACGATGTGCTGTGGTGCACCGCGGACGTGGGCTGGCTCACCTTCCCCATCTGGGCCCTGGTCGGTGGCCTGGCCAACGGGGCCACCCTCGTGGCCTACGAAGGCGCCCTGGACTGGCCGGAGCCCAGCCACTTCTACGAGGTGATGGAGCGCCTGCGCGTCACCAAGCTCTTCACGGCGCCCACGGCCCTCCGGATGCTGCGGCGGGCGGGCGACGCCTGGATGGACGGGCGGGACCTGAGCCGCCTCACGCTGATCAGCTGTGTGGGCGAGCCCCTGGACCCGGACACCTGGTACTGGAGCCGGGACGTGCTCGGCGGCGGGCGCATCTTCTTCAACAACACCTACGGGCAGACCGAGACCGGCACCGGCTGGACCTCCAGCATGGTGGGCATGACCCCCACCAAGCCCGGCTCCTGCGGCCACCCGCTGCCCGGCTACAAGGCCGAGGTGGTGGACCTCGAGGGGGTTCCCGTGCCCGACGGCACCCTGGGCGTGCTGACCCTGGCGGCGCCCTTTCCCAGCCTGGTGCGGGGCGTCTGGGGCGATCCCCAGCGCTACGTCTCCACCTACTTCGCCCGCTATCCCGGCCGCTACAACAGCTACGACGCCACGGTCATCGATCCCGACGGCCAGGTGTGGGTGACGGGCCGGGTGGATGATGTCATCAACGTGGCCGCGCACCGCATCGGCACCATGGAGCTGGAAGCGACCATGATCGGCCACCCCGATGTCAGCGAGGCCGCCATCATCGGCGTGCCAGATCCCGTCAAGGGCGAGGTCCCCGTGGCCTTCGTGATCCTGCGGGCCGGGGCCGGGGCCTCGCCCGAGCTGGCCCAGGGCCTGATCAATCGCATCGCCGCGGAGCTGGGCTCCTTCGCCAAGCCCTCGCGGGTGGTCTTCACGCCGACCCTGCCGCGCACCCGCAGCGGCAAGATCATGCGTCGCCTGCTCCGGGACCTGGCCCGGGAAGGCACCGTGCACGGGGACCTCAGCGCCCTGGAGAACCCCGACGCCATCGAGACCATCCGGGAGCTGCTGCGCCGCTGAGGGGCTGGGACGCAATAGGCTATTTTCGTCTCGCGTATCGGCTGCGCCGATACACGAGGCGGATAGATTTTTGGCGCCTTGGCGGTGATCAGTTCCGTTCTGGCCATGGCGCATTCGTGTGCTTCCTGCGCCCGCAGGGCGACTTCGTGAACTCCGTGGAGGGCCTTTTCTGCGGAGTCTGGCCGCTAACCGGGTCTGCATTGGCAACAATGGCAAGAACTACCCGCTTCTGGCGCTCGGCCGATCCGACGGCTCGGATTCAGGAGATCGGCGGGTAGGCCGATAGGATCTTCTGTATCGATCCGGGAGAGGTCCATGCCTGAAAGTACCCACCGCGAGGCTTCTTCCGCCCGGTTGGGCTGGAGCGGTCTCCTGGAGGGGCTGCCTCAGGGGCTCGTGCTGCTGGATGCGGAGGGACGGACGCTCGAGGCCAACCCGGCGGCGCTCCACCTGCTGAGGTTGGGCCGGCGGGTGGCCGGTTCTCAGGACCGGCTTGATTTCGGGTGCCAGGTGTCCGGTGAGGGCGGCGCGCCCCTGCCCCTGAACGAGCGGGCCTGGTTCGAGGGTGGGGCTGACCTGGTGCGGGTCCGCCTCGACTGGGGGGACGGGGCTCCCGTCTGGCTGGAGGTCACCGCGATCCCCCTGCCCGAGGGAGCCCTGCTCCTGAGCTACCTGGACATCACCGAGCGCAGGACCACCGAGGCGAGCCAGCGGCTCCAGGCCCTGGCCTTGGACCAGGCCCTGGACATGGTGACGGTCACGGATCTGTTCGGTCAGATCGCCTACGTGAACGAGGCCCAGTGTCGGGTCTTCGGCGAGACTCGGGAAGCGCTCATCGGCCAGACCACGGAGTTCTATTCGGCCGACCCCGTGCAGGCCGAACAGCAGCGCTTCCTCATCCAGGAGACTCTGGCCAAGGGCCACTGGCACGGCAAGGTGATCAACGGTGGTCGGGATGGTGCGCTCGTCCACGTGGACCTGCGCACCAGCCTGGTCCGGGACGCGGAAGGACGCCCCTTCGCCATGCTGGGCGTCGGCACGGATGTGACCGGATGGGAGAACACCAAGGACGAGCTGCTGAGGGTCAACCGCGACCTCCGCGCCATCAGTGACTGCAACCTGGCGATCATCCACGCGACCGACGAGGACGCGCTGCTGAACGAAGTCTGCCGGATCATCGTGGAGGTCGGCGGCTACCGCCTGGCCTGGGTCGGCCTCGCGGAGCAGGATGCCGCCAAGACCGTGCGGCCCGTCGCCCAGGCGGGTCTGGAGGTGGGCTACCTCCAGACCCTGGGGCTCACCTGGGCGGACACCGAGCGGGGCCGGGGCCCCACGGGGACCGCCATCCGCACCGGGTGCGCCTCTTCGGCCCGGAACATCCTGACGGACCCCCACTTCGCGCCTTGGCGGGCCGAGGCGGTCCGGCGTGGCTATGCCTCCTCCCTGGTGCTGCCGATGTTCATGGGCACCGAGGTGTTCGGGGCCCTCAACATCTACTCGGCCCGGCCGGACGCCTTCGACGCCAAGGAGGCCCACCTCCTGACGGAGCTGGCCAACACCCTGGCCTTCGGGGTCGCGGCCCTGCGCACCCGCATGGCGCGTCAGCAGTCCGAGGCCGCCCTCGAAAAGAGCATGGAGCGCTTCCGGCAGATC
>CAIMQW010000021.1 GCA_903843705.1 uncultured Holophagaceae bacterium | reverse complement strand
GCCGATCAGGTGAAGGCCATCAAGGCCTTGGGCGTGGAGGTCGGTCTGGTCATCGGCGGCGGCAACATCTTCCGCGGCGTGGCGGGCGCCACCAAGGGCATGGACCGCACCACCGCCGATCACATGGGCATGCTGGCCACCATGATCAACGCCTTGGCCCTCCAGGACGCACTGGAGCACAAGGGCGTCCACACCCGCACCCTGTCGGGCCTGGAGATGCCCAAGGTGTCCGAGACCTACATCCGCCGCCGGGCCACCCGCCACCTGGAGAAGGGCCGCGTCGTGATCTTCGGCGCCGGCACGGGCAACCCCTACTTCAGCACGGACACCGCCGCCGCCCTCCGCGCCAACGAGGTCTGCGCCGAGGTGGTCATGAAGGCCACCAACGTGGACGGCATCTACTCCGCCGACCCCAAGCTGGACCCCACCGCCACCCGCTACGACCGCATCACCTTCCAGGAGGTCCTAGAGAAAGGCCTGAAGGTCATGGACGCCGCGGCCATCGCCCTGTGCATGGAAAACAAGCTGCCCATCATCGTCTTCGACATGAAGAAGCCCGGCAACCTCGTGGCAGCAGTGCAGGGCGAGCATGTCGGCACCCGGGTCGGCTGAGCCACCTGGATTCCGTCACACTGAAACCATGGACGCCCTGAAGGGCCTTCCCGAGGCCACGGTCATCCGGGACCCGAGCGACCTGGAGGCCTACCTCCGGGATGAGTCCCATGTCCACGGCGTGATGCCCTTGGCCGCGGTGAAGCCCCATGGCCCCGCGGCCCTGCGGGAACTGGTACGGCTGGCCAAGGCCGAGGGCTTCGGCCTGGTGCCCCGGGGCGCAGGCACGGGCAAGGCTGGCGGCTGCGTGCCCACGGCCCGCAGCGTGGTCGTGGACTTCTCCGCCTGGCCCGGCGAGCTCCGCATGGCGCCCCAGGACCTCTGCCTCAGCGCCCCTGCCGGCGCACTGCTGCGGGACGTAAAGGCCGCCGCCGCGGCCCATGGCCTGTTCTACCCGCCTGACCCCAACTCCTGGGAGAGTTGCGCCCTGGGCGGCACCCTGGCCACCAACGCCGGCGGACCCAACGCCTGCAAGTACGGCATGACCCGGCACTGGGTGCTGGCAGTGGACGCCCTCCTGGAAGATGGCGAGATCCACACCTTCGGCATCCCCAGCGTCAAGGCGAACGCCGGTCCAAACATCGCGCAGCTGCTGGTGGGCAGCGAGGGCATCTTCGGCTTCATTGTCGGCGCCACCTTGCGGCTCGCGCCGGCACCCCGGGAGTTCACCACCCTGCTGCTGCCCGCGCGCCGCTGGAGCGACCTGCTGGACCTGCCGGGGCGGCTCTTCGCGGCGGGCTTCCTGCCCAGCGCCTTCGAGTTCTTCGACCCCGCCGTGCTTGCAGAGCTGCGGGCCCACGGCCCGGAGGAGGCCCGCCGCCTGCCGGGTGAGGCCCTGGCGATCCTCGAGTTCGACGAGCGGGGCTGCACCTCGGACGCCTTCCTCGAGGGCCTCCTGGACCTGCTGGGTCCCATGGCCGTTGGCCTGGAGGTGGCTGCGGACGAGCGCCAGCGCCAGGCCATCTGGGGCGTCCGCCGCCTGACCAGCTCTTTCCTGAAGGAGCGCCACCCCCGCAAGGTGAGCGAGGACATCGTGGTGCCCCGCAGCCGCCTGCCGGAGTTCTTCACAGGCCTGGAGCTCCTGGGCCTCCCGGCTGTGACCTACGGCCACCTGGGCGACGGCAACCTCCATGTGAACCTGCTGGCTGCGGGCGAGACCGACCCCGCCGTGGTGGAGGGCCAGGTCCTGGACCTCTTCCGCCTCGCCGTGGGCCTGGGCGGCACCCTCAGCGGCGAACACGGCATCGGCCTCACCAAGCGCGAGGCCTTCCTGGCCCTGGCCGATCCCGCCCAGATCCGCGCCCTGCGCGCCCTGAAGCAGGCCCTCGACCCCAGCAACATTTTCAATCCCGGGAAGGTCCTCTAGCTACTGCGCATCCTGGGCCAGGCAGGCCTTCCAGCGGATGAAGCGCTCGGTGTCCAGGAGCAGGTGCGGGTGCAGGCCCCAGCGCCCGTCGGCGAAGATGCCGGCGGTGGCGCCGCCGCCGTGGCGGGCGTCGGCCAGGTGCAGGGCCAGGGACAAGGGGAATCCGTTGGCCTTGGCGGGAGGGGCGTGGTGTTCCCGGATGGGCCGGCAGAAGAGCGCGGGGAGCCCCCAGAGGCTCAGCAGGTGGGCGCCGACCTGGGTGTGGTCCACCCCGTAGACCTCATGTTCGAGCACCGCCAGCGGGATCCGGGAGGACACGGCCCGCTCCAGCACGGACCGGTAGCGGCCCTGGGGATCCGTGGCCAGCACCACCAGGCCGATGTCATGCAGCAGCCCCACGGAGAAGGCCAGGTCGGCCAGCTGCGTCTGGCCCTCGAGGACCGCCAGCTTCCGCACCCCCGTGGCCACCTGAAACGAATGGAACCACAATTTTTCGAGGTCGAGTCCCTGCGGCCGCTGCGAGTCGAAGCCCCCGAGGAGTCCCCGGAACAACACCAGCGACCTCAGCGAATCCATCCCCAGCAGGACCACCGCCTGGCCGATCTCCGCCACGGGCCTACCCGTGGAACAGTAGACCGAGTTGGCCAGCTTCAGCACCTGACTCGCGACGCCCAGATCCTTCCGGATGAGGCGGGCCACCTCACCCATCCCCGCGTCTTCCCGCTCCAGCAGCTTCGAGAGCTCGGCATAGAGGCTCGGCAGGCTGGGAATGTGCCCGAGGCCGCCCACGAAGGCCCGAACCGCGCGGACATTGGTCTCGTCATCCTCGATGTCGAGGCTCTCGATGGCGCCGATGAGGAAGTGAGGCTCGCAGGGCTTGATGAAGAGCCGGTGCAGATCCCCTTCCTCCTGCTCTAGCCAATCCGCCATGGGGTGATCCGCCAGGCCAATCCGCACCGCCCCAGGCTGGTCTTCCCGCACGCGGTGCAGCAGCTCGGTGCCTTCCATGTCCGGCAGCTGCAGGTCTGTCACAACGATGTCCACCGAATCTCGCCGCAGCGCCTCCAGGGCCTGCGCGCCGCTCGCGGCCAGGACCACCTCCCAGGTGCGGTGATTCTGCCAGAACACCCGCCGGGTGCTCTGCAGCAGGTTCTCGTCACCAAACACCAGCAGGATGCGCATTGCTGAAGGCTCCTCCTCTTCCCGGACTTCTCTCATCGGCTTCGGGGTTGCTTTGGGCTAGTTCCGCCTCGCCGGGGCCGTTTCCAGGCAGAATCAAACCTCAGGTCCAGGAGTCCCCATGTCCTCCACCCGCCCACTCATCCTTGGTCACCGCGGCCTCTCCTCAAAGCACCTGGAGAACTCTATGGAGGCCTTTCGCGCCGCTCTGGCCGCAGGCATGGACGGCTTTGAGCTCGACGTGCAGCCGACCCGGGACGGCGTCTGCGCCGTGCTGCACGACGAGGACCTCCACCGCACGGCCAACGGCGCGGGCATCCTGCGGCAGATGAAGGCGGCGGAGCTGCCGCCGCTCAAGAACGGCGAGCCACTGCCCCGCCTGGGTGACGTCCTGGACCTGCCGGCGCGGCTCATCAACGTGGAGCTGAAGGGCGAGCCCGGCTGGCAGCAGGCCCTGGCCACGGTGGAGGCCGCCGAGGCCCTCGACCGCGTGCTGTTCAGCAGCTTCGAACCCAGCGAGGTGCTGCAGCTCTGGGCCGCCTGTGAGACCGCCCGCTGCGGCTTCCTCTGGACGACGGAAGAGGCCCTGGCCTTGACCGTCGAGGAACTGGCCGACCTGCCCGAGGCCCTCTGGCTGCATCCGCCCCTCAAGGCCGTCCTGGCCCAGCCGGAGCTGTGGGCCCCCTACGCCGACCGCCTTGCTGTCTGGGCCATGAAGACCCCCGCCGAAGCCGCAGGCCTGCCCTTCGTTCCTGCGGTGCTCATTGTCGACGGGCTCTAGCCCGCTGCCGGGATGACCCGCCTCCCCCGCACCCTCGTCACCTGGCTGCTCCTCAGCCTGGGTACCGCCGGGGTGCTCTGGCTGCAGGCACCGCCCGCGGCCCTGCCGGCGACGGCCCCGGCGGACCACTTCTCGGCCGAGCGGGCCCTGCTCCATGTCCGCGAGCTCGCCCGAGCGCCCCACCCGCCAGGCACCCCCGAGCATGACCGGGTGCGGGACCACCTAGTGGCGGCGTTCCGGCAGCTGGGCTTCACCACCCGCGTGCAGCCGTGCCTAGCCCACCAGGGGCACGGCCGGGGTCAGCTGGTCCTCGGCAGCATGGAGAACATCGTCGCCGAGCGGCCCGGGACTGCGCCGACCGGAACCTTGCTCCTCACGGCCCACTACGACTCCCACGGCACGGGACCGGGTGCCGCTGATGACGCCGCCGGCGCGGCGGCCCTGCTGGAAGCCGCACGGGCCCTGGCGCCCAGCCGGAACACGCTCCGGATCCTCATCACGGATGGCGAGGAGGTGGGCCTCCTCGGCGCCCAGGGCTACGTGGACGCCCAGGATGAGAAGGCCCCCACCCTGGTGCTCAACTTCGAGGCCCGGGGGGGCGGCGGCCCCGTCTTCATGTTCGAGACCAGCGACGGCAACCTGCCCCTGGTCCGCGCCTTCGCGGCGGCCGCGCCCTCGCCCCACGCCTCTTCTCTAATGTACGCGCTCTACAAGCTGCTGCCCAACGACACGGACCTCACCGTGTTCAAGCGGGCGGGCCTGACGGGTCTGAACTTCGCCTTTGTCAGCCGCTGGTCCCACTACCACACAGCCCTCGACACCCCGGAAGGGCTGGATCAGCGCAGCCTCCAGCAGTGCGGCGCCACGGCCCTCGCCCTCAGCCGCCACTTCCTGGCCATAGACCTGGCCACCCTCACCCGGCCGGGCCAGGGTGAGGCCATCTACTTCGATGTCCTGGGTCGGATCCTGCTGGTCTATCCCGCGGCCCTGGCCTGGCCCCTGATGCTGCTCGCCCTGGCGGCCTTCGGCGTGGTGCTGTGGCGGCTCCGCAGCGAACAGGCATCGACCAAGGCCTTCTTGGTGGGCCTGGGGGTGGGGGCCGGGACGCTGGCCCTCGGCGGGCTGGCGGGCCTGGGCCTGGGGCTGCTTGCGGACCCCTTCCGCCAGGGCGTCCCCAACCATGACCCCTACGGGCTCCCCTGGTTCGAGGCGGCGCTGCTGCTCGTGGCGCTGGCGGCAGCCATTCTGCTCTGGGGCTGGGCGCTCCGGCGCTGCCCGGGCCGGGGCCTGGCCCTGGGCGCCCTGGCCTGGTGGCTGGCGGTGCTCGTCGCGGCCACGGCCGCTCTCCCGGGGGCTACCTACCTCTTCCTCTGGCCCCTGCTCTTCGCCCTGGCGGGCCTCGCGTGGGAGCGGCCCTGGCTGGCGGCCCTCCCGCTGCTGCTGCTCTTCCCGCCCGTCTGGCACAACCTGGCACTGCTGCTTGGCTTCAGCCTGCCGCCGTTCCTGGGCCTCCTGGCGGCCTTCGGCCTGCTGCCGCTGCTGCCGCTGCTGCGCCGCGCCACGCCCTCCCGGGGGTGGCTGCCGCCGGTCCTGCTGACCGCCACCGGGCTGCTCTGTTTCGCGATTGGCACGCAGCAGACCGGGCCGCGGCTGAGCACCCTGGCCTATGTCGAGGATGCCGACGCGGGCACAGCTCAGTGGGTGAGCTTCCAGAAGCCCGATGCCTGGAGCCGGGCTCTGCTCGGCGAGGCCCCGGCCCCTGCCCGCCTGGCGGGCCGCGCGGCCTTCGCCGCCCCGGCCCCCCTGCTGCACCTGCCCGCACCGGTGCTCACTCGGCACGGGTCCGAGCTGACCATCGCCCTCCCGGCGCGCGCCCTCACCCTGGTGGTGTCGGCGACCAATCCCATGACCGAGCTCCGCCTCGACGGTCGGCCCCTGCCCGGCGCCAACCGGGTCCACTGGTTCGCGCCGCCCGGGGCCTGCACGCTGAAGCTGGAAGCCCCGGCGGGCACCCGGCTCACCGTGGAACTGATCCTGCCGGACCTACCGCCTGGGACCGCGCCGCGCCCCGCCGGCCTGATGCCTGCCCCCGTGGATCCCTACACCGATGTGCGGATCGTCCGGCGGACCTTGGTCTGGTAGGTGGGAGTCAGCGAAGCTGCGGCCAGTTGGGCCTTCAAGGATCTCCACGAAGGGCACAAAGACGCCCTGCGGGCGCAGGAAGCACACGAATGCGCCCTAGCCCACCCCGGGCATCCCCAAGGGGGGGGGCGCTGGATGCCCTGTCGGCGCGACGCCTGCGCCTAGGTGTCCCTTTGAGCCCGTTCTTCGTGCCCTTCGTGGATAGCCTATTCAGTGGCATCTGGCCGGCGAATGACTATCAGGCCTCGGGCTCCCAGGCCAGCAGCCGGGCCTTGAGGGCGGCCATGTCGGCGGCCTGGGGCTCGGACAGGAGGGGGCGGTCCTGGACGGCCAGCAGCGCTTCGGGCAGGGGTACCGTGAGACCCAGGTCGCGCACGAGCACTTCGCCGAACTTGGCCGGGTGGGCGGTGGCCAGGAAGAGCCCCTGCTCACCGTCCCGCAGACAGCCCTGCAGCACGCCACAGGCCACGGCGCCGTGGGGATCCGCGAGGTAGCCCTGGGCGTAGAGCTCGGCCAGGGTCGCGCAGGTCTCCGCATCCGTGCGACTGCCCCAGCGCAGGGCGCTGGCCATGGCGTCATGGTCGCCGCCGAAGAGGGCGTGGATGCGCTCCCAGTTGCTGGGGGCGCCCACGTCCATGGCGTTGGACACCGTGGCCACAGAGGGCCGCGGCGTGTAGGCGCCGGACTCGAGATACTCCGGCACCACCCGGTTGGCGTTGGTGGCCACCACGAACTGGGCGATGGGCGCGCCGCAGCGCTGGGCCAGCAGGCCCGCGTAGAGATCGCCGAAGTTGCCGCTGGGCACCGAGACCACCAGGGGCGCGGGGTTCTTGATCTGGGCCGCGGCCTCGAAGTAGTAGAGCGTCTGGGCCAGGAGCCGCGCAATGTTGATGCTATTGGCCGAGGTGAGGCCCAGCTGCGCCACCAGCGCCTTGTCCTCGAAAGCAGCCTTCACCAGGCGCTGGCAGTCATCGAAGGCGCCCTCGACGGCCAAGGCCAGCACGTTGCCTCCGCAGGTAGCGAACTGCCGCTCCTGCAGGGGCGAGACGCGGCCCTTGGGATAGAGCACTACCACCTGCACCCCGGGCAGGCCCCAGAAGGCCTGGGCCACGGCGGCGCCGGTATCGCCGGAGGTGGCGGTGAGCACCGTGCAGCGGCCGCCGGTGCTGGCGTAGGCCATGACCTGGGCCAGGAAGCGCGCGCCGAAATCCTTGAAGGCCAGGGTCGGCCCGTGCCACAGCTCCAGGGCTGCGAGACGGTCCGTCACGGGCACCACGGGCGCGGGGAAGTTGAAGGCCCGCCGCACCAGGGTGTCCAGCTCGGAACGCGGGATCTCGTCGCCGATGAACCGGTGCAGGATCTCCGCGGAGCGGGCCTGGAACTCCGTGGCCAGCAGCTCTGGCATATCAGCAAAACATGGGATCTGCGTGGGGATGTAGAGCCCGCCATCCGGCGCAAGGCCCGCCTGCACCGCACCCAGGAAGCTGTTTTCGAGCGAGTCGTTTCGAGTGCTGACGAGTTGCATGGGGATGCCTCAATCGGAATTTATTAATTGGTTCCAAACGTGAACGACTCAGCAGGCAGGATGCGGGCGCCGTTGGGATCCAGGGCGCAGAGCCAGCCCTGGCTGGCAAGTCCAGCGCTGCTGAAAGCATCGCGGATCCCGCAGAGAATCCGGCTGGCCTGGGCTTCGTGTTCCGCCACCGCAAAGACGGAGGGACCGGAACCGGACAGGCTGCAGCCCAGGGCCCCGGCGGCCAGGGCGGCGGCCTGGGCGGCGCGGAAGCCCGGCACCAACGGGGCGCGGTGGACCTCCACCAGGGGGTCGCGCAGGCAGCGCGCCAGGAGCGAGCGATCGCCGGTGTGGAGAGCGTGGACCAGCCCCGCCAGGTTGCCCGCGAAGTCGAGGGTGGCGCGCCACTCGGGCCGCTCGGGCAGCGCCTTGCGGCTGTCGGCGGTGGAGAGCTGCACGTCCGGGTGGGCGACCACCAGCAGCAGGTCTGCCGGCCAGGGGAGACGGCGCGTGGCGGGCTTGCCGCTGCGGCCCGGCACCACCACCTGCAGGCCGCCCAGCAGGGACGGCACCACGTTGTCCAGGTGAATGCCGCCGCTGGTGAGGCCCTCGGTGCGGCCCGTCAGATCCACCAGCTCGGCGATCTCCAGCGGGTCGCCGTAGAGGGCCTGCAGCGCGGCGATGGCGGCCACGATGGAGCTGGCGCTGGAGCCGAGGCCGCTGGCTACGGGGAGGCGTTTCTCCAGAGTGATGGCGAGCGGTCCCGCCTCCCCGCCGTGGGCCTCCAGGGCCTCGCGGAAGAGGTCCCGGGCGCGCAGGGCGAGGTTGGGCCGGGTGTCCCCGGCGAGGGCCGCGGCGTAGGCGCCCACCAGGCGAAAGCTGTCCTGGGCGGCAGGGGCGACGTGGACCAGATCCCCCAGGAGGCTGCCGTCCAGCGGTGCCAGGGCCGCGCCCAGCAGGTCGAAGCCCGCAGCGACGTTGCCGATGCTCGCGGGCGCGTAGGCCACCACACCCACGGGCGGAAGGTCGGCGTAGGCCAGCATCAGTGCCTCCTTGCGGGGCGGGCGCCGGGGGGCACCAGCCGCAGGACATCCGCCAGCACCCCGGCGGCGGTGACCTCGGCCCCCGCCCCGTAGCCGCGGATCACCATGGGATGGGGCTGGTAGCGCTCCGTCAGCAGGGCCAGGGCGTTTTCGCCGCCCTTGATGGCGACGAAGGGATGGTCTGCCGGCACAGCCAGCAGACCAACGCGACAGCCTTCCTCGGACAGGCTGCCCACGTAGCGGAGGGTCTTGCCCTCGGCCTTGAGGGTTGCCAGGCGCAGCCGGAAGGTCTCGTCCAGGCTGGGCAGGCGGTCCATGAACGAGGGGATGTCGCCGGTGGCGTCGAAGTCCGCCGGCAGCAGGCCCTCCACCACCACGTCGGCCAGTTCCAGCTCCATGCCGCACTCCCGGGCCAGGATGATGAGCTTGCGGGCCACGTCCATGCCGCTGAGGTCGTCCCGGGGATCGGGCTCGGTGAAGCCGCTGTCCTTGGCTTTGCGCACGGCCTCGGACAGTGGCACACCGTCCCCCAGCAGGCCCAGGATGTAGGACATCGAGCCGGACAGGATGCCCTCGCCGCGCAGGACGCGGTCGCCGGTCAGCACCAGGTTCTTCACCGTGTCGATGATGGGCAGGCCCGCACCGACATTGGCTTCGTAGAGGAAACGCAGACCCCGCCGGGTGGAGCGCTTGCGCAGCTCGCGGTAGAAGTCCTGGGTGCCGCTGTTGGCCTTCTTGTTGGCGGTGACCACGTGGAACCCGGCGTCAAAGAGCTCGGGATAGCGGGCCGCGAGGTCGCCGCTGGTGGTGCAGTCCACCAGCACGGGCAGGGCCGGGGGGCCGCTGCGCACGGTGTCCAGCAGCTGGTCCAGATTCATGGGGCCGGCCTTGGGCAGGTCCTCCCGCCAGCGGCCGAGGTCGAGGCCCTTGGGGTCCGTGAGCATGAAGCGGCTGGTGGCGATGGTCACCACGCGAAGATCGAGGCCCTGGGCCGCGAGCTGGTCATGCTGCCGCTGGATCTGGCCCAGCAGGCTGCCGCCCACGTTGCCCGCGCCGAGCAAGTGCAGGTCCACCACCACCTTGGCCTGGAAGAAGCGGCGGTGGATGTGGACCATGGCGCGGGCGCCGTCGCGCTCATCCACCACGGCGGAGATGATGCGCTCGCTGGCGCCCTGGGCGATGGCCACCACGTTGCAGCCCACTTCCGCCAGGGCGTCGAAGAAGGTCCCGGCCACGCCGGCCCGGGTGCGCATGCCGTCCCCGACGATGCTCAGCACGGCGAGTCCCCGACGCAGGTCCACGGGATCCAGGAAGCCTGCGGCCAGCTCGCCCGGGAAGGCCTCCTGGATGGCGGCCACGGCACCCGGGCCCTCGGCCCGGCGCACGGCGAAGCAGATGGAGAGCTCGGAGGAACTCTGGGTGATGAGCACCGCGGAGATGCCCTTCCGGGCCAGGGCACTGAAGACGCGGCCCGCGATGCCGGGCGTGCCGGGCATGCCAGGACCCGTCAGATTCACCACGGAGAGGTCCCCCAGGAAGGACAGCCCGCGCACGCCGCTGGGCGGGGGCGGCACTTCCTCGCGGATGATGGTGCCCGGGTGGGCGGGGTCGAAGCTGCTGCACACCCGCACCGGGATGCCCCGCTCACGCACCGGCGGAATGGTCTTGGGATGCAGGACCTTGGCGCCGAAGAAGGAGAGCTCCATGGCCTCCTCGAAGCTGGCCTCGGGCAGGGGGAAGGCTTCCGGCACGAGACCGGGATCGGCGCTGTAGAGGCCGGCCACGTCGGTCCAAATCTCCAGCAGGTCCGCACGGAAGGCGGCCGCAGCTAGGGCGGCGCTGTGGTCTGAGCCGCCCCGGCCCAGGGACAGGATCCGGCCCTGGGCGTCGCCGCCGAAGAAACCGGGCAGGACCCAGAGTCCATCAGGGCCGGCCTTGAGGGGGGCGAAGGCCTCATCGATGGCGGCCATCACGGGCCGGGCCTGGAGGGGGTCACCCTCCACTCGGATGTAGGTCACGGGGTCCAGGTAGCTGGGAGCCAGGCCCCGAGCCCGCAGCAGGCCCATGAGGATAGCGCAGGAGGCCCGCTCGCCGAGGCTCGACACCTGGGCCAGCACCGAGGGCGGGCCTTCTTCCAGGAGCGCCATGCCGTGCAGCAGACGGCGGCCCAGGGTCTCCAGGGCGGCCAGTTCCTCGCGGACCCCGACCGCTTCGGAACCCAGATCCGCAGTCATGGCCGCCACCACGTCGGCGTGCCGCTCCCGGTAGGTCTCCAGCAGGCGGTCCGCCTCCTCGCGATTGGGCACCCGGCCGCCGTGCAGCAGCAGGTTGGTGATGCCCGACATGGCCGAGGCCACGACACAGACGCGGTGGGTGGTCCGGGCGACTGCAGCGAGTTCCACGGCGGCCCGCAGGCGGACAGCGCCGCCGAGGCTGGTGCCGCCGAATTTCATGACACGGATGGCGCTGGGCTGCATGGAGGGCTCCGGGAAGTCGATACGAAAAAGCCCCGCGGGGTAACCGCGGGGCCGAGTCTGAAAGGTGGAATCAGGTCAGGCGCCCCGCGGGATGGCGAGCGTAATATTAGTCGCGGTGGTCAGCGTGGACAGTCCCCGGCCGCCAGCGGTGAGCCGCGGCGTGCAGGAGGAGAATTCCACCGACATGTGCATGTCCATTATTTTCAAGCATGCGTTGAAAAAGTCAACCCGATTCCCGCGCTGAGCAGCCCCGCCCGGAGTTCCCCATGACCGCCTCCCGCCGCCAGTTTCTTCAGTGGTCCGCCACCGCCGCCCTGGCAGGCACGGGCCTAGACCTGGCCGCCACCACCGACAAGGCCACCGCCAAGGCCGGGAAGCTGAAGCTCCTGATCCTCGGCGGCACGGGCTTCCTGGGCCCCGCCACCATCGAGGCCGCCCAGGCCCGCGGCCACCAGGTGACCATGTTCAACCGCGGCAAGACCCGGCCGGAGCTCTTCCCCGGCGTGGAGAAGCTGCACGGCGACCGCGACCCGAAGAAGGGGGACGGCCTCAAGGCCCTGGAGCAGGGCACCTGGGACGCAGTCATCGACAACAGCGCCTACTACCCGCGCATGGTCACCGCCTCGGCGGGGCTGCTGGCGCCGCGCGTCCGCCAATACCTGATCATCTCCAGCATCAGCGCCTACAAGGAGCCCAACCCCGAGGCCGGCACCGAGGACGCGGCCCTGGCCACCATGCCCGATCCCACCCTGGAGGACATGGGCAAGAGCTACGAACACTACGGCGCCCTCAAGGCCCTCTGCGAGCAGGCGGCCCAGAAGGCCATGCCCGGCCGCACCACAGTGATCCGGCCCGGCTACATCGTGGGCCCCGATGACCCCTCGGGCCGCTTCACCTACTGGCCTGCGCGCTTCGACCGGGGCGGCGAAGTCGCCGTGCCCGGCGCTCCCGGCGATCCCCTGCAGCTCATCGACGTGCGCGACCTCGCCACCTGGCTGATCCTGCTGGTGGAGCAGCGCACCCTGGGCGTCTTCAACGCCTGCGGCCCCGCCCAGCGCCTGGCCTGGGGCACCGTGGTGGAGGCCTGCCAGAAGGCGGGCAACCCAACAAGCAAGCCCCTGTGGCTCCCAGCGGACTTCATCGTCGCCCAGAAGGACCTCGAGTTTCCCATCTGGGCCCCCTACGCGGGCGAGACGAAGGGCTTCCACACCTGGCGCAACGACCGCGCCGTGAAGGCCGGCCTGCGCTTCCGCCCCGCCGACCAGACCGTGAAGGACACCCTCGCCTGGTACCGGACCCAGGAGAAGCTCGAGAAGGGCCGCAACAAGCTCGCCGGCCCCACCCCCGAGCAGGAAGCCGCCCTCATCGCCGCGTGGCGGAAGAGCGGCGGCCCGAAGGGCTAGTTAATCCGCGAGATCCAGAGCAGGGAAGACGTCCTGGCCTTGGCTTGGATTTCGGGGCTGTTCTACCGGTCGATAACCGGGCTGAAGTTCCATATGAATCCAGCGAGAATTCCCAGTCCCTGCTTGGGTTTTAGGCAAATCGGGGTGCTTGGATTCTGACTACCGGGCGGGGTTGAGGCTCGACAGGTGGCTCGCAGGTCAATTCGCATAAAGAACCCCGCGTCTTAAGCTGTCTATGGCTTTTGATGCGGCCTCGTCTCTGGTTACCCTGCCATCGCCGTTTATGTCCAATCCACGATTCAACCTATACAGCGTTGGATTATCCTTCGAATTGTATAGGGAATAATCGCCACCCTTCCCAACCGCTGCGAGCCAATGGATGGCCATGTAGTCGGCCCTGAAATAGTCACAACTCCTTTTAAAGCTACTATTTGAGGGAACAAATGGTCGATTTTAAACACCAGATTGGAAGGGACAACCCCTCAGAATCCGGTGTACAGATGCGG
>CAIMQW010000020.1 GCA_903843705.1 uncultured Holophagaceae bacterium | reverse complement strand
GGGACCCGGGTCCAGCCTCCAGGCCCTGCCCGCCGCCATGGTCATCCGCCTGGACGGCCGGCTGGAGGAGGCGGCCTGGGCCAGGGCCCCCGTCGCCACGGAGTTCACCCAGGAGTGGCCGCAGCGGGGCGTGCCCGCCCTCCAGCGCACCGAGGTCCGGGTCCTCTACGATGCGCGGTTCCTCTATGTCGGCGCCCGGATGCACCACGACCGGGTCCTGGACCACGGCGAGGCCACCGTGGTGCAGCGGCTCCACCGACGGGACCAGGAGAGCCTGAGCGACTGGTTCAGTGTGGCCATCGACTCCAACCACGACCGCCGCACCGCCCTGGTCTTCGAGGTGAACGCCGCGGGGGTGCAGAAGGACCAGATCATCTACAACAACGCCACCTACAACGCCAGCTGGGACGGCGTCTGGGAGAGCGCGGTCAGCGTGGACGCCGACGGCTGGACCGCGGAGCTGAAGATCCCCCTGTCGCTCCTGCGCTTCAAGCCGGGCAAGGGCCCCCAGACCTGGGGCATCAACTTCGGCCGGGTGGACCAGGGGGTCACCCGCGAGTCCAGCCGCTGGATGGTGGTGCCCCGCGGCGGGAGCGGCTTCGTGAGCCACTTCCCCGAGCTCCGGGGGCTCGAGGGCCTGGAGCCGCAGCCCCGCCAGGAGGTCGTCCCCTACCTCTCCGCCGCGCGGAAGTTCGAGACCGCCCGCGGCTACGACGACCGCCACGGGGACTTGCGCCCCGGCGTGGACGCCCGGTGGGGACTCAGCTCCCACGCCCAGATGGACCTCTCCGTCCGGCCGGATTTCGGCCAGGTGGAGGTGGACCAGGCGGTGCTGAACCTGGGCACGGTGGAGACCTTCTTCCCGGAGAAGCGCCCCTTCTTCCTGGAGGGCATGGACCTCTTCCGCGTGGCGGGACCGGACCTCTTCTACAGCCGGCGCATCGGCCGCGGGGTGGCGGACCCCACCCTGAACGCCGGGGAGAGCCTGGTGGACCGCCCCAACGCCACCGATATCACCGCCGCCGCGAAATACACCGCCAAATACAGCAACGGCACCAACGTCGGCCTGCTCGGGGCCAGCGTGGAGCCGGCCCAGGCCGTGCTCCAGGATGCCTCCGGAGCCCGCTTCAGGCGCGAGCTCTCGCCCCTCACCAACTACGGCGTGCTGCGGGTCCAGCAGCTGCTGGACGACCGGGGCAGCTACGTGGGCGGCTTCGCCTCGGGCATGCACCAGGGCGGGCTCAATGGCCGCCTGGCCCAGGTCCATGCCGTGGACGGCGCCTACCAGACCGCCGACCAGAGCGGGCTGGTGGAGGGCACCCTCAGCCGCAGCCAGGCCGGCCCCCGGGACGCCCAGGAGCAGGGCTGGCGGGCCCGCCTGCGCTACCACCAGGAGTGGCGGGGGGGCTGGAGCTTCGAGTCCCAGGCCATCAACACGGGTCGGACCTACAACCCCAACGACCTGGGCTACCTGGCCCGCTCCGATGACCAGCGCCTCTATGCGGCGCTCTCCCGCACCTGGGACCAGACCTGGGGGGTGCTGCGGAACTGGAGCCTGGGCGCCAGCCACACCGCGGCCCGGGACCAGGCGGGGCGCACCTTCCTGCGCAACTTCAACGGCTCCGCGCGGACGGACTTCACCAACTTCGTCTCCCTCTGGGCCGGGACCGGTGTGAACCGGGCCGTCGAGGATGACCGGGAGCTGCGGACCTACGCCGACCCCGTGAAGAAATACCTCGCCCGGCCCTCGGTGCCCTACGCCAGCCTGGGCTTCGACACCCCGGCCAACCAGCCCTGGTATCTCCGCCTGGCCAGCAGCCGTTCCTGGGCCGAGGGCGGGCCGACCACCAACACCTCCCAGCTGCTGGTGCTGAAGCCCACGTCCGCCCTGGAACTCCAGCTGTCCACCGTGGTGACCTGCGAGACGGGCGAGCAGAAGTGGCTGGAGACCCCCGTGGCCACGCCCATCGTCGGCCTCCGGCAGCTGAACCAGCTGAACCAGACCCTACGGCTGGCCTACGCCTTCACCCCGCAGCTGTCCCTGCAGCTGCTGAGCCAGTGGCTGGCGGCCAACTGGAACTATCGCGACCTGAAGCACTACGTCAACGACCTCACGCTGGATGCGGGCCTGCCCCCAGACCAGCCCGCCGGCACGACGCCGCAGACGGCCTTCAGCTACCGCACCTGGAACGTGAACCTCATCACCCGCTGGGAGTTCCAGCCCGGCTCGACCTTCTTCCTCGTCTTCACCCACGGCGCGAGCACGAACGACCTCATCAACGACCGGGCCAGCCTCGCGGCCTATACAGACCTGACCCTCCTCCGGCACCTGCCCTCGGATGACGTGATCCAGGCCAAGGTCAGCTGGCTGTTCCGCTGAACCGGGACCAGCTCAGCCCTTGCCGGAGGCCAGCAGGGCCTTGAGACCCACGGGGAAGAGCGGCTCCACCAGCTGGCGCACGGCGGCGGCATACTGCTGGATCTCCCACTGGGCATGGCCGTCGGCCCGCAGGCGGATGAAGTGGGCCACCGCCTGGAGGCTCACGGTCCAGTAGACCTCCGAGTAGAGGCCCAGGGGCAGCACGCAGCGGGCCTGCTCGCGGCAGACCCCCAGGGCCAGCAGCTCCTTGTAGTGGGCCACGGCGCCGCGGCAGCTCTCCAGGTAGCTGGCCATGGCCCGCTCGCGGTGCGCCTCGTCGATGCTGCCCTCGCTGCCCTGCTTGTTCACCTTCGCCTGCCGCCGGAAGGCCGCGGGCACGAAGTATTCGTCCTCGGGGAACTCGACGTACCGGCCGGAGATCTCGTTGAATTCCGAGCCGATGCGGTGCTTCATCCACTGCCGGAAGACGAAGATCGGCGCCTTCACGTGGAGGGTCAGCGCCGTGTGCCGGAAGGGGGAGGTGTGCTCGTGCTCCGCCAGGTAGTCCACCAGCTTGGCGTCCGAGTCCTCGAAGGCCTCCTTGGTCTTGCCGAAGGAGACCCGGGCCGCGTTGACCACGCTGAGGTCGGACCCCATGTGGTCGATGAGGCGCACGAAGCCTTTGTCCAGGACCTTGATCTCGGGGTTCGGCATGGGTC
>CAIMQW010000019.1 GCA_903843705.1 uncultured Holophagaceae bacterium | reverse complement strand
GGGCGGGGAGGCGGTCTGCCTCGCGCCCCACCCCCAGCGCCGCCTGCCGGCGCTGGCCCCGGGCCGGCAGGTGCGCTTCCAGCGGCTGGGCCTCCGCAGCTTCGGCGACCGCCTGCCCGAGCCCCTGCCGGTGCTGGTGGAGCTGACGAACCCCAAGCTGGCGCCGGAGCTGCGGGCCCGGGTCCGGGGCGAAGACCGGCCGCGCCTGCCTCTGCTCACGGAGCGCCCGGGCCATGTGCGCCACGGCTGGCGGCTGCAGCCCCCCCGGTTGCCTGAGGAGGCGGGCCTCGCCGCCCGCTGCCTGACCTGGCTCTGGTCCGATCCCCGCAGCCCCCGCCGCCTGGTGCTGCGGTGGTGGGATGTGGACGGGGAGCCCCACACCTGGCGCGCCGCCCCGGAGGATCTGGCGGAGCCGCCCCTGGCCCTGGCCCGCCGCATCCAGCGGGCCTTCCTTGAGGGCGCCACCCGCCGGCTCCTGGTGCGCGAGGTGGAGCTGCGCCTGGCCTGGGGCCTGGGCCGGGAGCGGGGCCTCTTCCTGACCCCCCTCCAGGAGCGCCTCGACCGCCTGGAGCCCGTCCTGGCCCGCCTCCGCCGCCGCTTCCCCGACCAGGCCGTCCTGCCGGGGTGGGTGGGGGCGTTCGGGAAAGTCCTTGAAACAAGCTAATAAAAGCCTAATATTTAGGGAGTCTTCATGTCCCCCACCATCCACCGGGAAGGGCCTTTCCGGTTTTTCTTCTACAGCCACGAACCCCGCGAGCCACCCCATGTCCATGTCGAGAGGGACGATGCCATCGCCAAGTTCTGGCTGCACGATGCCGCCATCGCCGATTCAGGGGGCTTCCCGCCCCGGGATCTCCAGCGGGTGGCGGCCATCGTGATGAACCGTCGGGACGACTTTCTGGAGGTCTGGAATGACCACTTTGGCGAACCCTGAACGACCCCGCGCCACGCACCTCTGGTTCGAGCGGGGGCGGCTGGTGGTTCAGCTCCAGGATGGGCGGGAGCTGGCCTGTCCCCTGGCCTTCTTCCCGCGGCTGGCGGTGGCCTCCCCTGAGGACCTGGCGGACTGGCGCTTCACCGGAGGTGGCACGGGCATCCACTGGCTGCGTCTGGACGAGGACCTCTCGGTCCAGGGTCTGCTGGAAGGTCGCCGCACGCCGCCAGCAGGCGCGCGGGCGAAGGCCCTGGCCCCCCGTCTGCGAGCGGCCCGTCGGCAGGTCGGCCTCACCCAGGCGCAGCTCGCTGAGCGCATGGGTCGGTCCCAGGCCCTGGTGAGCCTCGCCGAGCGGGGCGGCCTCCGCACCGGAGCCCCCTACCTCCGCACCGTTCTCGAGGCCTGTGGTCTCCCCCTGGACTGGCAGCCCTGACCGAGCCCTGGGGACGGACGATCCCCCCAAGCCTAACTGCCGCCCTGCCTTTTTTTAGATCGGAATCGCCTACGGCGATTCCGAGCAGCCTCCGATTGGCCCCCCATGTTCGCTCTCGGCATTTCCGATTTCAGTGTGGGAGAAGGTGTCTACCCGGCGTCGCAGCTGCTGCGGGTGGCCCAGGGCCTGGGCTACCGGGACCTGGTCTGCTGGGACCAGGGGACGGCGGGCTACCCGAAGCTACGGGAGACTCTGGCGTGGATGCGCAAGGCCCGGGAGCTGGAGGGCCTGCCGCCGGACCCGGCCTGGACGGACTTCCGCCTGCACCTGGGCAGCCGCTTCACCTGGCGGGGCCACGGCTATGGCGCGCTGCCCTGCTCGGACGCGGGCCACGGCGCCCTCAACCGGCTGCTCACGGCCCTGGCCCACGAGGCGCGGCCGGAGCTGGCCATCCCGGGCCTGGGCGCGCCAGAGCCGCCCCGGGACTGCGTGCTGCTGGCGGAGGACCGGGCGGGCCTCGACGCCCTGCGGCGGGAGGGCTTCGAGGCGGTGCTGCTGGGCCATCCCCGCCGGGCGCAGGAGGCCCGGGCCGCGCTGGCGGCGGGTCTGCCCGTGGCCGCACCCCAGGTCCTGCGCTTCCGCACGGCCGAGGGGCTGGCGATGCACCAGATCAAGCGGGCCATCGCGCAACAGGCCACCCTGGCCCGCACCGAGTGCCTGTGGGAGCCCGCCGAGGCCGCCGTGCCGAGGCGCGACTGGGAGGCCCGCTTCCCTTTTGCCGAGCCCGCCGTGGCGCGGACCACCGCCGCCCTGCTGGAGCGCGTAGCGGGCTGGTCCATCCCCTGGGGGGAGTGGGTGGTGGCCCGGCCCCTGGGGCAGGAGGAGACGGACCTGGACGCCCTGCTGCGGGCGCGCGTGCAGTCCGGCGTGGCCGAGCGCTTCCCGGTGCTGCGCGGGGACATCCTCACCCGCCTGGAGCAGGAGCTGGACCTCATCTCCTACAAGGGGTTCGCGCGGTACTTCCTGCTGGTGCAGGACATCGTGCAGGCGCTGAAGCACGAGGGCATCCCCAGCCGCATCTGCGGCCGGGGCAGCGGCGCGGCCTCCCTGGTGAGCTACGCGCTGCAGCTCAGCAATGTGGATCCCATGGCCACGAACCTGATGTTCGAGCGCTTCCTCACGAAGGAGCGGAAGGACCCGCCGGACATGGACATCGACTTCGCCTGGGATGAGCGGGACCGCGTCATCCAGGCCGTCTTCGAGCGCTACGGCCGGGACCGGGTGGCCATGGTGTCCAACCACACGTTCTTCAAGGCCAAGGGGGCGCTGCGGGCCGTGGCCCAGGCCCACGGGCGGCCCGAGCACGAACTGAAGCAGCTGGCCCGCTACGTCCGCGGCTGGGAGGGTGGCCTCGTCCGCGCCGCCGAGAACCCCGTCTGGGACGGCATCCTCCGCCAGGCCGCCGCGCTGAAGGGCCACTTCCACCAGTTCTCCGTGCATCCCGGCGGCACCCTCGTCACGCCCGGTCCCCTGTGGGCGCACGCGGCCTTCCAGCCCGCCCCGGCCAAGGAGGGCGTGTCCATCACCAGCTGG
>CAIMQW010000018.1 GCA_903843705.1 uncultured Holophagaceae bacterium | reverse complement strand
GGGATGCCCCTTGGACTGCCTGGTGTTCTAGGCCCCGTCTGATGGAGCAGTGGGAGCGCTAGTTCGGCACCACCTGGGCTGAGGCCGCAGGGGGTGGGACCGAATCGCCGCAGGGAGCCCTGCAACGACTCCGAAACATCCACCAGGGATGACCTGAAGTTGCCGTTGACGCCATAACCGGGTGCGCAATGCGTCTCGCCGAAGAAAAGAGTCATCGCTGCTGGCGGGCCGCCCTCCGAACGCTGGCGCTGCGGGCGGGCTTGGCCTGCGTTCTGCTGCTACCCATGCCCGGACTTGGTGCGGACGTAGTGAGGATTGGGGTGCTCGCCTACCGCCCCAAGGGCCAGACCCTTGAGCAGTGGCGACCCCTGGCCATCGCTCTGAAGCAGGCCCTGCCCGAGCGTGACTTTGTGGTCCAGGCGTTCACCTACCCCGAGCTCACGCAGGCTGTGGCGACGCGCAGCCTCGATATTGTCCTGACCAACCCTGCCCATTTTGTGCTGCTCAAGAAGCGCGAGGGGTTGTCGGCACCCCTCGCCACCCTGGTGATCGAAGAGGGTGGCCGTCCGACCACCACCTTCGGAGGGGTCATCTTCTGCCGCTCGGGGCAGACCCTGATCCGGGAGCTCCGGGATCTCAAAGGGCGGAGCATCGCGTTTCCCGGCACCGAATCCCTGGGTGGCTACCAGATGCAGGCATTCGAGCTCAGCCAGATCGGAATTAGTCTGCCCGGGGACGCGACTCTGATCGTCACCGGGGTCCCCCACGACAATGCCGTGGAAGCGGTCTTGACGGGTCGTGCGGATGTCGGCTTCGTTCGGGAGGGTGTGCTGGAAGGTATGGCCCGCGAAGGGCGGCTAGACCTGGGGCGCATCCAGGTGATCAACCGCCAAGTGATACCCGGAGTCGCCTCACAGCTCTCCACCCGCCTCTACCCGGAGTGGCCGATCGCGGCCCTGCGGGGGACTGACAAGAATCTGGTCCGGCGAGTTGCCTCAGCCCTGCTCGGGATGGAGGAGAAGAAGGCCGGTCTGGGCACCATGGGCATTCACGGCTTCGGCGTGGCCGCCGACTACACACCGGTCGAGGACCTGCTGCGGGAGCTGCGCCTGCCGCCGTTCGACGTCGTGCCCCACTTCACCGCCAAGGACATCTGGTCGCGCTACCACTGGCAGGTGCTGGCAGGTTTCGCCGCGGTCGGATCAATCCTGTTCCTTACTGTTCGCCTGCTCTTGTTGAACCGCAGGCTGGATAACGAGAAGCGGACGGTGCAGCAGGAGCGTGAAAGCCTTGCGGCGTCCCAGGCCGAGAACCAGGCACTCATCAGCGCCATTCCTGACCTCATTTTCACAAACCATCGGGACGGGGAATTTCTCGCGGTCCATGCCTCCGATCCGAGCCAGCTCTTAGCGCCGACAGGGGCATTCCTGCACCGGCAACCCTCAGAAGTGCTGCCGCCGCCCCTCGCCGACCAATTCATGCGGGCCCTTGCCGACGCCCAGGCTTTGAGTGCTGTCCAGGAATTCCACTATTCCCTTCCCGTGGGCGGTCACGACAGGCACTTTGAGGCTCGCGTGGTGGCCAGCA
This sequence comes from uncultured Holophagaceae bacterium, assembly GCA_903843705.1. Classification (GTDB taxonomy): domain Bacteria; phylum Acidobacteriota; class Holophagae; order Holophagales; family Holophagaceae; genus Geothrix. The sequence continues at coordinate 30,433 of CAIMQW010000018.1, read as the reverse complement.
GCGAAGACCGGATCATCACCATCGTGAGGGATGTCACGGAGCGCAAGGGGGCCGAGGAGGCCCTGAGCGAGGCGTACCAGCTGAATAAGGAAATCCTCCAGAGCGCCCAGGAGGGTGTGATCGTTTATGGTCTCGACCTGCGTTACCAGGTGTGGAACCCCTTCATGGAGCAATTGACCGGCAAGCCCGCGAGTGAGGTGCTGGGCAAACTTCCATTGGAGGTGTTTCCCTTCCTCTCCGATGTGGGGGTCATCGCAAAGTTGGAAAGGGTGCTCGCCGGAGGAGTGGTTGAATCGATTGATTTCCACTTCAAGATTGCGGACACCGGGAAATCTGGCTGGGTCGCCAACACCAGTGCACCCCTGCGCAATTCAGAGGGCGCGATCCTCGGGGTGATCAGCAATGTCAGCGACATCTCAGAGCGTAAGCAGGCCGAAGAGGAAAAGGATAAGCTCCAAGCTCAGCTTCAGCAATCCCAGCGAATGGAAAGCCTTGGCATCCTGGCCGGGGGCGTGGCCCACGACATGAACAATGTGCTGGGGGCCATCCTCGGCCTAGCCTCGGCCCACCTCGGAACCCAGCCCACTGGGAGCCCCCTCCACAGGTCCCTCGACACCATCTGCAAGGCCACTGAACGGGGCGGCAAGATGATCAAGGGCCTGCTGGGCTTTGCCCGCCAAAGCCCGGTTGAGAACCTGGTGCTCGACGTGAACGCGATTCTCAAGGAGCAGGTCGACCTGCTGGAGCGAACGACCCTGGCGAAGGTCCACCTCAGGTTGGATCTGGAGCCAGAGCTGCGCCCCATCCGGGGCGATGCCAGCGCCTTGACCCACGCCTTCATGAACCTCTGTATCAATGCCGTGGATGCCATTCCGGAGGACGGCACCCTCACCCTCCGTACCCGCAACGTCGACAACGGCTGGATTGAAGTCGCGGTGGAAGATACGGGGATGGGAATGTCCAGGGAGGTCCTGGCGAAGGCGATAGACCCGTTCTTCACCACCAAGGACGTTGGCAAGGGCACAGGGCTGGGCTTGTCCCTGGTCCATGGCACCGTGAAAGCGCACCGAGGGCAGCTGGCCATCGAGAGTGAGCCGGACAAGGGCACTCGCGTGAGGCTGCGCTTCCCCGCCTGCGAGCATGAGGCCCAAGTCTGGACCGCCACTTCCCCGGTAGCTGACCCCACGCTGACCCCCAAAGGAGGCCTGAAGGTGCTGCTCGTGGATGACGATGACTTGATACAGGTTTCGGTCCAGATGGTCCTGGAAGTCCTGGGCCACACGGCGGTGTCCATAGCCCAGAGCGGGGAGGAAGCTCTGGCCGCGCTGGAAGCAGGGTTTGAGCCTGACCTCATCATCCTGGACATGAACATGCCCGGGCTGGGCGGGATCGGGACGCTGCCCCGCCTGCGCAGGTTGCGCCCAGCGGTGCCCGTCATTCTTGCCACCGGCCGAGTTGACCAGTCGGCGCTGGACCTGGCTTCGGCTCATCCTGGGGTCACCTTGCTATCCAAACCCTTCGGGCTGATTGAACTCCAGAATCGCCTTGAAAAGATCGGGCAGGGGCGAGGTGAGATCGGCACGTCAACGGCAAAGGCCAAGTTAGGGCCAATAGTGTAAATGAAAATAGTTGAAAGGATGTGCATGCACGTTCTAGGTGGCTTGCGAATCGGCCAAAAACTGGGTGTTCTTCGATTGTTTCCGACCTTGGGACTCTTGCTCTTTGCTGGGATATTGGGTTTCAACCGCTACGGACAATGGGCGGAATCCAAGCGCCTCGCGTCCTTGACCACCTTGTCCGTCCGCGTGGGCGCCCTGGTGCATGAATTACAGAGGGAACGAGGTTCTACGGCACTCTTTCTCGGCAGTAAAGGGGTCAAATTCGGGGAGGAAGTCGCCAAGATTCAGGCAACCTCAGATGGGCGTCTCCGCGACCTAGACCGCGTTCTCGATGGGATCGATTCGAAGGCACTGGGCGAGGGCTTCCCGGAGCGGTTGAACACAGCCAGGAAGTCTCTTGCGGGCTTGTCGGGCCTTCGTCAGTCTGCCACTTCCTTGACGACGACCATCCCTGATCACCTGGGCAAGTATTCGGCCGTCATCCGTTCCTTGCTTGATGTTGCTTCTTTCCTACCGGAAGCGGCGACTGATCGAAGGCTTTCGGCCACAGCCGGTTCGTGGCTGAACTTAATGGAGGCCAAGGAATGCGCTGGGCAAGAGCGGGCTGCACTTTCAGCGACCTTTGCTGCGGACAACTTCCAAGAAGGGGTGTTCCGGAAGTTCTCATCTTTGGTCGCACGTCAGCAGGAACGACTCAGGATCGCCATCGATAAGGCTGGCCCTGACCAGCGCACAAAACTTCAGAACCTCCTTGATGGCCCGATTGCCAAGGAGGTCGAACGCTTCCGGTCCATCGCCTATGACCGAGCCAGCACCGGAAAGTTCGGAGTGGATGCCCAGGAATGGTTTCAGGCCAGTTCTAACCGCATCAACGACATGAAGGCCCTGGAAGACGACTTCGCCACTGTCCTCGAAAGCGACGCCGCCGCTGCTGGGAAGGAGGCCAAGTTCGCTTTCCTGCTTGCCGCGATAAGCACTTTCGCCGTGATCTCAGCAAGCATTTGGGTCGGGAGGGTCATTACCAAACAGATCACCACGCCCTTGATACATCTAGTGGATGGCATCCAGAAGAGCGACCTTACGGCTCAGATTCCGGTTGAGACCCAGGACGAATTGGGTGTCGCCGCGCAGGCATTCAACGCCTATAACGCCAACTTTCGGAAGATTTTCAGTGACCTTGGGCTGCAAAGCGACCAGGTTGCCAGTGGCGCGACCCAACTGTCGGCGTCGGCGGTCGAAATTGCCCGCACGGCGGCTGACATTGCCCGAAGTGCCGACGTCCAGCAACAGACCACGGAACAGCTGGCCTCCGCCATCACGGAGTTGAGCGCTTCGATTCAACAGGTGGGGGACAGCATCCAGAAGGGCGAATTGCTTGCGAATGGGGCTACCAAGTCCGCCGTGGCCGGTGACACGGCTGGTGGTGAAACGGCAAATGCCATGGGGCTGATCAGGCAGTCCGCAAGCGAGATGGTGGCCGCTGTCGGGGTCATCCGGGAGATCGCCCAACAGACGAACCTGCTTTCGCTTAATGCTTCCATCGAGGCAGCCAAAGCCGGAACGCAGGGCAAGGGCTTTGCGGTCGTGGCCGAAGAGGTGCGAAAATTGTCAGAACGATCTGGCCTTGCCGCCAAGGAGATCACTTCCCTGATCAATCGCAGTCAGGGTGCGGTGGCCGCTGGGGGACAGACCGTCGGCACTGCCGTTGGGATGCTGAGGGCTATACGCACCCAAAGCGAGGATCTCTCCAGGATCATGGTGGAAGTCCACATGGCTGCCCGTGAGCAGACCCGTACCGCGCAGGAAGGGGCTCGCCAGGTGGAGCTGGGTGCATCTGAAGCCAGCCAGAACGCTTCTGCGAGCGCAGAACTTTCGGCGAGCACCAATGAGATCCAGCGAACGGCGGAGGACCTGGCCAAGGTCTCCGAGAACCTCTCCAAAATGGTTAGCCAGTTTCGGGTGTAACTCGGCACATGTCATTGCTGTCCAATGGGAAACGGATATCCATATCAGGAGCCTGTGTGAACGCAACAATCAACCGAAGAGACGCTCACCGCATCATCCTTGGGCCCAACTTCGGCATCTCCTTCACCTTGAAGGGACAGGTCTTCGGGGAGGTAGGGATCACCAATATCAGCGCTGGGGGTTGCTTTGCCCTGATCGAGAAACGAGACGCTGGGCTCTTTGAGCGGGGAGCCGTGCTGGAGAACCTCCTGTTGCATCATCCCGAGTTGCCCAAGACCCCCATCCTCGCGGCGGTGTGCTATGTGCAGGGGTGCCGACCCGGCGCCGAACGGCCGGAGATGGTCGGCATCGGCATCCACTTCCTGAGTGTGGACGACCCTTCCCAGAAGCTCCTGGACGCCTGGGTAAGTGCCCCCATGGAGCAGGCCTACCCTCCCCTGAGATCACTATGATTCTTGGCGCCTTGGCGGTGGTCCTTTTATTGGGCGCAAATTCGGTGTCACATCCCCAGGGGGTCGGAGGGCAGGTCCATGGCGCCCTGCCAGACACCGAAGAGGCGGGTGCGGGTCCAGTCCGTGGGGTCGGGGCGCAGGCGGCGCAGGCGGCGGGACAGGAACCACACGGTGCCACCTTTCAGGTGAATTTCGTCGTAGGGCGATGTGCGGGCCCTGGCCATGTCGGCCGAAGCCATGGCGCCGGGGAAGGCCGCCCAGGCCCAGCGTCGCGAGCTCAGGCCCTCGGCCCAGGGGCCGCTCTGCAGCAGGGCCGCGTCCGTGGCCACAGTCACGGCCGCGAGGCCCGCACGCCCCAGCACGAAGGCGTCGAAGCGGGTCAGCGTGGCGCCACGTCGCACAAAGGGACCACTACCCGGCACGCGCCAGTCGAGGAAGTCGGACGGCAGGCCTGCGGGCCGGGCCTTGAAGCGCAGTTCCACAGTGGCCGGGTCGAGCGCGCGCCCCTCGCCGCCGAGACTCGCCACCCGGGGAGTGACGACCGCCAGCAGCCGCGCGGCGTCGAGGTTGGTGCTGTCCTGAAGGCGCCAACCCGGCCGCACCGTGAGGCGCCAGCGGCGGCCGTGGCGGGAGGCGGCGAGCTCGGCGACCAGCAGGCCCGCCAGAGACCCGCCCACCCCCCGCTCCAGCAGCGGCAGGTCCGACTGGGCGACCAGCAGCGCCTCCACACCAGAGCCCGCAGGCAGGAGCACCGTCACCTCTGCCGTGTCTTCCGGGAACTCCGGGGCCGCCGGCACGTAGAGTGCCCGGCCGTCCGCCAGCGGCACCGGTTCCAGCCCGTTCTGCCAGGCCAGCCAGGCACCCGCGCCGAGGGCCAGGAGCAGCAGTGCGGCGAGGGCGAGGCGCAGCTTCATGGTCAGGCCGAACGCAGAAGGTGGGCCACGGGTTCCAGGCGGCGCAGGGCCTCCTCGATGTCCTCGGTGGTCAGGTCGCGGTGGGCGATGAAGCGGATGGCGCTGCCCACGGGCAGGGCCCGGACCCCGACCCCCTCCAGGGCCGCCAGGGCCGCAGCGGCTTTGGGCACGGGCACCAGCAGGATGTTGGTCTCCGGCACCGGGGCGGCGACACCGAAGCCGCGCAGGCCCTCGGCCAGGCGCTGGATCTTGGCGTGGTCCTCGGCCACTCGCGGCAGGTAGTCCAGGGCCACGAGTCCCGCAGCGGCGACGACGCCGCCCTGCCGGACCCCGCCGCCCAGCATCTTGCGCAGGCGCCGGGCCTCGACCATGGCTGCGGCCGAGCCGCCGAGCAGCGAGCCCATGGGTGCTCCCAGGCCCTTGCTGAGGCAGACCTGCACCGTGTCCACGCCCTCGGTCAGCGCGGCGAGCGGACAGCCGAGGGCCGCCGCTGCGTGCCAGAGCCGCGCGCCATCCAGGTGCACGGCCAGGCCCGCGGCCTTGGCGGCGGCCACCAGGGCCCGGTGCTCGGCCACGGGCGTCACCGTGCCCCCGGCGAAGTTATGGGTGTTCTCCAGGCAGAGCAGCCGGCTGCGCAGGGTGTAGTAGGGGCCGGGCGAGCCCGCGGCCCGGGTCACCTGGGCGGGGGTGGGCCGACCGAGGCCGCCCTCCCAGGCCAGGGCCTCGGGCATGCCCCCCGCCAGCCAGGCGCCGGTGCCCAGCTCCGAGCCCAGCACGTGGGCCTGGGCCGGGGCGAGGAAGCGGTCCCCCCGCCGCAGGTGCAGCATCAGCCCGATGAGGTTGCCCATGCAGCCCGAGGGCACCCAGAGCGCCGCCTCCAGGCCCAGCAGCTCCGCCACCCGGGCCTCCAGCACGGCCATCGTGGGATCGCGCTCCAGGACGTCATCACCGACTTCGGCAGCGGCCATGGCGGAGCGCATCTCCGGCGTGGGCCGGGTGACGGTGTCAGAGCGGAGGTCGAGAGGTCGCATCTGAAGATTCAAGCATGCCCCGGGGGCGAGGCGGAAATCCTGACGGCTCTGGCACACTGTTTCTTTGTGTCGGAGTCCGAATGCACCTGCTGCACGCCATCCTCCTGGGACTGATCCAGGGCCTGACGGAGTTCCTGCCGGTGTCCTCTACGGCGCACCTGACCCTGGCCGAGCACCTGATGTTCCACGGCCGGCCCATGCCCTTGGCCTTTGATGTGCTTCTGCACCTGGGCACCCTGCTGGCCCTGATGGTCTACTTTCGACACGAGCTGGTCCAGATCGTCATGGGCTGCTTCGGCCGCGACAAGGAGGGCCGCCGGCTGGCCTTCATGCTGTTCCTGGCCATGATCCCCACGGGCATCTTCGGCCTCGCCACCCGGGGTGTGAAGGAGGCCGCCAAGGAGCACCTCTGGGTCTACGGCCTGGGCCTGCTCGGCACCTCGCTGCTGCTCTACCTCGCCAACACCCTGAGCCGCCAGCGGGTAAATCTCAGCAACCAGGATCTGGCGGGCCGGGACCACCACGACCTGCGGGCCATGGACGCCCTAGCCGTGGGTACCATCCAGGGTCTCGGCGGCGGCTTCGGCCTGTCCCGGTCGGGTTCCACCATTTCCATCGGCGTGTTCCGGGGCCTGAAGCTGCCCGCCTCCGCGCGGTTCAGCTTCCTCCTGGGCATGCCCACCATCGCCGCGGCGGCCCTGGTCGAGCTGCGGGGTCTGCTGAAGCCGCTGCTGAAGCACCAGCCCCTCCCCACAGACCTGGCCTTCCCGGCGGGCTCGGTGTCCCCGGCCCTCCTCTGCGTGGTGGGTGTGGTCGCCGCCGCCATCTCAGGCTATCTGGCCATCGGGCTGCTCGACCGCTTCACCCGGAAGCCCCGCCTCAACGGCTTCGCGATATACTGCCTGGGCCTCGGCCTAGTGATGGTCGTGCTGGGCACCACGGGCGCGCTGAACCACCACTGACCGCCCGCTCCGGACCGTTCACGTGTCGAGACTTCCCACTCACCGGCGGGTTGTCGTTGCCTACGCAATGCCGCTTACACTGGGAGCCTGTTCCTTCCGGAGGTAGCGGTGATCCACCTGAACGAGGTCCACAAGTCCTTCAGCGTGAAGGACCGCAAGACCCGATCCATGAAGCGGATCGATGCCGTGCGGGGCATCTCCTTTACGGTGCAGCCGGGCGAGATCTACGGCCTGCTGGGACCCAACGGCGCGGGCAAGTCCACGACGCTGCGGATGATCGCGGGCCTCATGGACCCGGATGCCGGCAGCATCGAAGTCTGCGGCATGGACACTCGCCAGAAGCCCGAGGCCGTCCGGGGCTGCCTGGGCTACCTCAGCACGGACATGGGGGTCTATACCCGGTTCACGCCCCGGGAGCTCCTGCGGCTCTTCGGGGAGTTCCAGGATGTGGACCCCGCCGTGGCTGAGCGCCGGGGCCTCCACCTGCTGAGCAAGCTGCAGCTGGCAGACTTTGCCGACGTGAAGATGGAGGGTTTCTCCTCAGGCCAGAAGCAGAAGGTGAGCATCGCCCGGGCCCTGCTGCACGATCCCAAGGTGGTCATCTTCGACGAGCCCACCACGGGCCTGGACGTGCTCACAGCCAAGACCGTGCTGGACCTGCTGCGCCTCATGAGGGAGGAGGGCCGCACGGTGATCGTCTCCACCCATGTCATGCCCATGGTCGAGGACATCTGCGACCGGGTAGGCATCATCTTCGACGGCAAGCTGCACGGCGACGCGCCGCCCAGGGAGCTGCTCCAGAGCCGCAACGCCAAGACCCTGGATGAAGTGTTCTTCCAACTCGCAGCTGAATCTGAAGCCGTGGGAGGTAACTGATGCGCGGCGCCCTGCTCATCGCCAAGAAAGAGTTCCTGGAGCTCTCCAAGGACCGGAAGACGATGTTCTTCGCCTTCGTCCTGCCCTTCCTGCTCTACCCGGCCATCTTCGGCATGATGGCCAAGATGGGCAAGCGGGACGAGGCCCAGAACCGCAACAAGGCCAGCCGCGTCTATGTCTCGGACCCCTCCCACATCCTGGATGGTGTCATGGCTTCGGACCCCAAGCGGTTCGAGCGGGTGGCCCGCCCCGAGGGCGACCTGAAGCAGGCCATCCGGGACCAGAAGCTGGAGTTGGCCCTGGAGGTCGCCACCACCGCCGCCACCTCGCTCCAGAAGCAGGAGACCTTCACGGTCAGCGTCCTCGTGGACGAGAGCGAGCGGGCCTCCGAGATCGCCCTCAAGCGTCTGAAGGAGGCCATCCGGGCCCAGGAGCAGGCCTGGGTGCAGGGCCGCCTCCAGACCCTGGGGGCTTCCTCTCAGCTGGCCGAACCCCTGAAGCTGGAGGTGAAGAACGCGGCCGATATCACCCTGGAAGTGGGCAAAGTCATGGGCCGGATGCTGCCCTACCTGCTGATGATCATGATGTATGCCGGCTCCATGCAGCACGGCATCTACGCCACCGCCGGAGAGAAGGAGCGCCACACGCTCCTGAGCCTCATGGCCACCCGCCTGCCCCGCAACCAGATCATCCTGGGCAAGCTGCTCTACATCTTCAGCATCGGCGTCATCGCTGCCCTGCTGAACCTGCTGAGCATGGGTCTCTCCATCGCCTCCATCAGCGGCGGCGCCGCCGGCTCCATGCAGGCGGCGGCGGCCATCGCCAATCCCCTGACCCTGGGCCTCACCTTCCTGATCATGGTGCCCCTGGGCCTGTTCTTTTCGAATTTCATCCTGCTCATGGGCATCCAGGCCCGGAACACCATCGAGGCCGGCAGCGCCATCACACCTGGCATCTTCCTGGTCATGTTCCTGGGCATCTTCACCATGTCCCCGGGCGTGGACAAGATGGCCTTCCTGGCCTACGTCCCCGTGGTGAATGTCTGTCTGGCCCTGCGCAAGTTGTTCAGCCAGCAGTTCAGCTGGATGGAATACCTGGTGGCCTTCGCCATGACCGTGGGCCTGGCGGCCATCATGACCATGGTGTCCACGCGACTGCTGAACCGCGAAAAGGCCCTGTTCAAAGCCTGATTCCGCCCCCGGGTGCCGGATTTGCCCAGGGAAACCTGTCACTCTATAGTTTCTTCAAGGCTTCTAGAGGATCCCGCATGGCAACGAAAGCCAAGACCGAAACCGCTCCCAAGTCCACCCCGGTGCCGGCCCAGGCCGCACCCTCCCCGCACGCCACCGCCTACGCCAAGGCCGTGAAGCTGGTGGACACCGGCAAGTACCCCGAGGCCGTGAAGGCCCTGGAGGCGCTGATGAGCGAGGCTCAGGAGACGGGTGATTGGGCTGTCAAGCGCCGGGCCCAGGTCTACCTCCTGCTGGCCCAGGCCAAGGTCAATCCTCCCGCCAAGGTCACAGAGGATCCCCTCACCGAGATCCAGGCCTGCCTCAACCGCCACGCCACCGACGAGGCCGTCAAGCTGGTCGATAAGGCGATCAAGAGCCACCCTGCCGTGGGCTCACTCCACTACCTCCGGTCCGTGGCCTTTGCCCAGACCGAGAACGTCGAGGAGTCCGCCCAGAGCCTGAAGAAGGCCATGGAACTGGATGCTAACTTCGTCTTCCAGTGGCATATGGAGCCCGACTTCAACGCCATCCGGAAGTCACCCCTCTTCGCCTTCACCGAGAACCACTAGCTCCGGCGCGCCACGGCCATGGCCGCTCGCTCCCAGGGTCTTGATCCCGAGCAGCCACTGCGCGTGGTGGCCCTGGGAGGTGGCACGGGTCTGGCAGCCCTGCTGCGCGCCATCAAGCGGGAAGCGGGTCGGGTGCGGGAGCCGTGGAAGCTGACAGGCATCGTCACCGTCTCCGACAACGGGGGCTCTTCGGGACGGCTGCGGGAGGAGCTCGGTGGCATCCCCCCAGGTGACCTGCGCAACTGCCTGGCGGCCCTCACCCTCGAAGACTCCGCCCTGACGGACCTGCTGAACTACCGCTTCAAGAGCGAAGGCAGCCTGTCGGGTCACTCCCTGGGCAACCTCATGCTCTGGGCCCTGGCGGATCTCACCGGTGACTGGGTGCGCGCCATCCGCAAGCTCTCGGGCGTGCTGGTGACCCTGGGCCGGCTGTTCCCGTCGACCGCCGTGCCGGTCACCCTCATGGCCGAGGACATGACAGGCCACCGATATGTGGGGGAATCGGCCGTGGGCACCTGCCACGCCCCCCTGGCCCGGCTCTGGCTTGAACCCACCGACGCCGAGCCCCTGCCTGAGGCGGTCCTGGCCCTCTTGCGCTCGGACCTAATCCTCCTGGCTCCAGGCAGCCTCTACACCTCCACCATCCCCAACCTGCTCCTGTCGGATCTCCAGGAGGCCCTGGAGTTCTCCCGGTCCCCGGTGATCTATGTGGCCAACCTCATGACCGAACCCGGCGAGACCGACGGCCTGGACCTGGAGACCCACGTGGCGGCCATCTCGGCCCTCGGCCGGACGGGGATCACGGCCATCATCGCCAATGAGACCCCCCTCTGGCCCGAGATGCTCGCCCGCTACCGGCGGGAGGGCGGCGAGCCGCTGACGGTGGAGCAGGACCAGATCATGGGCATCCCGGTGCACCGGTTCCCCCTGCTCGACCCCGAGTCGCCCATGGCCCGCCACCATCCGGACCTGCTGAACCACGCCATCCGGACTACTCTGCGGCGGCTCTGACCCCCTCCTGAAAGTCCGGAAGCTGCCGATAAAGCGTTCAGGGCGACTGGGGCCTTGCCTTGTTGTAATTTTTTTGTTCTCATGACAGATTACAACTCTCAAATCAGCCGAAATGGACGGGGGACTGGCATTGGCGCTACGCGGTGATCTGGCGACCATGAGTCTGGAAGACATATTCCAGTGGCTGGCTGTGGGCAAGAAGACCGGCGTGCTCGAGCTCAAGGGGTCTCTGCATACCAAGCGCGTCGCCTTCCATGAGGGGCGCATCACCAGCATCTGGTCCTCGGATCCGCGCGAATACCTGGGCCAGTATCTGCTTGCCTACAACCGCATCACCGAAGAGCAGCTCCGCGACGCCCTGGCCACCCAGGAGGACGAGCAGCAGCTGCTGGGCCGGATCCTGGTCAACCGGCAGCTCATCACCGAGACCGAGATCCGGCGCATCGTGCAGATGAAGGTGGAGGAGAGCATCTACGACACATTCCTCTGGAGCGTCGGCAGCTTCGAGTTCCACGACGGCGCCGCCTCCCACCAGAAGAGCATGCTGCTGAGCCTGGACGTCACGGGCATCGTCCTCGAGGGTGCGCGGCGCCTGGACGACTGGCAGCGCATCCGCAAAGTGATCCGGGGCGGAGATGCCATCCTCTCTCCCATCTCCGAGGCCATCGCCGAGCACCTGCCCCTGGCCACCGAGGACGCCAACGTCCTGGCCCGCCTGGATGGCCACCGGCGGATTGATCAGCTGGTGCTGGAGCTGCGCCTGCCCGAATTCAAGATCAACAAGCTGCTCTTCGACCTCCATGAGCGGGGGCTGGTGCGCATCGTCAACCCCGGCGGCAACCTGGGCGAGAACCCCAGCCTGCAGTTGCAGCGTGCCCGCGCCCTGGTGGAGAAGCAGAAGCTGCAGGAGGCCCAGGAGGAGCTCCGCCGCATCCTCAAGGACCAGCCCCGGCACCTGGACGCCAACAAGATGATGGCTGTGGTGCAGGACCTGCTCCAGGAGAAGAAGCCGGACCTGGATCTGGTACCCGAACTGGCCATGAGCCTGGACGAGCTGACCAACACCGACCTGGGGCCCAATGAGGCCTTCCTGGCCACCCGCGTAAACGGCCTGTGGACCATTCGGGACATCCTCTCCATCGCCCCTTTCGAGCCGGACGAGTGCCTCGGCATCTTCTCCAAGCTCCTGAAGCGTGGGATTCTCAAGGCTACGAAACCCGCCCAGGGAGGCGATCAGCGGGGAGCCTCACGCTGAACCTCCCGCCCCAGGAGGTTCCATGCGCTTTGCCGTCGCCCTGCTGCTGCTCGCCCTGCCCCTCTCAGCCGCCAAGAAACCGACGGCTGCGCAGCTGCAGACCCAGGTGAACCAGCTCACCGAGGAGCGGGACAGCCTGAAGCAGCGCCTGGCAGCCACGGAGGATTTCCAGCAGGAGCTCTTGGCGGCCCGGAAGTCCCGGGACCTGGCCAAGGCCGAGGGCGATGCGGCGCGAAAGGAAGCCGACCAGCTGCGGGCCGCCCAGCGGGAGAACCAGGACGGCAGCGACGCCTTCGTCAAGGAGCTGCAGGCAGCCCGGCAGGCCGCCCAGGAGGCCAAGGCCGAGGTGGCCCGCATCAGGACCGAGAACGAGGCCCTACAGCGCAAGGCCAGCACGGTGCCCGTCGAGGGTGACCTGGTACTCCTGGGCGAAGACCTGACCCCCGCCCGGGCCATCAACCTGAACCGGATCACTCCGCGGATAAAGTCCTCCCGTGTCTTCAGCAGCCGTCCCAAGGGAGTGGTGGTGGTCAACGTCCTCATCAGCGAGAAGGGGGACGTGCTGGCGGCCCGGCTCCTCCAGGGGCTACCCGGGGACACCCCCGAGGCCCGCGAGGCCGACGAGGCCTGCGTGGAAGCCGCCAAGCGCATCGTGTTCGATCCCGCCGCCGCCAAGGACGGCAAGACCCGCTTCAAGGTCTGGCAGGGCGTGGGCTTCTTCCTGGACTAGCGGCGGTGGCCCTCGCCCCAGGGACTCGGCTCGCCGATGCCCCAGCGGGCCTCGTACCAGACCTTCTCCAGGCACAGGCCCTCGGGCGGGGCGGTGAAGCCCGCCCGGCGCCGATCCAGGGACTGCAGCACCAGGGCCAGCGAGTCCGGCTCGCGGCGGCTGCGGCCCACCTCCACCAACGTGCCCGCCATGATGCGGACCTGGTGCATGAGGAAGCTGCTGCCTTCGAAGACCAGCTCGGCGCCGCCTTCCACGGGTGAGATCCCGATGCCGTGCAGGGTCCGCACCGGCGTCTGGGCCGAGCACTCCGCGCAGCGGAAGGCTGAAAAGTCATGGATCCCAAGCAACGGCGGAACCGCCGCAGCCATGGCCACCAGATCCAGGGGCAGGGCTTGATGCACGTGCCAGCGGTAGGGCGCCTGCAGCGGGTCAGCGGCAGGCCCCAGACCCAGCCGGTAGACGTAGCGCTTGGCGACGGCGTGCTGGCGGGGGAAGAAGCCCTCCGGCGCGGGCCGGGCCGCCATCACCCGGAGGTCCGCCGGCAAGTGGGCGTTCAGGGCGGCCAGCAACCGGTAGGGATCCCAGGTGCGGGCGGTGTGGATGAGCACCCCCTGGGCCCGGGCGTGGACCCCCGCATCCGTCCGGCCCGTGCCCTGAGGCATGGGTGCCTCGGGGTCAAAAGCACGGAGGGCCTTCCAGAGATCCCCCTGACCGCTGCGCAGCGAGGTCTGGATCTGCCAGCCGTGGAAGCCGGCGCCCGCATAGGCCACGGTGAGGAAGTAGGGGTGGGACATGGTTCCATCTTACGGGCTCCTGTGACCGCCGCGGCGAGGCCGGGACCAGCGGCCACGGGTCAGGGATCCCTCAACCGGAAGTTCTACGGGGATCTGCGCGATCCATGGAACTTAGAGTGAGCATCCACGGGCTTCTTAATGTTCCATGGTCACAGGAAGTCACCAATGACGCTATTCTCCGAATTTTTTCTAAAGAAAAGCCTTGACCCCACTGGGTCTGCGGCGTAGCTTTTTGGCAGTTTATGAAACGTAGGATTCATGCGCCTCTGCGGGGTATGGATCATCGAAAAGCAAGCAACCACGGACGTCTCCCGCCAGAGCCGAAACCGTTTCTTTCAACCCGGGGGCACAGATCCCCTATTTTGGAGGTTCCCATGAACAAGGCTGAACTCGTCAGCGCAGTCGCCGATAAGGCCGGTATCACCAAGGCCCAGGCCGCTGCCGCTCTGGATCAGGTGCTCGGTGGCATCGCCGCCGCCCTTCGTTCCGGTGACAAGGTCACCCTCGTCGGCTTCGGCACCTTCTCGGTTGCCAGCCGCGGCGCCCGTACCGGCCGCAACCCCCGCGACAACAAGCCCATCAAGATCGCGGCCAAGAAGGTTGCGAAGTTCAAGCCCGGCAAGAAGCTGGCTGACGAAGTCAACGGCAAGGGCAAGAAGAAGAAGTAGGATCAACCCTTTCGGCCTGATGCCGAAAGCAAGGAACAAGGGGGCCTGTCTCGACAGGCCCCCTTGTTTTTCTAGGTGACTTTTTTGCCCTTTATTCCGACATTTTCTCCGGAAGGCTCCCGCCCAGGGTTTCAGAGCCTCTCAAGCTCCTTTGATTCCGTAAATGCCACTATCGCTAGGTTCCAGCCTCCCTCAGGCGAACCGGGCGGAATTCAGGCCCGACGGGATCTCATCCGATGAAGGGGGCATCTGGTGAGGAACGCATGTCTGAAGAAGTAGCCCCCAGCCCCAAGAAGAGTATGAAGAAGCTGATCATCATCGCCGTGGCCGCCCTCGTGGTGCTCGGTGGCGGTGGTGGCGGCACCTGGTACTGGCTGAAGAAGCGGGCTGCCGCCAAGGTTGCCAAGGCCCGGGCCGAGGAGGAGGCCAAGGCCCAGGCAGGGGCGCCCTCCGAGGACCCCCACGCGGCGGTGGACACCGAGGACTGCGGCGAAACGGGGGACAAGAAGGAAGGGGGCGGTCACGCAGGTGCCGATGCCTCCTCCGTCATGGTCCTGACGCGCACGGTCAACCTCACCGGTGCCCGGCGCAATGCCTTCCTGCGGTGCGAGCTGAACATTCTGTTCTGCGATCCCGACCTGGGGAAGCTGGTGTCCGGGGACAAGCCCTCACCGGAGAAGAGTCTCATCCAGTCCATCGTGCTGGGTGCCCTGGCCGGCAAGAGCGTGGACGAGGCCTCTGATGCCGAGTCCCGCGAGGCCCTGAGCAAGGAAATCAAGGAGAAGCTGAACGACCAGTTCAAGCCCCATCCCCTGAAGCCCGGCGAAAAGGAAGACCCCAAGCACAAGAAGCCCAGCCGCCCGATCAAGAGCGTGCTGATCGTGGACTGGGCCATCCAGCAGTAAGTTCCGGTCCTGGCACATCCGTTGCGACATCCGGCGCCAGGGTCCATGCTTTGACAGGACCAGCGGGAGAACCATGATCAAACGGGGGGATCGGCTCGAGACCGACCGCGTGCTCAGCTTTGAGCAGGTGGTGGACGATCTCATGCCCTTCATCGACACCCCGCTGCGGATGGAGATCCAGCTGGGTCAGGCCCGCCTGACAATCCGCGAGTTGCTGGAGCTGGAGCCCGGCTCCCTGGTGGAGCTCAAGAAGAGCGCTGGCGAGCCCATGGACGTGCTGTGCAAGGAGCGCGTCATCATCCGCGGCGAGGTCACGGTGTTGGAAGACAGCCTGGGGCTGCGGGTGACCGAGATCGTGGACCCTGAGCGCAGGGTCTAAGGAGCCGGAAGGAATAGCCGGACATCCTGTGTCATTCTGAAGCCCCATGGATGCTCCCTACCCCAGCGCCCCGCCGGTTGCCCTCTGTCTGGGCGGGATGGACCCATCCGGTGGCGCGGGACTGCTCCGGGATGCCCTCACCCTGGCGGAGCTCGGCTGCCAGCCCATGGCCGTCAGCCTGGGTGAGACCCTCCAGAACGGACTGGCCTGCCTGCGCATCGAGCCACCCAGTTTGGATCCCGTGCAGCGGGTGGAGGCCCTGGCCCCGCACCTGACAGGCCGCTGGGGCGTCAAGGTCAGCCTCTGCGCCTTGGAGCCCCAGGCCTTCCGCCGCCTCTGCGCCACCCTGCGCCACTTGGCGCCGCCAGTCCGCATCTGGGACCCCATCCTCGCCCCCAGTGCCGGCGTGGGCCTGCACGACGGGGCCGACCTCCGCCGCATGGCTACGGACCTGCTGCCCATGGGCGGCTGGGTGGTGAGCCCCAACCGTGGGGAGGCCACCGCCTTCGCGGGTCTGCCGCCCGAAGCCATCCAGACCGCCCCCCCCGAGGCCCTCGCCGGCCCCTGGCTCGCGGCCGGTGCCGCGGCCGTCTGGCTCAAGGGCGGGCACGCGGCGGGAAGCGACATCCAGGATCTGTGGATCACCCCGGAGGGCATCCAGCCCCTGGACCGGTCCCCGCGCCTGCCCGGCGAGCGCCGGGGCACCGGCTGCCTCCTCTCCGCCACCTGGCTGGGCCTGCGGCTCCTGGGCGCGCCTGACCTCGAGGCCGCCCGCCAGGCCACCCGCCGCCTGCGGGACCGCTGGGACCGGGCCTTCACGCCGGGCCTCGCGGGCCGGCCGATGTTCACCCCCGCCCCGGCGGCCCAGGAGGCCCTGTGACGGAGACCGAAGGCCAGGGCTTCCTGCTGCGGTCCTCCCTGGACGCGCCCTGGGCCGGCTGGGCGGGCTCGCGGTTCCTGGACGAGGGCCTGGCTTCGATCCATGCGGCCCCGGGCCGCGCCCTGGCCCGGCTCATGCGCCTGGCCGCCCTGCTCCCGGGCGGCTTCGGTCTGATCTGGGATCACCCGCCCGCTTGGATGGCCGCCCTGCCCCCCGAGTCCCGCCAGGGCTGGTGGGAGGCCATCACGGCCATTCCGCACCTGACCCTGCACCTGGAGGCCGAGGCCGCCGCGCAGCTGCCGGGCGGCGCCTTCCGGGGCTGGGTGCATGCCCCCGAGATGCCAGAGGGTGCCGTCGGTGAGCTCTGGCGCCAGGGCGTACTGGGCTGGATGCCCCGTTCGGGCGAGCCCTGGCGTCTCCCGGACCTGGGCGTCGTCGCCCCCGGCGAGGAAGCCCCCAGCGGCTGGCTCTGGGGCGAGGTGACCCTGCCCTACGGCGCCCTGGCCAGCCTGGCCTCGGGCGAGGCTCTGGTGGCCGCCATGTCCGAGGCCCAAGGCGCGGCCGAGCGGGGCCTGGCCCAGCGCCTCGCCGCCAGCGCCTGGGTGGACCTGCCCTTCGCCCGCCGCGCCGTGGGCTGGCGCCTGGCCCTCACTGGCGGCACGGAGTTCCAGCGGGCCGGGGGTTCCTGGGCGGCCGCCAATGGCCAGCTCCGGGCCCTGAAGGCCCTGCTCCAGGAGCGTCTGCGCACCCCACTCCACCTGGGCGCATCCAGCGACCTGCAGATGGCCAGCCTGCTGGGTCGCCAGGCCCTGCGGGAAGGCCACCCCTGGCGCGCCAGCCTGCCGCTGCCGCCGGCCCCCGGGTCGTTCACACCAGGCCTCGCCGCCGACCCCCGCGACCCCGCCCCCCTGGAAGCCCGGGTCACCCCCCCGACCGCCTGGGCGGACACCCTGGATCACCCGCCCGTGGCCCTCCTCCGCGTCCCCGCGGTGCCACCCGAAGCCGGGGCCCAAAGCCTCGTGGCCCAGGTCCAGCCTGCCCCCGCCCTTCGCTGGCTGCCGCCTGAACTGCCCCCGCCCGGTCCCTTCGACCCGGAGCGCCCCTGGGCGCCCGCCGCGGCCTATCCCTTCCCCGCGGACCCCGGCACCGGGGTCCAGCGCGGCCTTTTCGAAGACTTCGACGCCTGAGGTCTGAAAGCGAGCACCCATGACAACAGCCGAACACGCCGAACAAAGATTCAGGATCCGCGTCGCGAGCCTCTCCATCCTGGCCGGAGCCGTGATCCTGGGCTTGAAGTTCTGGTCCTACGTGCTGTCGGGCTCCGTGGCGCTGAAGTCCGACGCCATCGAGAGCATCGTCAACATCGTGGCGGCCACCTTCGCCCTGGGGGCCGTGATCTTCGCGGGCCAACCCGCGGACAAGGAACATCCCTACGGCCACGGCAAGATCGAGCACTTTAGCGCGGCCTTCGAGGGCGGCCTCATCTCCCTGGCTGCGGTGTTCATCCTCATCGAGGCTGGCAAGGGGCTCCTCTACGGCGTCGAACTGAAGGACCTAGGCCGGGGCCTCATCGTGAACCTCCTCGCGGGCGGCCTCAACGGCCTGCTGGGCTGGTTCCTCCTAACCCAGGGCCGCAAGACCCGCTCCAAAGCCCTGGAAGCTGACGGGCACCACATCCTCTCGGATTTCTGGACCACCATGGGCATCGCGACGGGCCTGCTGGGCGTGAAGCTGACGGGCATCACCTGGCTGGATCCGATCATGGCCATGATCGTGGGCCTGCTGCTGGCCCGCACGGGCTTCCGGCTGGTGAAGGAGTCCTCCCAGGCCCTGTTGGACATGGAGGACCCGGACACCCTCGGCACCGTGCTGACAGCCATGAACGACACCCGCCCCGAAGACATCATCGCCCTCCATGAGCTCCGAACCTTCCGCAGCGGCCGCTACACCCACGTGGACGTGCACATGGTCGTGCCCGAGTTCTACCCCGTGCGCCAGGCCCACGACCTCTGCGAAGAGTTCGGCCGGAATTCCCTGCTCGCCGGCGGCATCGAGGGCGAGGTCCACACCCACGTGGATCCCTGCGCCCGCCTCTACTGCGACCGCTGCCCCGTCGAGCCCTGCCCCATCCGAAAGACCCCCAAGACCGCAGGCGGCACCTTCACCCTCGAAGACGCCACCGCCATGGGACCGACGTGAACCCAGGAAGGAACAAGGATCACCACGAAGACCGGCTCTCCTTCGTGGTCTTCCCGTCTTCGTGGTGAATCTTTTCAGGAAACAGCCTGGTGCCTCAATGCGTCGATGGCGGCCATGAGGGCGACGGGGTCGCTGGCGGCGTGGAGGTTCTGGCGGAAGCCGTGGCCGCCGGGCACGCCCTTGGTGAACCAGGCGCCGATCTTCTTGATCTTGTGCAGCGCCTCGCGGGGCTCCAGCAGGTCCAGCAGGATCTGGAACAGCCGCAGCGTGGCGTCGATGCGCATGGGCGTGGTCACGACGAGGTCGGGCTCCAGGATCTGCCGGAACAGGTAGGGGTTCGTCAGCGCCCCCCGGCCGATCATCACCGCGGCGCAGCCCGTCTCTTCGATCATGCGGAAGGCGTCCTCCCGGGTGTTCACATCGCCGTTGCCGATGATGGGATAGGACACGCCCGTCGCCACGGCCCGGGCGATGATGCTCCAGTCCGCATGGCCGGTGTACTGCTGGACCCGGGTGCGGGGGTGGATGGCCAGGGCATGGATGCCGACGTTCTCGAACATGCGCAGGAAGTCCATGAACTCGCCACGATCTTTCTGCGACGCATCCCAGCCCGCGCGCATCTTCACAGTCACGGGGATCTTCACGGCCTTCACCATGCCAGTGACGCAGCGCTCCGCCAGGCGCATGTCTCGCAACAGCGCCGAGCCCGCGCCGCCCTTGGTCACGTTGCTGGCGGGGCACCCCATGTTGAGGTCCACCAGGTCCGCGCCCGCCGCTTCGCAGAGCCGGGCACTCTCGGCCAGGGCCTCGGGGCGCCCCCCGGAAACCTGCATGGACAGCGGCCGCTCGCCCGTGGCCG
This sequence comes from uncultured Holophagaceae bacterium, assembly GCA_903843705.1. Taxonomy (GTDB): domain Bacteria; phylum Acidobacteriota; class Holophagae; order Holophagales; family Holophagaceae; genus Geothrix. The sequence goes on along the minus strand of CAIMQW010000018.1, from coordinate 11,133 downwards.
CCATCATCTTCTCGGCCTTCACCGCGTGGCGCACCAGCGCCTCGCTGCTGATCATCTCTGACACCACGAGCCCAACGCCGCCCACCTCGCGGATGAACTTGCGGAAGGGCTGATCGGTGATCTCATGCAGCGGTGCCATGACGAGGCGGTTGGGCACCTCGACGTCGCGGATCTGGAATGGGCTGTGGGGAAAGGTCACGGGGTGGCTCGCTTGCGACCTATCAGTTTAGCCTCCGCTCCGAAATTGGCCTGCGCCCAATTTCGGAGACAGGGAGGCTGGCGCCTCCCAGATCCGCTGGAATGAAACGCGCAGCGTTGCCTATCTCGGGATTCGGCGCAGCCGAATCCCGAGCAGAGCTACCTTCTCGCAGGTGGCTCTTGAAGATTGGCCAAAAACTCATCGTTGGTCTTGGTCTTGCCCAGGCGGTCCACGAGCAGCTCCATGCTCTCGCTGGGGCCGCTGGCGCTGAGGATCTTGCGCAGCACCCAGATCTTCGCTAGCTTGGCCGGGTCCAGGAGGAGGTCTTCCTTGCGGGTGCCGGACTTCTGGATGTCCATGGCAGGGAAGATGCGCTTGTCGCTGAGTTTTCGATCCAGCACGATCTCGCTGTTGCCGGTGCCCTTGAACTCCTCGAAGATCACATCGTCCATGCGGCTGCCGGTCTCGATGAGGGCCGTGGCCACGATGGTCAGGCTGCCCCCGGCTTCGATGTTGCGGGCGGCGCCGAAGAACCGCTTGGGCCGCTGCAGCGCATTGCTGTCCACACCGCCGGAGAGGACTTTGCCACTGGGCGGAACCACCGTGTTGTAGGCCCGGCCCAGGCGCGTGATGGAGTCCAGCAGGATGACCACGTCTTTCTTGTGTTCCACCAGGCGTTTGGCCTTCTCGATGACCATCTCGGCCACCTGGACGTGGCGGGTGGCGGGCTCATCGAAGGTGCTGGAGACCACCTCCCCCTTGACGCTGCGCTCCATGTCCGTGACTTCCTCGGGGCGCTCGTCGATGAGCAGCACGATGAGGAAGACCTCGGGATGGTTGGCGGTGATGGAGTTGGCGATGTTCTGCAGCAGCACGGTCTTGCCCGTGCGGGGCGGGGCCACGATGAGAGCGCGCTGGCCCTTGCCCAGGGGCGTCATCAGGTCCATGACACGGGTGCTCAACTCCTGGGCGTCCCGCTCCATGCGCAGGTGGTGCTTGGGATACAGGGGCACCAGGTCATCGAAGTGCACCCGCTCCTTGGCCATGCCCGGGGGATCGAAGTTCACGGCGTCCACTCGCAGCATGGCGAAGAATTTCTCGCCCTCCTTGGGCGGGCGGATCATGCCCGAGAGCGTGTCGCCGGTGCGCAGGTTGAACTTGCGGATCTGGCTGGGCGAGATGTAGATGTCCTCGGGCCCCGCGAGGTAGTTCTGGTCGGGGCTGCGGAGGAAGCCGAACCCCTCGGGCAGCACCTCCAGCACGCCCTCGGAGAAGAACTGCCCTTCCCGCTCGGCCTGGGCCTGCAGCACCCGGAACACCAGCTCCTGCTTGCGCATGGAGAGGGGGTTCTCGATGGCCAGTTCCTTCGACAGCTCCGCGAGCTTGCCGATGGAGAGCTCCTTGAGCTCCTGCAGGCTCAGAGCGACCGGTGGCTGGGTTGGGGTGGCCATAGGTCACCTGGGGGGGGTTAGGGAGTCAGAAGTGGCTCGGGGATGCTGACAGGATAGGTCAGTTTTTCCGTTCAGCCAAACTGGAGCTCATGACATCGGTAAAATCCCGCACCCGGGCGACGAATCCCTTGGGGTCCTCCACCGGGTAGGCATGGCCGATGTCCGGCACGACCTCGAAACGGCTGCCCGGGATGCCCTTGGCGGTCTCCAGACACTTCCAGGGGGGGGTCAGTAGGTCTTCGGCGCCGCAGAGGAGCAGAACCGGCGCCTGGATGCGCTCCAGCCGGTCCCGGATGTCCCAGCCCAAGGTGCCCCGGATCTGGTGCAGGTTGCCGTGCGGGGGACGGTCCTGGCCGGTCACAACTTGGTGGTAGGCCCGAAGCACTCCGTGCCGCGCCTCCAGGAACCGGTCCCCCCAGAGGAAGGGCGCCACCGCGTCGAACTGCATCAGGGGGCCGCCCACTTCCAGGCAGTGCGCCCAGTGCTCGGCCTTGAGGCCCATGGCGAAGTCGAAGTGGGGCATTGCGCTGGTCAGGACGGCCCCGGGGAAGGCTCCGGGGTGGTCACAGAGCAGTTCCAGGCTCATGGCGCTGCCGTTGGAGAGGCCCACCAGCCAGGGCTGCGAGATGCCCATGAGCTGGAACAGCTCCCAGGCGTCGGCGGCCAGTAGCGCCGTGGGGTAGGGTCCTTCTAGAGGCGCGTCGGACCGGCCCTGCCCGCGGCTGTCGAAGGTGAGCACCCGGAACCGGTCCACGAGGCCCGGCAGCACCCCTACCCACATGGTGGTGTCCGAGAGCAGGCCGTTGAGCAGCACCAGCCAGGGGCCCTCGGGATTGCCCTGCACGCGGTAGTGCAGCTTTAGGCCCGAGGCAAGGGTGGCCAAGGTCGGCTGAGCCCTCACCTCAGCCCCGGAGTTCCGTGGGCTGGAAGTGGCGATCGAAGCTCCAGCTGCCATTGTCCCAGCGGATGACGACGCAGGCCGCCTTCTTGAGCTCCAGGCTGCGGCCCGTGAGCTGGAAGACCAAGCTGCTGAGGAAGGGCTCGTGGCTGATGATGGCCAGGATGTGGTCGGGGGCCGCCTCCGCCAGCAGACTCCGCAGCCAGAGGTCCGCCTGGCCGGGCCGGCCGCCCGGGGTCAGCTCCAGGGACGTCTCCAGCGGAAAACCACCGGCTGCCTCCTGCAGGCAGACCATGGTCTCAGCGGCGCGGCGGTAGGGGCTGTTGAAGCCCCGTTGTGGGCGAAAGCCTCGGGCGACTAGGCCCTGCATGGCCAGGCGGGACCGCTTCCAGCCCTCCGGCGTCAGGGCGCGGTCCGCATCCTGCTGGCCAGGACGGGGGTCCTCAGCGATGCCGTGGCGAATGAGTAAGAGCGTGGCCATGCCCCCATCCTAGCCCCCCTTTCATGCCGGACAATTGGTGAAAAGGAAGATGAACGCGGAGGACTGCCGAGGAGCGGAGGAATATGCACGGCATTCGCTATTTATCCTTGTATTTCAAGGCTATTCGAGGGATGATAGCTGTTTGGGCCCCTCCCGGCTGGCGCTTTTCGCCAAATAGAGACTGCCATTCGGCACACTCGCGCAGGGAAAGCCCCGGGAGCTACCTTGAACGACCTGACTTTCGCAGCCCTAGGCTGCAGCGAAGCGCTGTTGGCCGCCCTGGCCAAGCGCGGTTTTGAGACCCCCATGGCCGTCCAGGCCCAAACCATAAGGCCCGGCATCGAAGGCCGTGACCTGCTGGTGCAGAGCCGCACGGGCTCCGGCAAGACCCTGGCCTACGGCCTGCCCCTGCTGCAGCGGCTCTCCGAGGAGCGGCACACCCAGGCCCTGGTCCTCCTGCCCACGCGCGAGCTGGCCCAGCAGGTCGCCGCCGAGCTGCACACCCTGGTGCCCAAGCTGCCCATCGCCCTCCTGGTCGGTGGCGTGAGCTACCCTCCGCAGCTGCGCTCCCTGAGCCTCGGCGCGCAGGTGGTCGTGGGTACCCCCGGCCGCGTCATGGATCACCTCCAGCGCGGCACACTGGACCTCAGCCGCGTCAGCATGATCGTCCTCGACGAGTGCGATGAGATGCTGAACATGGGCTTCCTTGAGGACGTGGAGACCATCCTGGCCAAGGTGCCCGCGGGACCGCAGACCTACCTGTTCTCCGCCACCCTGCCCGCCCCCATCGCCAAGCTGGCCAAGCGCTTCCTGAAGGACCCAGTGCAAATCCAGCTGGCCGAGGCCGGTGAACACGCCATGCACGCCGACATCGCCCACACGCCTGTGCAGGTGCCGGACCACCAGCACGTGCGCGCCCTCGTGAACCTGCTGCTGAAGGACGAGCCCAGCGCGGCGCTGATCTTCACCAAGACCAAGGCCCAGAGCGAGGAAGTGGCCGAGGAGCTGACTGTCTCAGGCCTCCCCGCAGCCTTCCTCCACGGCGACCTCGCCCAGGCCACCCGCACCCGCATCCTGGGCCAGTTCAAGGACGGCAAGCTGCGCTACCTGGTGGCCACGGACGTGGCCGCCCGGGGCCTCGACATCGGCGGTCTGCCCCTCGTCGTTCACATGGGCATCCCCACGCAGCTGGAGAGCTACATCCACCGCAGCGGCCGCACGGGGCGCGCCGGAGCCAAGGGCAGCAGCCTCGCCCTGGTCAACCTCAAGGAGAGCCGCATCCTGATGGCCTGGAGTCGGCGCGGCGGGCTCAAGCTCGACTGGCGCGCCATTCCCACCACGGCCGAGATCCGCGAGACCCAGGCCGCCCGCCTGATCGAGGGCATCACGGGATCGGCCAGCGCCGCCACCCTGGCCCAGGCCCGCCAGCTGCTCAAGGACACGGACCCCGAGCACCTGGTCGCCGGCCTGCTGGGCCTTGTCCTAGCGGACCAGTCCGCGGGCTTCGAGCTGGCCGTCGAGGCCGATCGCAAGCCCAAGGCCCGCTTCGACAACCCCCGGGAGCGCAAGGAAGGTAGCCCCCGCCCCCAGCGCACTTACGCCGAGCGCGCCGCCGCCCCGCGCACCGATGGGCCGCCCTCCAAGACCCGGCCCGACGGCAGCTTCAAGGCCCGCACCGAGTTCGACCCCAAGCCCCGCGCCCCCTACGCCAAACCCAAACTCGAGGGCGGGGACAAGCCGCCGCGCAAGGTCTGGGAGGACCGCAGCGCCCCCAAGACCGCCGCCTCGGACACCCCCCGCCCCTGGAAGAAGCCCACCACCAAGCCTGCGGCCAAGTTCGCCGACGACCGCCCCGTGAAGGTCTGGAAGAAGAAATAGCTGTTCGTATCTCCGAAACAAAAGGGCGCCGAAGGGCGCCCTTTATGTTTTGGAGCGAGCGCCACTGGATTCCAGCCAGGAGCACCCTCACCACTGCCATAGAGATAGATTTAGAAAAGAATGGTTGTCGGGAGACTGAGTCGCTATATTGGCAACTGCGTTTCCTCATCCATGCCGTTCGGCATGCCTTGTTTTTCTTATACTCATCCACCCGTGGAGGGTAACCATGCACCATCCGAACCATGCAAGCTGGGGGCATTCAGTCCTGGCCTTCACCTTTCTTCTGGGGATCGCCGGAGGAACCACCGGCCAGGCCGCAGCCCCTGCGGTGGTCGCAGCGGACCAGCCCCAGACCATCTCCCTGGTCCTGAAGCTGAGGAACCAACCAGCCCTGGAAGCCTACATTGCCCAGACGGTCGATCCGTCCAGTGGGTCGTACCACAAGTTCATGACCACGGAGGCGTTCGCCTCCACGTTCGGCCCTTCGCCCGCTGACCTCCGCACTGTGACGGCGTTCCTGGAAGGCCAGGGCCTCAAGGTGGAGGAGATCCACACCAATCACCTGGTGATCCGAGCCTCGGGCACTACGGCCCAGTTCAATGCCCTGCTCAATACCCAGGTCATGCAGCACACCGACGAACGCGGGCGCGCCTACCAGCAACCGTCCCGGACGCCTCAGGTCCCAGCCCATCTTGCCAGCCATGTCCTGGCCGCTGTCGGCCTGAACACCAAGGCCGCCTTCCATCCCCACGTGGTCAAGGCCCAGAGGGCCGCGAACGGACAGACGGGGGAAGGGATACCGGCGGTCGTGCTCCCCGCTGCGGGGGCTGTTGCCACGGGGGTTCCCGGCAGCTACACCGTCGGTGATGTGGCTAACCTGTACAACATCAACCCGCTCTACAGCCACCGCATCACCGGCAGGGGCCGCACCCTGGGCATCGCCACCCTGGCCTCCTTCGACCCCGCCGACGCCTTTGCTTACTGGAAAGCAGTTGGGCTGACGGTGGACCCCAACCGCATCACCCAGGTGATGGTGGACGGAGGCTCTGGAACCGATGGTGCCGAGGAGACCACGCTGGATGTCCAGCAGTCCGGCGGCGTGGCCTACGACGCGAAGATCATGGTCTACCAGGCCCCCAACACGGATGCCGGTTTTCTGGACCTGTTCAGCCGAGCCGTCTCGGACAACAAGGTGGACACCCTGTCGGTGAGCTGGGGCTCAGCGGAAGCCTTCTATGATGACGCCACGCTGGCCGCCTACCACCAGGTCTTCCTCCAGGCGGCAGTCCAGGGCATTCCCGTGTTCGCCTCCTCAGGGGATTCTGGCGCCTTTGATCTCAACCGCAGCTTCCCCACGCCGTACTTCTCGCCCACCAATTCGGTCGATCATCCGGCCAGCGATCCCTTCGTGACAGCGGCCGGTGGGACCACCTTGCCCTTCACCCGCAACTTCGCGCACGGCACCGTCGTGGTGCCCAAGGAACGCCCCTGGGGCTGGGACTACCTGGAAAGCTATCTGGTGACCAACTACGGCCAGTTTTTCTACGACGCTAACTACTTCCCGGTCGGGGGGGGGGGGGCGGGGTGAGCTCGGCCTTCCCGATACCCTCCTGGCAGGGCCGGCTATCCGGCACCCAGGCCACGCCGGCCAACTTCAACACCCTCTACTACTATCCCAACTACGGACCGGGCAACCCTGACCAATCCGGAGCGGAGGTCTGGGCCGTGCTGCCGCCTGGCTATGTGGGCCGCAACGTCCCCGACGTCTCCCTGAATGCGGATCCCTTCACGGGCTACCTCACCTACTTTGCAGGTTCCTTCTCCGCCGGCTGGGGGGGCACCAGCTTCGTGGCACCCCAGCTCAATGGCATCGCGGCCCTGCTCACCCAGGCCAATGAAGGGCGGCTTGGCTTCCTGAACCCTCAGCTCTACCACGCCTTCCAGAAGTACGGCTACAGCTCCAGGAGCCCCTTCCATGCCATCACCACCGGCACCAACCTCTACTGGCAGGCCGGGGCGCACTACAATCCCGCTTCCGGGCTGGGCACCCTGAACGTGGTCAACCTTGGCACGGCCCTGGATCACTGATGCTGAAAGGCGGACGTGATCGAGCTCTTCGCCACACCGGCGCAGGGCACCGGAAAGGGTGCAACAAGCAGTAGTCTTTCCCTAGCTCCAAGACCAAGGGCGCCGAAGGGCGCCCTTGGTCTTGGAGCTCACCCATTCGGATCCGCCGCATTCAGATCCACGGGCTTGGGCTCCGGGATCGCGGGGGGGCGACCCCAGATGCGGTTCTCCGAAGCCAGGGCGTTGGCCTTGTCCCGGGCCTCGCGGATTTGGCGAATGCTGTCAGCGTCGCTGCCGGAACGGGGCACGGTGCCGGGCTTGAAGGCGAGGCGAATCACCCGATCGCTGGTGGCGGAGGTGGCCAGCAGGCCTGTGTAGCGGTCGATGTCCGCCCACTCCATGCCGTCCGGCGCCTTGAAGTCCTCCCGCTCGGTGGTGGGCAGCGCCACCTTCATGAAGTCGATCCAGATAGGCAGCGCGACCTTGGCACCGTCCGCGCCCTTGAAGATCATCTTCTTCTCGTCGAGGCCCACCCAGACGCCGCAGACGACCTTGGTGGAGAAGCCGATGAACCAGCCGTCCGTGTGCTCGTCGGTAGTGCCGGTCTTGCCAGCGACGGGCCACTGCAGCTCGGCGCCGGCCCGGGCGCCCGTCCCCGCGTTCGCTACACCCTGGAGGCACTGGATGAGCTGGAAGGTGCTCTGGGGATCCAGCACCTGCTCGCTGGCGGTGCTGCCGTGGCTCTCCAGCACCTTGCCGGTGCGGTCTGTGACCTTTTTGATGAAGAAGGGGGCGGGCGACTGCAGGCCGCCGTTGGCGATGGTGGCGTAGCCGCGCACCATCTCCCGCAGCGTCAGGTCCGCGGAGCCCAGGGCCATGCTGGGATAGGGCGGGATGGTGCCGGTGAGGCCGCACTTCCGGGCGAAGTCGATGACGTTCATGACGCCGGTCTCCTCGAGGGTGCGCACCGCCGGGACGTTGCGGGAGTCCCGCAGGGCCTCCCAGAGGATGATGGGACCCCAGAAGTCCCGCTCGTAGTTGCGGGGCTCGTAGGGCTTCACCCCGGCCCGCAACGGCTTGAACTCCGAGCTGCCGTCCGGGTGGGTCACCGTGAGGAAGTCCACGGTATCCAGGAAGCGCGTGGGCACGTCCTGGAGCATGGTGGCGGGCGTCTTGCCGCCGGTGAGGGCCGCGCCGTAGACGTAGGCCTTCATGGTCGAGCCCACCTGGCGCAGCGCCTGGGTGGAGCGGTTGAACTTCGAGCGGTTGAAGTCATAGCCACCCACCATGGCGCGGATCTCGCCGGTGAAGGGATCCACGGCCATGAGGGCCCCCTCAACCTGGGGTTCCTGGTCCAGCTCCAGGCTTCTCGGCGTCCCGTCCTGGGCGGACTTGACGCTGAACAGGGGCGCGGCGCCCCGGGGCAACAGCTTCTGGATGTCCTTGCCAGCCCAGGCGAATGCGGCCTCGGGCACCTCCAGTTCCGTCTTCCCGATGCGCACCAGGGCCTTACCGCCCTTCCAACCGAGGATCACGCCACGGATGCTGTCGCCGTTCTCGAAGTAGCGCTTCCAGCCATTGAGCTGGGTCGTCTCGGGATCGCCCACGAACTGCACGGCCTCCTTGCGGAAGCCCCGGCGGCGGTCCACAGCCTTGAGCCCCACCCGGACCGCCTCGTTGGCCGTCTCCTGCCACAGGCTGTTCACGGTGGTCGTCACTTCCAGGCCGCCGTTCAGGGCCTGGTCGCGGCCGTACTTCTCATAGAGGTACTTGCGGACCTCCTCCACCACGTAGGGTGCGATTGCTTCTTCCCGGGCGTTCTCCCGGGCGAGGCGGATGGGCTTCTCGATGAGTGGCCCGGCCTCCGCGGCCTTGAGGTAGTCCTCCTTCACCATGCGGATCAGCACGTGGTTCCGGCGGGACTTGGCCGCGGCCCGGGCCTTGGGATCCGGGTTGTAGGGGTTGTACCAGTTCGGATTCTGGACCAGGCCCGCCAGCAGCGCGCACTCCTCCACATTGAGCTGCGGGGCGCTCTTGCCGAAGTAGAACTCCGCCGCGGCCTCGATGCCGTAGCGGCCGCCGCCGAAGTAGACCTCGTTGGCGTACATCTCCATGATCTGCTTCTTCGAGTAGGCCTTCTCCAGCTTGCGGGCCAGGATGATCTCCTTGAGCTTGCGGTCCAGGCGTTTCTGCCGCTTGGCCGTCACGGTGCGGATGAGCTGCATGGTGAGCGTGGAGCCGCCCTCCCGGCGCCGGCCGAAGCTGGTGACGAAGTTCACGCCCGAGCGGAGGAAGCCCCGGGGCGAGATGCCGCTGTGGTCCCAGAAGTCCGTGTCCTCCGTGGCCACCAGCGCGTTGACGAAGGCTTTGGGGATGTCGCCATAGGGGATCACCACGCGGTGCTCCTCGGCGAAGATGCCGATGACGTTGCCGCTCTGATCGAGGACCTTGGTGATGGTCTTCGGCACCCGCAGCGCGAACATCGTGAGGAAGCTGTCAGCGTCCCGGGACATGAAGGACCAGGACACCGCCATGGCGAGGGCTCCCAGGCCCGAGAGGACGACCACAATCAGGAGGCTGCGACGGAGCCAGCGACGGGCCGTCTGAGAGAGGGATGCCATTTTAGAGACCATGTGATCAAGGATAGCGTTGGATGCGGCTAGAGTGTGGGCATGCTCCAGCGACTGATTCTCGTGGCCAAGGTCAAATCCCAGCACCTGGCCTCTACCCTGCGGGACGCCCTGCCGAAATTCCTCCAGGCCGGCTGGGAGATCGTCGGAGAGCCCGGCATCGAAGAGGCCTGGGCCCTCGCGGGCCTGGATCCGGCGCGGCTGCGCGTGGATCCGGACCTGGGCTCCGGCGAGCCCCCCGCGGACCTCTGCCTGGTCCTTGGCGGGGACGGCACCCTGCTCTACGCCGCCCGCCGCGTAGGCCTGCGCGGCACTCCGATCCTCGGCATCAACCTCGGCTCCCTGGGCTTCCTCACCGCCCATCCCGTGTCCGGCGCCGTGGAGGCCGTGGAAGCCTTCCTGGCGGGCCAGCTGGTGCCGGACGTGCGGCCCATGCTGGAGGCCGAGCTCTGGCGCAACGGCTCCCGCTTGGCCCGCCAGCCTGTGCTCAACGACGCCGTCCTGGCCAAGGGCGCCCTGGCCCGGATCATGGACATGCGCCTGCGGGTGGGGGACCAGGATGCGGGCCCCATGAAGGCCGATGGGCTCATCGTCGCCACGCCCACTGGCTCCACGGCCTACGCCCTGTCCGCGGGCGGGCCCATCATGCACCCCAGCCTGGAGGCCTTCGTCATCGCCCCCATCTGCCCGCACACCCTGACCCTGCGCCCCTCGGTAGTGCCGGCCCGCTGGCCCATCAGCATCACCCTCATGGACGCCGAGGACGCGCACCTCACCCTGGACGGCCAGGTGGGCCACCGTGTGCTGCCCGGCGACGAGGTCCGGCTCTATCAGGCCGGGAGCCGCATCACCCTCCTCCAGAAGCCCGGCCTGGACTTCTTTGCCCTCCTCCGCCAGAAGCTGCACTGGGGCGACCGGTAAGACCTGGGCAACACACAGGGGCACTGCTCATACTTTTGCAGTTATCCCCTTTATCCCCTGCATCCCTGTTTCAAAGCTTTTTTTGACAGGGATGATGAAGGGGATGGCATTAGCAAGCCTGCGGTAGGTGCCTTGGGCCTGCCCCTCAATGGCAGCCCAGGCCTCCTTTTCTGGGTTTCTATGGGAACCCAGCGCGGGTCCAGGCGGAGACAGGCACAGACCGCCCTGCCAGGGGTGACTTCTGTGCCCATCGGTCTTCGGTGGTCTGCGTCAATGGCCGCTTGTGATCCCAGACACACGGAACGGGCTCGACACTTCAGCGCAAGAGGGACCAAAGTCCCGCCGCGGAGGCCCCATGGCCCTCAAAGAACGACCTAACCCCTTCCTGCTGCCGGAGTATTGCAAGGGCTGTGGCCGCTGCATCGACGCCTGCGCCAAGGACTGCATCACGGCCGGCCACCAGATCAACCCCCTCACCGGCCTGGTTCCCGTCGAACTGGACCTGACCAACTGCAACGCCTGCGGCCTCTGCATGGACGCCTGCCCCGAGCCCTATGGCCTGCGGCCCGCCCACGAGGGTCCCATCCCGAAATTCGAGCTGGAGGATC
>CAIMQW010000017.1 GCA_903843705.1 uncultured Holophagaceae bacterium | reverse complement strand
TCGGCGGCGGGTTCGTAGGGATCGTCCGCCCCGTGGCAAACCAGCACCTTGGCCGTGATGGGCCCCGGCACGTAGGTCGCAGGCACGTCCAGGCCGCCATGGAGGGAGACCACAACCTTCACGGGCAGGCCCGCCCGGGCGGCCTCGAGGGCGCCGGTGCCGCCGAAGCAGTAGCCGATGACCGCCACCCGGGAGCCGTCCACATCCTTCTGCGCCTTCAGGGCGGCAATAGCCGCGGCCACACGGCGCCGGTAGAGGGCGCGGTCGCCCTTGTAGGTGCCGGCCAGCTTGCCGGCCTCGCCCCCGGACTTGGGACGCACGCCTTCGCCGTAGATGTCCGCCGCCAGGGCCACATAGCCCAGCTTGGCCAGATCCTCGGAGACCCGGCGCTCGTGATCCGAGAGGCCCATCCACTGGTGGACCACGACCACACCCGGCCCCTTGCCCTTGGTCTCGGCAGGCCGGGCAAGGTAGCCCGCCAGCTTCGTGGGACCGTCCTGGTAGGCCAGCGGCTCCCCGGCGAAGGCGGGCAGGACAGCAAGGGAAAGGGCAAGGGCGGTGCGGCGCATGAGATCTCCAGTGGTGCAACACCGATCTTATTCCTGTCATGACCGGTATTCCAGGAAAACCAAAGCTACAACTCTCGCAGAGGCGGCGGAGGGGCAGAGATTCGCAGAGGACTTCTGCGCTCTCCGCGCGCTTCTCAGCGCCCTCTGCGAGCGTTTTTACTTTTCAGCGCCCGGTACTGCCGTAGCCGCCGCTGCCGCGCTCGGTATCGCCCAGGGCTTCGACGCTGGGTTCGGGGATCCAGGTCCAGCTGGCCACGGGGGCCACCAGCAGCTGGGCAATGCGCTCGCCGCGGCGCAGCTCGAAGGACTGGTCGCCGTGGTTGACGAGCAGCACCTGCACCTCGCCACGGTAGTCCGCGTCGATGGTGCCGGGGGCGTTCAGCACCGTGAGGCCGTGCTTCAGCGCCAGTCCCGAGCGGGGCCGCACCTGGGCCTCGAAGCCCGGCGGGATGGCCAGCACCAGGCCCGTGGGCACGAGCCGCCGCGCGCCAGGCGCCAGCGCCCAGACCTCGCCCTCAGGTAGCGCCGCCCGCAGGTCCATGCCCGCCGCGTGGGCGGTGGCCGCCGAGGGCAGGTCGAGGCCGAGGCCGTGGGGGAGCTGATGAACCGGGATGCGCATCTAAAAAGAGTCCCTGGAACGGAGAGAAAACGCAAAGGGATCGCTGCTCAGCCCCGCGCCACAGGCTTCACAAGCTGCCCGCAGGCGCCCTGGATGTCGCGGCCGCGGCTGCGGCGGACGGTAACGAAACAGCCCCGGGCCTTGAGCCACCCAGCGAACGCCTGGACGCGAGCCTCGTCCGGGGGGCGCAGGGTGCTGGCGTCGTGCTCGTTGAGGGGGATGAGGTTCAAGTTGTGCGCCGGGCGCAGGTCCCCGAGCCAGTCCGCCAGGCGCTCCGCATCGTTCTGGGTGTCGTTCTCCCCGGCGATGAGCACGTACTCGAAGGTGAACTTCTCGCCGCGGCGGGGGCCCCAGGTGTCCAGGGCCTCGCGCAGGCGGGCCAGGTTCCACACGCGGTTCACGGGCATGGTGCGGCTGCGGGCCTCGTCCGTGGTGGCGTTGAGGCTGAGGGCCAGCAGCGGGCGCGGCTCCAGG
>CAIMQW010000016.1 GCA_903843705.1 uncultured Holophagaceae bacterium | reverse complement strand
CTTCGGCGAGAAGATCGTGCTGCGGCTGCTGGACAGCGACAAACTCATGCTGGACCTCACCAAGCTCGGCTTCGAGCCCGAGAGCCTCGTGCGCTGGGACCGCCAGATCTCCAAGCCCTACGGCATGGTGCTGGTGACAGGCCCCACGGGGTCGGGTAAGACCAACACCCTGTATTCCTCCGTCGCCAAGCTCAACACCTCGGACACCAACATCATGACCGCCGAGGATCCCGTGGAGTTCAACTTCCCGGGCATCAACCAGGTGCAGATGAAGGAGCAGATCGGCCTGAACTTTGCCGCCGCCCTGCGCTCCTTCCTGCGGCAGGATCCCAACATCATCCTGGTGGGTGAGATCCGCGACTTCGAGACGGCCGAGATCGCCATCAAGGCCTCGCTGACGGGCCATCTGGTGCTCTCCACGCTGCACACTAACGACGCCCCCAGCACCATCAACCGCCTCATGAACATGGGGGTGGAGCCCTTCCTGGTGGCCACCTCCGTGAACATCATATGCGCCCAGCGCCTGGTGCGCCGGCTCTGCGCCCAGTGCAAGACGGTGGACACCCACGTCCACCCGGAGGAGGCCCTCTACAAGGTCGGCTTCACGCCCGAGGAGGTGGAGCGCGGCATCACCTTCTACAAGCCCGTGGGCTGCGAGGTCTGCAACAAACGGGGCTACAAGGGGCGGGTCGGCCTCTACGAAGTGCTGGAGATGTCCGAGACCCTCAAGGACATGATCCTCACCGGCGCCTCGGCCATCGAGCTCCGGGAGCAGGGCCAGAAGGAGGGCATGATCACTCTCCGCCGCTCCGGCTGCCGCAAGGTCCTCGACGGTGTCACGACCATCGAGGAAATCATCCGCGAGACCGTTCTTTAGGCGAGGTGCTCCATGAGTGAAATTGGTGCCAACTACGTTGCTTCCCTTCAGCAGCTGCTGAAGACCATGGTGGAATACGGCGGGACCGACTTGCACATCACCACGGACTCCGCGCCGCAGATCCGCATCGACGGCCGCATGGTGCCACTCAAGCTGCCGCCTCTGGACGCAGCCCAGACCCGCTGGCTCTGCTACGGCGTCATGACCGACCAGCAGAAGCACCGCCTGGAGGAGGACCTGGAGGTGGACTTCTCCTTCGGTCTCCAGGGCGTCGCCCGCTTCCGCGCCAACGTCTTCAACCAGCGGGGCGCCACCGCCGGCGCTTTCCGCACCATCCCCGAGCAGATCCGCAGCTTCGACCAGCTGGGCCTGCCGCCCTCGGTGCAGGCCCTCTGCGACAAGCCGCGCGGCTTGGTGCTGGTGACGGGCGTGACGGGTTCCGGCAAGTCCACCACCCTGGCCGCCATGGTGGACAAGATCAACACAGACGAGCCCCTGCACATCCTCACCATCGAGGACCCTGTGGAATACGTCCACCACCACAAGCGGGCCCTGGTCAACCAGCGGGAGATCCACGCCGACACGCACAGCTTCAAGAAGGCCCTGCGCTCGGCCCTGCGTCAGGATCCGGACGTGGTACTGGTGGGTGAGATGCGCGACCTGGAGACCATCGAGTCCGCCCTCACCATCGCCGAGACGGGCCACCTCACCTTTGGCACCCTGCATACCAACAGCACCGTACAGACCATCAACCGCATCATCGACGTGTTCCCCAGCCACCAGCAGCCCCAGATCCGCGCCCAGCTGTCCATGGTGTTGGAGGGCGTCATCTGCCAGAGCCTCATCCCCAAGGCCAGCGGCAAGGGCCGGGCCCTGGCGCTGGAGATCATGCTGCCCAACTCGGCCATCCGGAACCTCATCCGCGAGGACAAGATCCACCAGATCTACGGAGTCATGCAGGCTGGCCAGACGAAGTACGGCATGCAGACCTTCAACCAGAGCCTCTCGGACCTAGTCATGCGCCGGGAGATCAGCCAGGAGCAGGCCTTCGAGTACTCCTCCAACGCCGATGAGCTGCGGGAGCTCATCAACCGCGGCGTGGGGGTCGGCTCCTCTGGCGGCCGCACCGCCAGCCCGGCCCAGACCGCCAGCCCCTCCCTGGGGGGGCGGAACCCCAACATCAAGTACACCTAGTCCCAACCTAAGCACTTTCGCCTAGCCGCTTTTTTCCCTATCCTGAAGCCAGTACCGCACTTAGTCGTCTGCCGAGGTCCTCATGCCAGCTTATGCATGGAAAGGCAAGAACCGGATGGGGGAGGTCCAGGAGGGCGTCCTGGTCTCGGATTCCCGGGATGCAGCTGCCATCACCCTCAAGCGCAATGGCATTGAAGTCATCGCCATCCGTACCATGGCCTCGGACGCCAAGAAGTCCTTCGGCAAGGTGCCCGCCAAGGCTCTGGCCATCTTCACCCGGCAGTTCAGCGTCATGATCGACGCGGGCCTGCCCTTGGTGCAGTGCCTGGAGATCCTGGGCGCCCAGCAGGACCACAAGGGCTTCCAGCGCATCATTGAGGCCGTGCGGGATGACGTCGAGAAGGGCTCCACACTCCAGGCGGCCCTGGCCAAGCACCCTAAGGCCTTCAACGACCTCTACGTGAACATGGTGGGAGCCGGCGAGAGCGGCGGCATCCTGGACATCATCCTCCAGCGCCTCTCCACCTACATTGAGAAGGCCGTGAAGCTCACGGCCAAGGTGAAGGGGGCCATGACCTACCCTGTGGCGGTCATCACCATCGCCATCTCCGTGGTGGTCATCATCATGGTCAAGGTGATCCCGGTGTTCTCCGCCATGTATGACGGCATGGGCGCCAAGCTGCCCTTCCCGACGCTGGTCTGCATGACCCTTTCCAATGCACTTATCAACTATAGCTGGCTGATCATAATCGCCGTGGTGTTGGTGGTGCTGGGTCTCCGGCAGTATTACAAGACTCCCGCTGGCCACCTGCAGATCGATGCGATTTTCCTGAAGCTCCCCATCCTCGGGGATGTTCTCCGCAAGGTGGCCGTGGCCCGGTTCTGCCGCACCCTGGGCACCCTGATCAGCTCCGGCGTGCCCATCCTCGAAGGCATGGACATCACCGCCCGAACCGCTGGCAACATGGTGATCCAGAACGCCATCCTCAAGTCCAAAGACGCCGTGGAGCAGGGCCGCAACATCAGCGGTCCCCTGGCAGAGACCAAGGTCTTCCCGCCCATGGTGGTGCAGATGGTGGGTGTGGGTGAGGCCACGGGCGCCCTGGACGCCATGCTGGCCAAGGTGGCGGACTTCTATGAGGACGAGGTGGACAACGCCGTGGCCAACCTCACTAGCCTCATGGAGCCCGTCATGATCGCCATGCTGGGCGGCATCATCGGCTTCATCGTGGTCGCCATGTACCTGCCGATCTTCAACCTGGCCAACGTCTTCGGCAAGGACTAGCCGCACGTTCCTTGCTACTGAATGCCGAGGAGGTTCCCATGTTTCAGCGCAATCGGGCCCGAGGTTATTCCCTGGTCGAAATCCTGCTGGTCTTGGCCATCATCGGCATCCTCAGCGGCATCGCCATTCCCAGTTATCTCGGCCAGCGCCGCCGGGCCCGGGTCATCGGCGACGCGATCTCGAACGCCAAGGTGGTCCAGATGGCTCTGGAGAGCCGCAAGGCCGAGAACGGCGTCTATGGCGCCGCAGATACCTACGCTTGGACCCTGGGCGTAGCTGACGCCAAGGCCACAGCCCTGCTCCCGGCCCTAGCCACCCTCGGCGGCAGCAAGATGACCTACAGCCTGGTCATTGACGCCAGTGGCATCACCTACACCCTCACGGCTTTCGATCCCAGCCTTAGCGCCACCATCCCGGCCTACCAGACCAATCAGGCTGGGACCGAACTGGCCCGGATGCAATAAGTCCCTGCAACTCTAGACGGCCGGCTCCACTCCGGGACCCTGCAGAAGTCGAGTCAGGTCCGGGATCTGCCCGCGTCGGCCCACCCCAGGGCCAGTAGAAACAGACCCGCCCCTGCGCTGAACGCGGTCAGCAGCCAGACCGGCGTGGGGGGCGGCGGCGCGAAGAGTTCCTCGTCCGGGATGTTTTGCCAGGTCTTGATCTTTCTGCCGCTTGGGAGCCGCAATACATTGGCCTCCGACTGGAAGGGCTTCCCCGCCAGGTGGACCTCCTGTTGGGCGGGTCCCCGGTGGACCAGTCGCTCCGTGGCGGCATAGGGCAGCACCCAGGGGATGAGATCCCGGCGCCAGGCCTGGGGCATCTCCTCGCCACTGAGGGCGATGGTCAGGATCAGGCCCACCAGGCCGAAGACCACAGGCACGGCCAAGCTGTTGATGCGGTCCGAGACCCAGAGGTAGAGGGCCAGCAGGGGCACACTGCCCAGCCACAGCCAGCCCAGGAGCCGGGCCATGAGGAGGCCCTGGTAGGGCTGGGCCAGGAGCGGGTTCGCCCAGCCCAGTAGCTTCCGCTCCGCGAAGAGCAGGAGCCCGAGGGCCCCCAGAAGCGCGGCCACCAGGAGCAGCACCAGGACTGCCTTGGCCAGAAAATACCCCCGCCGGGAGAGCGGCATGGCATGGAGATGGCGCCAGGTCTTGAAGCGGTGCTCCGGCCGGAAGACCAGGGCCGGCAGCAGAGCGAGCATCAGGGGATGGAAGAACCCCCCCCACAGGGCCACCACCAGCTTAGGCTGGAGCGTCTCCAGGGTGGTTCGGGTGTCCGCCGTCAGGGCCTGCAGCCCCAGGAGGGGCCGCTCGAAGACCAGGAACTCCACCAGCAGGAAGAGCAGGGGCAGCAGCCAGAGGGATCGAAGGGCAGGGGAGCGACGGAGCTTGAGGATCTCGGCGCGAAGCTGGCGGAGAAAGGCACTCACGTCATCCCCTCAGGCCCGGGCGTCGCGGCGGCGGACAAAGTCCAGGGTGCCTAGGGCTACCAGCGCCGCCGCCAGCAGCAGGCCCAGCGGTACACGGGACCAGGGGAGCACCCGCCAGCGCTCGAAGACGATGCCCATCTGGGCGGCTACGCCCCAAGGCAGCAGGTAGACCAGGGCGCCGAGACCCACCAGGCGCGCGGCCAGCCAGCTGCCCGCCAGGGCCGCGGTCAGGCTGATCCAGAGTCCCGGGAACCGCAGAGACAGCCAGGTCTGGAAGGCCACCACGCCCAGCAGGGCCAGGGCTGAATACCCTGTGAACCGTAGCAGGAGGCCCCAGGGCAGGGACCCCATGAGCAACAGGGGCCGCGTCTGCAGGAACTTCCCGAGTAGGCCGAGGGCCAGGACGAAGATTCCCAGGGAGCCCAGGACCAGGACTCCGTGGCCCAGGGCCTTCACCAGGTAGTGGGTGTGTCGGGGGATCGGCTGCAGGAGCAGCCGGTTCCAGGCCCGGGCCTCCCGCTCCTGCTCCCAGGACAGCTCCGCGATGAGGGCCGAGGCCAGAGGCATGACGACCAGGTTCCAGGTGATGAAGTTCAGCTCCAGCCAGAAGCGGAAGCCCGGCCGGAATGGCTGGATCCGGCTCTCGGAGAACCCGAACAGGATGGCCAGGAAGCCCAGCTGGCAGAGGGGCGCCAGCACGGCCACCACCAGCACCCAGCTCTTGTGCCACTTGACCCGCTCCGCGGCGAAGGCGGCCCGCAGGGCGGTGCTCACGGCCCCTCCAGCAGGGCCAGGAACCGGGCTTCGAGGTTGGCCTTGTGGGGACTCAACTCGTAGAGGTCGCAACCCCCGGCCACCAGGCAAGCCGCCACGTGGGGCGCCGCGTCGAGCGGGGCCTGGACCAGAACCCGGCCGTCGGCCTCGTGGCAGGCGAAGCCCGCCCGCGCCAGGACTGCCAGGGCCTGGGCGGTGTTCCCCACCTGGACCCGCAGCTCCGCCCGGCCCGGAGCGCCCAGCTGCTCCATGGGGCCCTGGTACCGCAGCTTCCCCCGGTGGATGACCACCAGGTCCTGGGCCACCTGCTCCACCTCCGCCAGCAGGTGACTGGAGAGGAACACCGAGGCACCGGTCTCCAGGGGCAGGCGTCGGATCAGCTCGCGCATGTCCTGGATGCCCGCGGGATCCAGACCGTTGGTGGGTTCGTCCAGGATCAGCAGCCGGGGCTGTCCCATGAGGGCGAGGGCCACACCCAGGCGCTGCCGCATGCCCAGGGAGTATTCCCGCACGGGCCGCCGGGCGTCCTGGACCAGCTGCACCAGACCCAGGACCCGGTCCGTTTCGGCCCGGGGCAGGTCCCGCAGGAGTCGGGTGATCTCCAGGTTCTCGAGCCCCGTGAGGTGATCGTAGAGGGCCGGAGACTCCACCAAGGCCCCGATCTGGGCCAATGCCTTGGGATCTCCGGGCGGTAAGCCCAGCACCTCGGTCGAGCCC
Organism: uncultured Holophagaceae bacterium; assembly: GCA_903843705.1. Lineage (GTDB taxonomy): Bacteria > Acidobacteriota > Holophagae > Holophagales > Holophagaceae > Geothrix. The sequence continues at coordinate 5,010 of CAIMQW010000016.1, read as the reverse complement.
GCGCTGGCTTTCAATAATCCCAGCAGCAGAGAGATTGTGGTGGTCTTCCCGGCGCCGTTGGGGCCGAGAAAGCCAGTGATGGCTCCAGCGCGCACCAGCAGGCGTAGATTCTCCACCACCACCCGCTGACCGTAGCGATGGGTCAGACCCTGGGTCGAAATGACACAGGCCCCTTCCTCAGTCTCCGGCGTCGTTGGAAGACTCACTTTGCCTCCGGGCGTGTCGTTTCCGCCTATCGTAATAATTCGTGTCCACTCGGGCAACTGGATAGGGAAGATGAATGAGGCCAAAAAAACGGGGGCCAGAAGGCCCCCGCTTGGCTGGAGAGTTGATTCTACTCGACGCCGGCAACCTTCAGGTAAGTCTTGGAGGTGGTGGCAGCGGAACCGATCGCGGTATTCAGCAGAACGGCAGACGCGATAGCACCAGGAGCGGGGGCCACCACGGGAAGGAATCCAATGCTGGTCTGTCCCACCGTCCCACCTGTAGCACCAGCGGCGGTGGTGACACCCTGCGCGGTGGTTTCAGTCAGGACAGTCTGAGCGTAAGCGGTTGTTCCGCCGCCCCATGGATTGGCTGCCGTGAAAAACGACGGGATGTTAGCAGTTGCCGCAGCTGCGCCGATGACAGCGCCCTGGAAAAGGGTAGCGGAGGTCATGGCGGTGTTGGCATCCCGGGCCTTGTCATAGTTACCGACCAAGTCCGCGATGATGTTATCGGCGTTTGCAACGGCCGACTTGTCCCGGGCGCGGGAGCGCTGGCCAAGCAGGGCGGGGATGGCGATGGCGCTGATGATGCCGATGATGGCAAGCACGAGCAGCAGCTCGATGAGGGTGAAGCCTTTCTGATTCTTCATGGGGGTCTCCTTTGACCGTGAGTGGGCGTTGGCCGCTTGGGACTACATATCAAGCCCCGTGCCAATTCCCACGGGCCTGGAAAATGCCTCCAAAACTCAGTTAATAAGTCAACTTAGATGCCATAAGTATTAATGCTTACAGCTATGCCGGGCCTGGACCTGACGCAATGCGGCAGTTGGGAGGCTCCCCTGCGTCAGTTGGAGGCGGCCTCGCCCAGCCTCTCCCGCAGCTCCTTCGCCCCTCGATGCCTTGGGTCCAGTTTTAGCGCCTCCTGGGCCGCCCTCCGGGCCTCGCCGTTTCGCCCGAGGTCTCGCAGGATCTGCCCTTTTCGCCACCACGCGCCAGGGAGGCCGGCGGAACCGCCTTCGAGGGGCTCGCCGAGGACCTGGTCCAGGGCGGCGAGGCCTTCGGCGCGGTGGAGTCCGCTGACGGCGGCCACCTTGCCCAGTTGCAGGCGGAGGAGGCTGGGGGCGTCGGCCGCCGGGAGTGCATCCTGCAGGACCTTCCAGGCGGTCTCGGGCTGGCCGGCGTGGAGATAGGCGTCGCTGACGGCGGTCACGGCCAGGGCGCGGGTGCGGAGGGCGGGCAGCAGACGCGCGGCCTCGGCCAGGAGGCGGGCGTTCTTTCCGGCTTCGCCCAGGGCTTTCTTCGCGGGGCGGGAGTCGAGGGCATCCAGCCACTGGCTGACCACGTCGGGGCTGCCAGGGGCCAGGGCCAGGGCCCGCTGGAAGGCGGGTTCCGCGTCCCGCCAGCGGCCTTCTTCGACCAGGACCAGGGCCCGCAGCAGCTCCCCCTTGGCTGGGGCCAGGCGGCCCAGGCGGTCGGCGCACTGGAGGGCCTTGCGGGTGGAGCCGCCGAGGATGCCTGGCAACAGCTCGTAGGCCAGGCCCAGGCTCATCCAGGCTGGGGCCAGGCTGGGGTCCGCCTCGGTGGCGGCCCGCAGGTCGTCCATGGACCCCAGGGCCTCGCGCAGGGCGCCCAGGTCCCGCTGCCGGATGGCCTGGCCCGCCCGCGCCAAACCTCGGGCCAGCAGGGCGTCCGCGAGGCACGGGTTCACCTGGAGCGCCCGGTCAGCGTCGGCCAAGGCCTCACCGAAGCGCTGGAGGCTGGACAGGGCCTGTGACCGGGCCGCAAGGGCCGCGGCATCGCGCGGGTTCTGACCCACGCGCTGGGTGGACTCCGCCAGCACCGCCAGGAAGCGCCCGGCATCCAGGTCCGCCCGGAAGGCCGGGTCCGGGGCCTGGAGTTGGAGGAGGAGCAGGGGGGGGGCGAAGGGGAGCATGGGGGTCCGGGACCAGGGAGGCAATCAGTAGAACCCGATTATTGGGCAGGCTTAGTCTGAAATGGAAACCGCAGATGGCACAGATGCCGAGTGGGCTGGCTTATAAACCCAGCCTCCTGACCCCGGGTATGTCCGCGACGCAAGGTTCACGGGTATCCTGGGTGACTGTTTCGACACGACTTCGGAGGAATGCGCATGGTGGCCAAGGGCGGGTTGTTGGAAGGCAAGCGGGGGCTTATCATCGGCGTGGCCAACAAGCGGTCCATCGCCTGGGGAATCGCCCAGCGGGTGTCCGAGGCCGGTGCCCAGCTCTGCCTTACCTACCAGAACGAGCGCCTGGGGGAGAATGTCCACGAGCTGGCGGCTGAGCTGAAGAACCCCCTGCTCCTGCCCATGGATGTGGGCAGCGATAGCCAGATCGTCATGGCCTTCGACGAGATCCGCAAGAAGTGGGGCAAGCTCGACTTTGTGGTCCACGCCGTTGCCTTCGCGCCGCGCCATGCGCTGGAGGGCCGCTTCGTGGATACCAGCCGCGAGGACTTCCGCGTGGCCCATGACATCAGCGCCTACTCCTTGGCGGCGGTCAGCCATGCGGCCCAGCCCCTCATGCCCGAGGGCGGCTCCATCGTGACCCTCAGCTATCTGGGGGCCGAGCGGGTGGTGCCCGGCTACAACGTGATGGGCGTGGCCAAGGCCGCCCTGGAAGCCAGCGTGCGCTACCTGGCTGCGGACTTGGGTCCCCAGGGCATCCGCGTGAACGCCATCTCCGCCGGGCCCATCAAGACCCTGGCCGCCTCGGCCATTCCGGGGATCGGCACCAAGCTCAAGCACCACCGGTCCCACACCCCGCTGCAGAAGGACACGGACCAGCTCGAAGTGGGCGACGCCGGCGTGTTCCTGGTCAGCGACATGGGCCGCGGCGTCACCGGTCAGGTGCTCTACGTGGATGGCGGCTTCAGCATCATGGCGGGGTGAGCACCACCCGTTTGCAGCTGGTTCCCAGAGCAATTTTCGTTCGAAAATTGCTTGGTGAACTGATTACTGGTGTCTAGACGTCAATAGTGGTCTGGGCCTTCTTCTGAAGGGCTGCCAGGACTTCCAGGACCTCCAGCACGTGCCCCTTCACGCTGACCTTGGGCCAGACGTGGCGGATGACACCCTTGGGGTCGACGAGGAAGGTGCTGCGGATGATGCCCTGCACCTCCTTGCCGTACATGACCTTCTTGCCGAAGGCGCCGAGGGGGGCCAGCAGGGCGCACTCGGGGTCGGAGAGCAGGGGAAAGGTCAGGCTCTGCTTGGCGATGAAGTTCAAGTGGCTCTTGAGGCTGTCGCGGCTGATGCCGTAGACCTGGGCGCCCAGGGACTGGACCCGGGCCAGGTTGTCGCGGAAGTCGCAGGACTCGGTGGTGCAGCCGGGGGTGCTGTCCTTTGGGTAGGCGTAGAGCACGGTCCAGTGACCCTTGAGGTCCTTGGCCGTGACCGTGGCGCCCTGGTCGCTCTGCAGGGAGAAGGCGGGGATGGGTTTGCCGATGAGTGCGCTCATGGAGGCAGCTTAGCGCAGGTCATGTGACCGGGGGCAGGGGCCGATTCAGGGAGAATGGCCTCCTGAGGTTGCGCATGAACCTGACCGAGTATCTGTCTGCCGAGTGGCGGCCCGCACTGGGCTGCACGGAACCTGCGGCGGTGGCCTACGCGGCCTGCCTCGCCGCCGAGCAGGCCGGGGGCAGCCCCCGGTCGGTGCAGCTGGTGCTGGATGCCCGCACCTACAAGAACTGCCACGCGGTGGGCATTCCCAACAGCGACCACCAGTCGGGGGTGCTCTGGGCCCTGGCCCTGGGCGCGGTGCTGCCGGATCCCTCGCCAGCCCTGCAGATCTTCGAGACCGTCACGCCGGAGGCGCGGGCGCAGGCGGCCCGGCTCCTGGCGCTGGAGGCGCTGCAGGTGGAGGTGGACGCGGCCCGCACCGAGCTCTACATCCGCTGCACGGTGGTCAGCGTGGGTGGCGTGGGGCTGGCGGTGCTGGAGCAGGAGCACACCCGCCTGGTCTGCCTGGAGGCCAACGGCGTGGCCGTGCCGGTGCCCCTGGCCGCGGCGGGCGCCGGGGCGGCGGACTCCGTGCGCGAGCAGGTGGGGGCCATGTCCCTGGCGGAGCTGGTGGCCCTGGCGGGCACCCTGACCGAGGCCGACCGGGTGCGGCTGCGGGAGGGTCTGGCCCTCAACCTGGCCATGGCCGAGCACTCCGTGGACCACTTCCCTGCGGGCTTCGTGCCACCTCCCGGCGGCGAGCCCTGGCTGCGCATCCCCCGTCTGGTGAGCGCCGGGGTGCTGGGCCGCATGTCCGGGGAGCCGCTCACGGTCATGTCCCTGGCGGGTTCCGGCAACAAGGGCATCACCGTGGCCGTGGCCCTGGGTCTGTGGGCGCGGCAGCAGGGCCATGCCGAGGCCCGCATCGAGGAGGCCCTGGCCCTGGCCTGTCTCCTCACCACGGCCACGACCCAGCGGCTGGGCACCCTGTCCGCGGTGTGCGGCGCTTCCAACGCCGCAGGCATCGGCATCGCGGCGGGGCTGGTGCACCTGGGCGGTGGCGGTCCGGCCCAGCTGGATCTGGCCATCCAGAACATGGTGGGCAACCTGGCGGGTCTAATCTGCGACGGCGCCAAGGTCGGCTGCGCCATGAAGGCCATGACCGGCGTGGAGGCCGCCTTCCGCTCCGCCAGCCTGGCCTTGGCGGGCTTCGGCATCCCCGCCACGGACGGCATCGTGGGCGCGGGGGGCGCCGCCTCCCTGGAGAACCTGGGCCGCCTCGCCCAGCGCGGCATGGCCGGCGCTGACTCCGAGATCCTCGACATCATGCAGGCCAAGCTGGGAAGG
>CAIMQW010000015.1 GCA_903843705.1 uncultured Holophagaceae bacterium | reverse complement strand
TCGGGCGATCGCCCGAGGCTTGAACCCCAACTCCAGCTTCGCCTGGATCATTGCTCGTTCCTCGCAACTCAGATGTGTGTAGTGGTTTCCCATGCATCCATTCTTTCTGAGGAATGTTGCACTTGGGAATTGAGCGCGCCCTGTTAAAAAAAGCCTTGAAACAGGGACGAAGGGGATGAAGGGGATCACTGACCCTGGCCGTGGTCTAGCCTCTTCTGCCCCCTGTTCTAGGATTACTAGTCAACGCAGGCCGATCCCGGGACAATGGTCGTTTCTCCCTGGGGCTATCCCCTTTCCTTCGCGGTTGATGCCATGCGCTTCCCTGCCTTCCTGACCTTCCCACTCCTCTCCCTGGCCCTGCTGGCCCAGGCGCCGGCTCCGACTCCCTCACTGGGCGAGCGGGTGAAGGCGGAGCGGCCCGTGGTCGAGAAGCTGCTGGCCAGCTTCGACTACCCCGAGGCCAAGACCCGGGCCGAAGCCCTGCTGCCCGCCGCCCGCCCGGCCTTCAACAAGACGGACAACACGACCCTGATCCAGAGCTGCTCCGCCTTCCTGGACTCGGCCGAGGCCTACCGGCTGGCCACGGAGGCCGCCGACTCGGCGGGAGCCTGGGAGAAGGCCCTCGAGTATGCCAAGGCCGCCCAGGGGCTGGCTTCCGAGTGCTATGCGGGCCTGAAGGATCCCTTTGCCAACATGGTCTCCTACTATGGCCAGGCGGGCGTGCGGGCCAAGCAGGTGCTGGAGGAGAACGACGCCCGCATCAAGGAGTTGAAGGCCAAGACCAATCTGGATCCGGGTGAGCGCCAGGAGCTGGATCTGGCCCTCAGCGTCGAGAAGGAATTGGCTGACAGCCCCAAGTGGGTGAAGTTCTTCCAGACCTACCTGGACGTCAGCAAGCGCGAGAGCGTGGCCTACGACCCCCTGGTCAAGGTCATGGAGGAGAAGCTCAAGGGCGAGGCCAACCAGGTGGCCGATTACAAAGCTGGCAATGGAGAAGTGACCAAGTGGGTGGAAGCGGTCATCTCGACCCCCGCCTACCTGGAAGCCCAGGGAGACAAGGCGGGCCGGGCGCGCTGGCTCTATCGGCTGGCGGTGCTCGACCCCGAGAGCAAGAAAGTCCAGCACCAGCTCGACATCCTGCATGGCAAGGCCGTGGCCGCTCCGGCCAAGCCCGCCAAAAAGGGAAAGAAGGGCTGATCCCTGCCGGGCAGGTTGTAAAGTCAGGGCATGGCCCGTCGCTCCGCCCCCCGCATCCCCAACCGCGCGCCGTCGCGCCCCCCTGACCGACGGGAGCCCCCCCGGCCAGCGAAGCCCCAGACCCCGGGCCTGCGCCTCTATGAGACCTTCGAGGCCACGTTCCTCGGCCACCCCGAGGGGGCCGGCGGCTTCCTGAGGGTCACCGGGGCGCCCAAGGGCCCCGGGCGCGATGTCCTGGTGGACTGGCGGGATGCCCACGGCGCCATCCACGGCGACCGGGTTGTGGCCGAGGTCACCGGCGAGGGCTGGGACGGCCGGCCCAAGGCGCGAGTCACCGAGATCAAGGCCCGGGGCGAAGTGCCCCTGCCCGGCACCCTGCAGCAGCAGCCCTGGGGCTGGCGCGTCGTACCCCTGGAGCCACGGCTGTCCCAGATCATCACGGTGCCGCCCACGGACCTGGCCGAGGACGGCGAGCTGGTCAGCGTGCGCCTGGACCCGGACCCCGAGGCCAAGCAGCTGCGAGGCACCGTGGTGGCGCGGCTGGGCAAGAAGACCGACCTGAAGATCGAGAACCGACTCACGGCCGCCCTGTTCAACCTCCGCACCACCTTTCCGGACGCCGCCATGCAGGAGCTGGCACCCTTCCCGACGGCCATCCCGGCCGAGTGGCTGAAGGGCCGTGAGGACCTGCGGGAGACCCTCACCTGCACGGTGGATCCCCCCACCGCCAAGGACTTCGATGACGCCATCAGCCTGGAGCTCCTGCCGCCATCGGAGGGCGGCGGCTGGCTGCTGGGCGTCCACATCGCGGACGTGAGCCACTACGTCGCCGAGGGCGGCCCCCTGGACGAGGAGGCCCGCCTGCGGGGCACCTCGGTGTATTTCCCGGACGAAGCCATCCCCATGATCCCGGAGCGCCTCAGCGGCGACCTGTGCAGCCTGCGGGAGGGCGTGGACCGCCTCACCATGACCGCCTGGATGACCCTCTCGCCGGACCTGGACGTGGTGGAGACCCGCCTCACTGAGAGCGTCATCCGTAGCGCGAAGCGCCTCACCTACGACGAGGTGAAGGAGGCCTGCCTGGACCTCTCCCCCCGCAAGCGGGCGGAGCTGGGCGAGCCCCTCTGCGCCCTGCTGGAGGAGGCCCTGGTGGTCTCCCGCCGGCTGACCAAGCTGCGCCTGGGCCGGGGCGCCATGAACCTGGATACGGAGGAAGCGGAGTTCATCTTCGACGAAGAGGGCCGCCCCGTGGACGCCCGCCGCTACCCCCGCCACGATGCCCACCGCATGATCGAGGAGTTCATGCTGCTGGCCAACGAGGCTGTGGCGAGCTTCTTCACCCGCAAGAAGATTCCCTCCATCTACCGCATCCACGACGAGCCCGATCCGCTGAAGCTCGAAGTCTTCGCGGAAGTGGCCCGGACCTTCGGCCTGCTCAAGCCCAAGGAGGTGCCCACGCCCGAGCACCTCAACGCCATGCTCGACAAGATTCGGGGTGGCCCCCTGGAGGCCATGATCAACGTCCTGCTGCTGCGGAGCCTGAAGAAGGCCGAGTACAGCGTGGACAACATCGGCCACTCAGGCCTGGCCCTGCAGGACTACCTGCACTTCACCAGCCCCATCCGCCGCTATCCCGACCTGATCGTGCACCGGGTGCTGCGGCAGGTGCTCCGCGGCCAGCTGCTGCCCGAGGGCCTGCACAGCCATCTGGCCGTGCTGGCCAAGGGCGCCAGCGACACGGAACAGAAAGCCACCGAGGCCGAGCGCGAGAACGCCAAGTGGAAGGCCTGCCTGCTCATGAAGCCCCGCATCGGGCAGCGGTTCCAGGGCCGCATCCAGGGCTACTCCGCCAAGGTGGTATTCATCACGCTGGAGTCGCCCTTCGTGGAGGTCGGCGTGCCCCTAGCGGCCCTGGGCGGGGACTTCTGGGTGGACGAGCACCGCACCAAGGCCACGGGCCAGCGCGGGGCCGTGGTGCTCACCATCGGCGACGCCGTGCAGGTGGAGATCACCGCCGTGGACGAGGA
>CAIMQW010000014.1 GCA_903843705.1 uncultured Holophagaceae bacterium | reverse complement strand
CTCTACCAGATTTGCCGCCGCCGCAGCGCCTTCGGCAAGCCCTGGATCTGGTGGGTGAAGCGCAACCTGGACCTGGGCCACCTCCGGGCCGCCTGGACCAGCTTCCAGGGAGATCAGGACATCGCCGCGTTTGCGGACCTGGATCCCGAGGAGGACGGCCGCGCCCGCATCCTCACCTGCGAGGTGGCCGAGGCTGGCGCCCTCATCCTTTTGCGCGTCCGCGCCTCTCATTTCTTCCGCCGCCAAGTGCGGCGCATGGTGGGGGCCTCCGTGGCCTGCGCCCTGGGCGAGGAGGAACCGCGACGGATCCAGGAAGACCTCCGGAACCCCACCGAGGCCGCCAACCTCTACTGGGGGGCCAAGGCCGCCCCCGCCTCGGGTCTATTCCTGGAGGCCGTGCGCTACCAGGGGGATCCCGAGCCTGGCCCGCCCCGCGCCACCCTCGTCGTTCCCTAACCGGAGTTCCCATGCCCACCCGCGATGAAGCCTGGCAGCTGCTCTGCGCCTGGACACCTTCTGAGAAGCTGCGGACCCACGCCCGCTCCGTGGAGCTGGTCCTGCGCGACTTCGCCCTGCGGCACGGCCAGGACGCCGAGCTCTTCGGCCTCGCGGGCCTGCTCCACGATGCGGACTACGACACCTGGCCCGAGGAGCACCCGCAGCGCATCGTCGCCTGGCTGCGGGAGCGCGGGGAGGAGGCTCTGGCCCATGCCATCAGCGCCCACTACACCCGCTGGGGCGTCCCCTACGACACCCTGCTGGACAAGGCCCTGCTAGCCTCGGACGAGATCACCGGCTTCATCATGGCTGTCGCCCTGGTGCGCCCCACCCGCACCGAGGGCCTGGAGCCGAAGAGCGTCAAGAAGAAGCTGAAGGACAAGGCCTTCGCCGCGGGCGTGGACCGCTTCGAGGTGGCCGAGTCCATGCGCATGCTGATCGAAGCCGTCGGCGGCACCGAAGACGAGCAGCTCACCCGCATCATCGCCGTCCTGCACGAGCATCGCGGCGAGCTGGGGCTGTAAAGAAAAGGGCTCACCGCGAAAGATCAGTCCAACTCGGAATCGGCGCAGCCGATTCCGAGCAGATCACCAAGTCAACGAAGGAAGGTTCTCTCGTCACTTCGCGCTGACGAAGCTCTCGCCGATGGTCTCGGCAACGCGGCGGCGGCGGAGGATGAGGGTGCGGAGGCGCTCCTGAGTGGTCAGGACAGCCCGGCGACGGGCGGCCTCGTCCGGCTGGGCCTTCGGGCCCTCCACAGCGTCCATCAGACGGTCCAGCTCCTCGCGGGTACGGGCCTCGGCGGCGGCCACACGGATGACCCGGATCTCCCGGCGCGGCGCACCGGAGCCCCAGTCGTTCTCGGTCCAGAGGGGCTCCACCCGGGCCTCGGCGAGTGCCACACCGCCCTCGGGCCGCCGCTCGAACCGGACCTTCAGGGCCGCGCCATCCCGGTTGTCGCCTTCGGCCACGGGGAAGTGGTCCGCCCGGTACATGCGGTCCTGGTTGCTGATAAAGTTGCCCAGGGAATAGGCCACCAGGGCCTTCCGGCCCCCGGCCTCGAGCACTTCCACCGGTTGGAGGACGTGGGGATGGTGTCCCAGGAGCAGGTCGCAGCCGGCCTCCACCAGGGCGCGGGCGATGTCCCGCTGCCGCTTCGTGGGCAGGTGCTGGTACTCGTTGCCCCAGTGGACGCTGACCACCACCATCTCGGCCCGGCCCCTGGCCGCCCGCACGGCCTGTAGCGCGGATACGAGGTCGAGGGGGCGCACCCAGGGCTCCGTCGCGCGCTGGTTCAGGTCCAGGTTGAAGAGGTCCGTGAAGCCCAGGAAGGCCACCCGAATGCCCTGGCGCTCGAGGATCTGCGTCGCCTCCGCCTGGGCCCGGTCCTCCCCGCTGCCCAGGGCCACCAGACGCTCCGCCCGCAGGCGCTCCAGCGTCTCCCGCACGCCCTTGGCGCCCTGGTCAAAGGCATGGTTGTTGGCCGTGGCTAATACCGTGAACCCGCTGGCGCGGAGGGCCGCAGGCAGGGTGGCCGGCGCATTGAACTGGAAGGGAACACCTGGCCGTCCCGTGGTCGGCGCAACGGGCGACTCCAGGTTCCCGAAGGCCAGGTCCGCCCCCTGGAAGAGCGGCACCAGATCCGCCCAGAGCGCTGGGAAGCCCCTCGGATCCTGGGTGGCGGACCGCTTCACGTCCTCGTGCATGAGGATGTCCCCCACCGCCACCAGGCTCACACTCACGGGCGCCGGGGGCACCGGTCCGGGCACCTGCCGGGAGCGGCAGCCGAGTCCACCGAGGACCAGCAGCGCCAGGGCGCCCCCCAACAAACTGCGCATCAGGCCCCGTCCTCCGGCCCGTAGTAGACCTCCATAGGCAGGGTCGGGAAGTGGTCCTTGAGGCGCGCGGCAATGGCATCCAGCTCGTGGTGACGCAGCGGACGCGCCTCAGGCTCGGGGGTGGGACGCGCCACGGTGTAGAGCTGCAGGCCCTGGAGCTGACCGCCCTGGTCCAGGATGTGCTGCAGTCGCTGGCCGTAGGCCTCCAGCTCGGCCTCGGCAGGCCCCTGCCCCTGCCAGCTCAGGAAGAGGGTCTGGATCAGGATGGGCCAGCGCTTGGCGGTCACCAGGAGGTTGTCGAGGATGCGCTGGAAGGGCACCTGGCTGCGGCAGATCTCGAGGTAGAAGGCCTCGGTGCCCGCGTCCAGCTTGGCCCAGATCTCACCCTGATTCGCCATGAGGAGCTCCAGCCCCCGCAGCACCTCGGGCGCCTGGAGTCGGCTGGAGTCCGTGATCAGCACCAGCTTCACCTCATCCAAGCCCCGCTGGGCCTTGAGCCGGGCGATGCGGCCAATCACGTCGGCGAACTCCCGCGCTGTGGTGGGCTCGCCGTCGCCGCTGAAGGCGATGTCATTGAGGCGCCGCTGCGCCGGGGTGGCGGAGTCGAAGGGGGCCACTTGGTAGATCTCCCCGCTGGCCGCTAGGTCCAGCAGCAGCCCCAGTTCGCGCTCCAGTTGGGCCAGGTCCAGGTCCCGACGTCGGCCCGGGGTCTGGTGGTCCACCTCGCAGTAGACGCAGTCGAAGTTGCACACCTTGTCGGGGTTCAGGTTCACACCCAGGCTCAGACCGTGGCTGCGCCGCGAGATCACCGGGTAGCAGTAATCAAAGTCCCGCCACAATCGCCGGTGATCCAGGTGGGCCTTGATGAGTTCCGTCATGGCAACAGGATAGCCCCGTGCGGGGGACTACCAGGCCCGGGAGGCGATGAGTGCGGCGGTCAGGGCCCCACCCAGGGCCAGGGCGAGGCTGAGGAGGCGGGGACCCGCCAGACGGGTCCAGATCAGCGTCCCGCTGAGGAACATGAAGATCAGGCTGCCGACGAAGGCATCCGCCAGGAGAATCCAGCCGGCCTGGCCAGACTCCACCCGGTGCAGGCGCTGCAGGGCCGCCAGCAGGCTCGCATCGCTCTGCTCCAGGTCCACCGTGCGGTTCCACGGGAGGTAGGTGGCCCGGGCGAAGTGGGCGGTGCCCATGACCTGCACGGTCCACACCGGCGCGGCGGTCACTGCTTGGCCACCGAACCGGGCGGGCCGCGGCGCCTGCACCCGCCAGCGCAGGCGAGTGAGTGGCACGCCGAAGCGAACCGCAAGGCCCTCTGCCAGGGCTTCGATGGTGGCCGGCGGCTGCTCCAGCTCGATCTGAACCTTGCGCTCATCGACCTGGCCCGCCTGGATCTTCAGCGTGGACCGGTGGCTCATGAGGAAGCCCGTGAGGCCGAACAGCAGGCCAAGGCTGGCGCCAGTCACGCCCACCCAGGCGTGGACTTTTCGGAGAAAAAGCAGGAATCCGCCGCGGGATCGGGGAAGGTTTTCTGTCGGGACAGCCATGAGTCAGTATGCCTGGAACCGCTGCGCCTAGGAATCTTCAGCGGGTGAATGGGACATCAGGCTCCCTTGTCCCCCTGTACAAAACAGGCGGCCCAATCCGGGCCGCCTGTTTTGTGTCTTACCAAAAACCTCAGCCCTTGAGCCGCTCAGCCAGCGCCTTGCCCATATCGGCGGGGCTCTGCACCACGGTGATGCCAGCGGCGGTGAGGGCCTTCATCTTCTCGGCGGCGGTGCCCTTGCCCCCGGAGATGATGGCGCCCGCGTGGCCCATGCGGCGGCCCGGAGGGGCCGTCTGGCCAGCGATGAAGGCCACCACGGGCTTCGTGACGTACTGCTTCACGAACTCCGCGGCCTCTTCCTCAGCGCTGCCGCCGATCTCGCCGATCATGATGATGGCGTGGGTCTCCGGATCGTCTTGGAACATGCGCAGGGTGTCGATGTGGCTGGTCCCGTTGACGGGATCGCCCCCGATGCCGATGCAGGTGCTCTGGCCGATGCCCAGGGCGGTGAGCTGGCCCACGGCCTCATAGGTGAGGGTGCCCGAGCGGCTGACCACGCCGACGTTGCCCTTGAGGTGGATGCGGCCGGGCATGATGCCGATCTTGGCGATGCCGGGGCTGATGATGCCGGGGCAGTTGGGGCCGATGAGGCGGCTGTTGGGGTAGTCGGCCAGGACGCGCTTGACCTTGACCATGTCGAGGACGGGAATGCCCTCCGTGATGCAGACGATGAGTTCGATGCCCGCTTCCAGGGCCTCAAGGATGCCGTCCGCCGCGCCGCCGGGGGGAACGAAGATCATGGTGGCGTTGGCGCCGGTATTGGCGACGGCTTCCTTGACGGTGTTGAAGACGGGGAAGCCTTCGACCTCGGTGCCACCCTTGCCGGGGGTCACGCCGCCGACGACGTTGGTGCCGTAGTCCCGGCAGCCCTTGGCATGGAAGAGCCCTTCGCGGCCCGTGATGCCCTGGACGATGAGTTTGGTGTGGTTGCCCACGAGAACAGCCATGTCATACCTCGCAAAATGAATTCAGTCGGGTTCCGTAGAGGAGCTACTTGATGGAGGCGACGACCTT
>CAIMQW010000013.1 GCA_903843705.1 uncultured Holophagaceae bacterium | reverse complement strand
GCTCTTCGGTGTCGGCCGCGCCATCGGCGTGCTGGCCAACATCACCTGGGACCGTGGCCTCGGCTACGCCCTGGAGCGCCCCAAGTCCGTCACCACCGCCATGCTCGAAGAGTGGGCTGCGGCGGGCGGCCGGAAATAAGTCATTAGCTGTCGGCTATCGGCTGTCAGCTCGTGATGAAAAGCGGTGGACCTTCGGGGCCGCCGCTTTTCATTTGTATTAAAATTAGATTCAATGACCACCCGGTCTTCCAGGGAGCGCGCCATGGCCACAGGGACTGTCAGCCTACACCGGGTCCTGAAAGCGCCGCCGGAGCGGGTCTACCGGGCCTTCCTCGATGCGGATGCCCTGGCCAAGTGGCTCCCCCCCCATGGCTTCACGTGCAGGGTGCACCACCTGGAGGCTCGGGTCGGCGGCACCTTCCGGATGTCCTTCACCAACCTGGCCACTGGTCAGGCCCATGCTTTTGGAGGGTCCTACCTGGAACTGGTCCCCCACGCGCGCATCCGGCACTCCGACAGCTTCGATGACAAGGCCCTGCCGGGCGCCATGATCACCACCATCGACCTCCGGCCGGTGGCGGTTGGCGTGGACCTGGCCATCGTCCAGGAGGGGATACCGGAGCCGATCCCGGTGGAAGCTTGCTACCTTGGCTGGCAGGAATCCCTCACCCTCCTCGCGCTCCTGGTGGAAGCAGCGATACCTGAATAGGCCCAGTGCAGCCTGCGACCACACCTCCCCTGTTCGTTTCCTTGAAAGGGCCCCCCATGAGCAACCGCACCGTCTGGGTCGATATTCCGGTCATGGACCTCGACCGTGCCATCGCCTTCTACTCGGCTGTGCTGGGTGAGCCTGTGACCAAAGAGGGAGGGCCCGGGTTCGCCTTCGGCCTCCTGCCCCACGCTGAGGGCGAGGCTGCGGGGTGTCTCTACCTGCCCGGGGAAGAGAACGCCCCCTCGCGGACCGGCCCCCTGGTCTACCTCAACGCCGAGGGCCGTCTGCCCGCAGCGGCCGAGGCGGCGGTCGCCCAGGGCGGCCAGCTCCTGCAGCCGGTCCACCCCATGGGCCCCCACGGCTACCGGGCCATCGTGCTGGACACCGAGGGCAACCGCATCGCCCTTCACGCCATGGCCCTCTGAGCCCCCCATGCCGCCCTTGAAGGTCCTCCTCCTGGCCCTGGCCGTCCTCCTCGGCCTCTACGGGCTGGATCGGCTGGCGCTCTGGGCAGAGCGGCGGGGCTGGCTGTATTGGCGGAAAGTGAAGCCCACCGGCAACGCGCTGGGCGCCATGACGCTGGAGCTGCAGAAGATTTTCGAAGCAGGCAAGGCCACCCATGTCATTGAGGCCCAGCGGCAGCCCAAGCAGGAAGCTCCGGACCCCGGAGCGGGTGGCCCCGGCCCGGCGGCCCAGCCATGAGCAGCGCCCCGCCCGATCCCCCACAGGTGCTCCCATGACTGGCGAAACGGATCTCTCGACCCTCCTGCGCACCCTGCGGCCAGCCTTGCAGGAGGAGGCCTTCGGCTTCTTCTCGCTGGCGGAGGAGGTCGCGCTGCCGTTGCTGCCCGGGGCCCGGGGCAGTTTCCGGGAGGACGAGGGGCTGACCCTGATCCTCCCGTTGGAGACGGCCCTGGCGCAGGGCCTCCGGGCGGAGGCGCCCTGGGCCCTGATCACCTTGACCGTGCACTCCTCGCTGGAGGCCGTGGGCTTCCTGGCGGCCATCAGCGCCGCGCTGGCCGCCGCGGGCATCAGCCTCAACGCCGTGTCCGCCTACACCCACGACCACCTCTTCGTGCCCTGGGACCGGCGGCTCGAGGCCCTGGCGATCCTGGAGCGGTTGGCCGGGGAGCAGCCGAACTAAGGCCCATCTGTTCAAGATCAATAGCCGAACCACAGATGACTCAGAGTTACACAGATGGGCGCCGCCACCCGCTGCTTGGGTCGCCTGGCACTCAAGCAGTGAACCACCCTCGCTGGGCTCACGGGCCCGTGGCCTGCATCTGCGCCATCTGCGGTTCCCCTTTTTCAGGCTGAGGTTGCCCGCTACCCAAGTACGGGTAACCTTGCCTTCGCACTCAGGACAGGAGGTACCCATGAGCGGCAATCCGGTGGTCTGGTTTGAGATCTACGTGAAAGATATGGACCGCGCCAAGGGCTTCTACGAGGCCGTCTTCCAGGTCACGCTGCAGTCCCTCGGCGTTCCGTCACCCGAGATGGAGATGTGGGCCTTCCCCGGCGACCAGACGGGCTACGGCACGCCCGGGGCGCTGATCTCGCTGGTTGTGGATCCCGAAGGCAACCTGGTGGGGCTGCACTCGATGGCGTAGTCATTCGGCATTGGAAGAAGATCAAAAGGCCTGAGCCTAGCTTCTGCTCAAAGTGTTTGCCGCGGACGTCACGCTCTGCCCGCGCTGCGATAGCCATATGCAACGTATCGCCCTCGTCCAGCAGTCCCAGCTCATCGCGGGGCCAAACCTCTTTGGCCGTCGAGATCAAGTCTACGATGGCCCCTTCAGACTTGCTCACGGGGAATCGCTTGGACAGCCCTTTCAAGGGGATCCAACTTCGTGCTGATGATGTCCCAGACGATTTCCTCATCCACCCCGAAGTAGGCGTGAGCCAAGAAATCACGGAAATCGGCGATGTTTTTCCAGGCCACATCGGGATACCGGGAGGTCAGCTCGCCGGGCAGATGCTTGACCGCTTCACCCAGGATCTCCAGGTTTCGGAGGGTGGCATCCTGGGTCCGCCAATCCTCACCGAACCGGCTACGGTCCATGCCCGCCGTGAGGAGGCGCACCCGGCGGATGGCCTCCAGGATGTCCTCCAGGTAGAGCCTGGGCTCACGCGACATTGTGGAGGTCCTTCTTGACCAGGGCCAGGAGGGAAGGTCGCAGGCTCTTGGGAGTGGCGAGGTCCACACGGACCCCCAGCAGCTGCTCCAGCTCCGCCTTCAGGCCCATGAATCCGTCCAGGGTGGCCGGGCCTTCGAACTCCACCAGAATGTCGATATCCGATTCAGGGCCTGCCGTACCCCGGGCCACGCTGCCGAAGACACCCAGCTGAGCCACGGCAAAGCGCTGGCGGAGGTCCGGAAGGGCCTCGCACAACCGCTGTATGGTGGCATCGGGGTTCATGACCTGCTCCGGGTTGGATTATAGAGCATCAGAGGGCGTGGTGCCTGAGTCGTCCTCCGGCTCTACGCCCTGGAACGAGGCTATGAGCAGCCCAAACCCTCTCTCTGAGCCAGATACTCCAGCACCACCCGGAGCAATGCCCGGCCGACTCAGCCCCGGTTCTCGGCGCTGGCCTTCACGAAGGCGGTGAACAGCGGGTGCGGGCTGAGGGGGCGGCTCTTGAACTCGGGGTGGAACTGGCAGGCCAGGAAGTAAGGGTGGTCCTTCAGCTCCACGATCTCCACGAAGACCCCGTCGGGGCTCATGCCGGTGAAGACCAGGCCCTTGGCCTCCAGGGCCTTCTTGTATTCGTGGTTGAACTCGTAGCGGTGCCGGTGGCGCTCGCTGATCTCGGTGCTGCCGTAGGCCTTCTCGGCCTGGCTGCCCGGGGACAGGCGGCAGGGATAGGCGCCCAGGCGCATGGTGCCGCCCAGCTCCTCGACGTCCACCAGCTCGCGCAGCTTGAAGATGACGCGGTGCTTCGGCTCTTCGTCGAACTCGGTGGAGTCCGCGCCGTCGAGGCCCGCCACGTTGCGGGCGAACTCCACGGAGGCCATCTGCATGCCGAGGCAGATGCCGAAGAAGGGGATGCGGTGCTCGCGGGCGTACTGGATGGACTTGACCATGCCCCGG
>CAIMQW010000012.1 GCA_903843705.1 uncultured Holophagaceae bacterium | reverse complement strand
TGCTGGGGTTGTTTGTCGCCGCCTGCTGGCAGGTCCTCGCGGGCAACCGCTCCGCCCGCTTCTACCTCGTGGCCTTCACGCCCCTCCTGCTGGTCCTGGGGTTTGAGTTCGCCCGCAACCTGGGACTGGTCCAGGAGGGCCTCTTCTCCGGCTGGGTCTTCGAGGTCGCGGGCTTCGGGCACGTGCTGGCCCTGAACATCCCGGTGGTCCTCCGTCTGCTCCAGGTCAAGCAGGAACGCGACGAATCCGTGGCGCGGGAGCTGGCGACGTCCCACCGCCAGGAGCGGCAGCTCGAGTCCTTGGTAGCCGACCGGACGGCGGCCCTGGCCGTCGCCAAGGAGCGGGCCGAGCAGGCCCTGGCCACGGCCCAGGAGGTGCTCGAGGGCCAGCGACGGCTCATCCGCACGGTCAGCCACGAGTTCCGCACGCCCCTCGCCGTCATCGACGGCACCGCCCAGCTGCTGGAGCTGCAGGCGGGCCCCATCGCCACGGGCCTGCCCTCCCCGGCGACCACCATCCGCGCGAAGGTGCGCAAGCTCCTGGGCTTTCTGGACGGCGCCCTGCGCCAGGACCAGCTCCAGACCGGCCACTGGCGCCTGACACGGGAGTCCCTGGAGCCCGAGGCCCTCCTGCGGACGGTGCTGGCGGGCGTGGATGCGGATCCCGCCACCCACCCCGTGGAGCTGCGGCTGGAACGCTTGCCCGGGACCGCCTTCGCCGACCCGAAGATGCTCACCGTCCTGCTCAGCAACCTCCTGGAGAACGCCATCCGCTACTCCCCCCAGGGCGGTGGGATCGTCGTGACGGGCGAAGCGCTTGATCAGGGGGCCGTGCGCATCACCGTCGCGGATCATGGCATCGGCATCCCCGCCGACCTGATCCCCCGGGTCTTCGACCGCTTCTACCGCACCGGCCAGCTGCCGGGCGTGGATGGTAGCGGCCTCGGCCTCTACCTGTCCCGCGAGATCGCCCGCATGCACGGCGGCGAGCTCTCCGTGGCAAGCGTGCTGGGGCAAGGCTCCACGTTCACCCTCCTGCTGCCGGCGGAAGGCCCGCTGTAAGGATTGGTCAGGAAACGTCAGGAAGTGTTGGTCGGTTTCCTTGGCGCTGCAGCGGCGGTGGTGTGAGATTCACCTCAGGCCCGGCAGCCCTGTTGTCCTGCGGCCAGCTAAAAAGCGGGCCTGGACCCACCCTCCCCGCTGAACCTCCCCGACCCGCCCGTCTTCTTCGACTGCGCCCCATGAGCCCCAGCCCCTTGCCCAGCATTGAGACCATACTCCTGGCCGTCTGCGAGGACGACCGCGAGCTGCGGGAGATCCTCGAGACCGGCCTGGCGCACTTTGGGATCGAGGTACTCGGCAGCGAGGACGGGCCGGCCCTGGACCGCCTGCTGGCGGCCAGGCACCCCTTGGTGGTGGTGCTCGACCTCGGCCTGCCTGGCGAGGACGGGTTCTCCATCGCCCGCCGCCTGCGCGCCGCGGAGGGTCCGGCCCTGGGACTCATTGTGCTCACGGCACGGGGCGCCCTGGAGGATCGGCTGGCCGCGCTGAAGGAAGGCGTGGACGCCTACTTCGTGAAGCCCGTGGACCTCCGGGAGCTGGCCCTCGCCGTGCGGAACCTCCACCGGCGCCTGACCCAGCCCCCCCAGACCAACCCGCCCGGGGCCTACAGCCTCGACGCCACGCATTCTGTCCTGCGTCTGCCCTCGGGCGGGCGGGTGTCGCTCTCGGCGACGGAGCTGCGGCTCCTGCAGGTGCTGGCCCTCAACCCCGGCGAAGTGGTCGAGCGCAGCGCCCTATTGCACAACCTCCAGCAGCCCATGGACGCCCCCGCCATGCAGCGGCTTGAAGCTCACATCAGCCGCCTGCGGGGCAAGGTCCGCCAACAGGAAGGCGCGGAGCCCCTGCCCCTCCAGGCCTGCCACGGCATCGGCTACTCCTTCCTGGCCCCGCTGCAGCTGCAGCCCTAGGGACGATGTCAGGAATGGTCAGGAATTGTCAGGAAGTGTTTATCGGTAGTCATCGCACTGAAGCAGCCAGGGTGGGACTTTGAGGACCAAGAGATCTGCCATTACCCTCCTCCCGCCTGCCCCCCCTACCACCTCCCAGGTGAACCCATGCGCCGTCCCCCCAGCCTCCTCCTGACGGGCCTTCCCACGGTGGCGGTGCTGGCCCTGCTGCTGGGCTGTCCCTCGAAGCCCGACCGAAAGGGAACGGCGCCGCCAGCCGCACCCGAGGTCCCGAACGCCGCCGCGCCCGTAGCGCCTACCCCTGCGCCCGTTTCCCCCGTGCCCGTGGCTCCCGCACCGGCTCCCGCACCCGTGGCCCTCGCGAAACCCCGGCCCGCCCGGCCCCGCCCGGCGAAGGCCGTGGTCGCCAAGCCCAGCCCCCCGGCCGCAGTGCTTGCGCCCGCGCCGCCGTCCAGCCCCCTGCCGGCCGCCGCACCCACGGCCCCGAGTGCGCCACCCGCTCCACCCGCTCCACCGCTTGCGGCCACCTCGGCGACAGCTGTCGCGACCGCGCCTGCCCCTCCTGCGACCGTGGCACCGCCTGCGCTGGCCCCAACCCGGCCCCTCACCTCAGCCCCGCCAGCGTCGCCCACCCCCGAGGCCGCCCTCAAGACTGCCGCCAAGGCCAAGGCTTCCTACCGGCGCCTGGTGGCCTCCTACGGCGCCCAGATGGCGCTGGTCACGCCCACCAACGGCGGCCTGCGCCTCGCGGCCGGTGGCCCCAGCGTGGCTCTGGGCCTGCACCTGGTCTGGAACCTGCCGCTGGGCCTGCAGCTTCGCCCCCGCCTCGACTACACCGTGTTCGCCAGCGAGACCCGCAGCAGCACGGCCCCGCCACTGCCCCAGACCCTCGACACCAAGGTCTCGAGCCTGGCCCTGGCCGTGGATCTGCTGCTGCCGCTCAGCCCCCGCTGGAGCCTGGGCCTGGCCGTCTCGGAGGTTCGCTGGTCCGTGGCCAGCACCAACACCGTGGCGCCGACCCTCGGCGGCAGCATGACGCTCTCAGGCACGTCCAACTGGA
>CAIMQW010000011.1 GCA_903843705.1 uncultured Holophagaceae bacterium | reverse complement strand
GGGCGGACATCTGTGATGGGGTAAATACGGGAAACGATCATCGCGTTCTTATTATAGCGTAAAAAAGGCGAAATCGGTTCAAAAGTACGCTCTCATCTCGATCCCCTAAAGGGAGATGAGGATTCCCGCGCTGTTTCTAAACCTCGGTCGAGACCTTCTCCGGCAGCTCCCATGCCTCCAGCTCCCGGGGCCGGGGCGGCCCGGGGATCAGCTCCCGCAGCCAGGTTCGGATCTCGTCGAGGCCGAGGCCCTCGGTGGCGCAGGTCTGCACCGCGCCTGGGTGACGCTTCTTCAGGTCCAGCCTCTGGGGTCGGTGCAGGCGATCCACCTGGTTGAGGATCAGGAGCCGTGGCTGGGCCTCGATGCCTTCGGCCTCGCAGCCGATCTCCCGCAGGGTGGCCCCCACGATCTTGAGGTGCTCCTCCAGGTCCGGGTGGGCGGCGTCTGCCACCACCAGCAGGGCATCGGCGGTACGGACCTCGCCCAGGGTGCTGCGGAAGGCCGCCACCAGCTGGTGCGGCAGCTTCCGGATGAAGCCCACGGTGTCTGCCACCAGGCATTGCCGGGGTTCCGGGTTGCCCTCGCCCGTCTCCGGATCGAAGTCCTGGCCCAGGAAGGCCTTGCGGGTGGTGGTGTCCAAGGTCGCGAAGAGCAGGTCCCGGGGCTCCCCCTCGCCGGTGAGGGCCTTCAAGAGGCTGGTCTTGCCGGCGTTGGTGTAGCCCACGAGGGCCACCCGGGGAAGGCCCTTGGGGCGCCCCTGCCGCTGGGTCTGGCGGACCCGCTCCAGGTGGGTCAGCTCCCGCTTGAGCTGGCTGATGCGGGTGCGGGTGATCCGCCGGTCCACTTCGATCTGGGTCTCACCAGGACCACCGCGCAGGCCAACGCCACCCCCCTGCCGCTCCAGATGGGTCCAGGCACCCTTGAGGCGGGGCAGCTCGTACTCGCAGCGGGCCAGTTCCACCTGGGCCTTGGCCTCCCGGGTCTGGGCGCGCTGCTCGAAGATGGCAAGGATCAGACCCGTCCGGTCCATGCAGGCAAGGCCCGTGAGTTTTTCGATGGCATTCACCTGGCTGCCACTCAGCTCGTCGTTGCAGATCAGGTAGCCTACCTCGTGCTGCCGGGCCTCTTCGGCCAGGGCTTCCAGCTGACCGGGACCATAGAAGGTCTTGGGTGCGATCAGCGCCCGCCGCAGGCCCCGCCGGGCCTGCACCTCGAAGCCACAGCTGCGGGCCAGCTCGGCCAGCTCCAGCAGATGATCCTGGATCCGTTCCTCCCGGTCACCCTGCCCCTGACGGGCGATGAGCAGACAGCGGAGGGGGGTTTGATCCATACGCCAAAGCTGCCCGGCCTTCGGACAATAATCAAGCCCCTGTCCCCTGGGACGATGCGTTGGATGAGACGCCGCGCCAAGCTGACGCCACTTGCAAAGAAAAGTCCCCATTCGCCCCAGGGAGCCGTGCCTTCATGGCCATGTTCGGAATGAAGAAGACCAAGCCATCGGAGGGATCCGAGCTGGTGCTGGCCTATCTGGAAGACGCCCAGCGGGTCCGGGCGGCCCTGCTCCTGGTGGATCAGCGAGGCCGAGAGGTGCCCGCCACCTTCGTCTCGGTGATGGACGACAAGGTCATCGTCGCGCCCCAGAGCGCCCTGACCGTGGACAAGGGGGGCGAGGTCAGCCTGCTCTTCATCCAGGAAGGGCTCCGCTTCAAAGCCCCGACCCGGCTGCTCGAGACCAAACCGGGCTCGGCGACCCTGGAGGTGCCCTCCTCCATCGCCCTGGCCGAGCGCCGGAGAAAACCCCGCGCCCGGCTCAACCCCCGGGAAGGGGCCACTGTTACCGTGCTGACGGGGCTCTTTGACGGCGTCGGCATGAACGGCACCATCGAGAACATCTCGGAGACCGGCATCTGCGTCCGGGTGGACCGCGCCATGGACGTGAAGACCCAGCGGAAGATGCACATGGGCGCCAATCTGCTGCAGGTGGGCCAGCCCCTCATGCTCATCAAGATGGTCAAGCTCCCCAAGTGTCCCACTTTGGAGCTGGCCGGCACCGTGGCCTATCTGGATGCCAGCCAGGGCGTGCTGCTGGGCATCGCCTTCGAGCCGGGCAAGGAGGGGATGCTGGGCTCCGTCCGCAGCCTCGTGGCCAGCCGCGCCGGAGCCATCCCCACCTCCGTGCCGCCCAAGGCCCGCCGCCAGTCTGAGGCGGACAAAGAGGAGCAGGAGCGCTACACGCCCAAGCCTCCCACCAAGAAGGACCCCGAGCCTGAGCCCGCAGCCAAGGCTGATCCAGAGCCCCCAATCCCGGAAGCTCCCGCCCCCGCACCGGAGCCGCCTCCCGTCCCGGCGGCGGTGCCTGCACCGGAGCCTGCACCGGAACCGCCTCCCCTCGACGACCGCTCCCAGGCTCTGCTGCGGGTCAAGAAGCGGGCCCGTGGCCTGCTCCTGGCCATGCCCGCCGGGGTCGATCGTGACACCCTGGCCACCTTCCTCAGTGGCGATGGCTACGGCCGCGTGCTCTGCGCAGATACGCTGACCGAGCTGCTCGAGCAGGTGGGTCGGCCCGGCATCCACCTGATCTTCGTGGACGGCGGTGTGGCCGAGCTCCAGGGCCTGGCCCTGGCGTCCTTCCTGCGCAGCAGCCTTGACGACGCCACGCCCAAGGTGGTGCTGGCCGAGGACTCAGTGGACGCCGATCTGGTGATTGGCGCCCAGGAGGCCAGCGTGGCCCAGATCCTCGTGAAGCCCTACGACCTGGACCTGGAGTTCCGCCGCATGCTCGAAGGACACCTCGGTATCGGCTAGGGGCTGCGCCCAGGCTACTCTGGTGCCATGCCGCGCTTCGAGAGCATCATCGCCGACCGCTACCTGAAGACCCACCGCAAGGGGGCCTTCGTGCGGACCATGGTGCGCTTCGCCCGCGGCGGCACGGCCCTGGGCGTCTTCGCCATGGTGGTGGCTCTGGCGGTGATGAACGGCTTCCGCGAAGAGATCCAGGCCACGCTGTTCAGTGCCACGGCCCACTTCACGGTCTTCAACCTGGCCGGGGACATCCCGGACACCGAGGCCGCCCTGCGGACCATCCGCGCCGTTCCCGGCGTGCAGGCCGCCTCCCCCATCCGCCTGGAGAAGGGCCTGCTCCGTCGCCCCAACAGCGAGATGCCCCCGGAGACCGTCGTAGTGAAGGCCGTGGATCCCACCACCGCCCACGGCACCTCGAGCATCTTCGACTCCATGCAGCCGGCCCCCATCGAGCAGCTTAAAGAGGGCGAGATCATCCTGGGCAAGGAGCTGGCCCAGCGCCTGGGTCTACGGGTGGGCGACACAGTGGCCCTGGCGGTCTTCCGCCTAGAGCTGGGCCTGGGCGGCCAGCAGCCCAAGGTAGCGGCCTTCCGGGTGGCGGGCACCTTCTACAGCCGCAGCTCCGAATACGACAAGTCCTGGGCCTTCATCCACCTGGGCGACGCCATGCGCATGGCCCGCTCCGAGGGCCGGGCCGAGATGATCGAGGTGCGCACCCGCAGCATCGACGCCATCGCGGAGGTGAAGCCCCGCGTCCTGGAGACCCTGGGGCCCGCCTACCACGCCGCGGACCTCCGGGACTCCAACCGGTCCCTCTTCGCAGCCCTCACCGTGGAGAAGTGGCTCTTCGCCGCCATCCTCAGCCTCATCATCCTGGTGGCCGCTTTCAACAT
>CAIMQW010000010.1 GCA_903843705.1 uncultured Holophagaceae bacterium | reverse complement strand
GGGCACCACGATGTGGTGGTCGTACAGGCCCATGAGCGAGGTCTTGCCGCCCATTTCCTGGCGGATATCGTCGCAAAGCAACGTGAACTCGTGCTTGGGGGCCTTGATCTGAACTTCTTGCATGGTGACTCCGGAAGAGGGGGGCATCCTTTGGGTGAGGGGTCAGTTTACCCTTGAAGACGGCCCCTTCCAACCCTCGGTTCGGAATGGGCAGGGAGGCTGCATGCGGCAATGGCTTGGAATCCTTTTGATCACCCTGGGGCTCCAGGCTCAAGAGGCGCGGATTCAGATCCTTGGAACGACGGACCTGCACGGCCACCTGCTGGCCCAGGAGACCTTCACCCTGCAGTCCGCCAACCAGGGCTGGGCCAAGGTCGCCACCTTGATCCGCCAGCAGCGGGCCCTGAACCCCAACACGGTGCTGGTCGATTGCGGGGACACCCTCCAGGGCGAGCCGGTCAACTACGTGCGGAACGTCCTCCGGCCGGACCTCCCCGAGCCCAGCATCGCCATCATGAATGCCCTGGGCTACGCGGCCATGGCTGTGGGCAACCACGACTACGACTTCGGCCTGGAGGCGCTCCGGGACGCCGAGCGGCAGGCCCGCTTCCCCTTCCTCTCCGCCAATACCGGGGGCACCAAGCAGAAGGCCGCCTTCCCGGGCTACACCCTCGTGACCGTGGCCGGCGTCCGCATCGCCCTGGTCGGGTTCACCACTCCCCGGGTGCCGGTCATGACCGAGCCAGGCAACTACGCGGGCCTGACCTTCCAGGACATCGTGGCCGCGGGGCGGGCGCTGGTGCCCCGCCTGCGCGAGAAGGAGAAGGCGGACCTGGTGATTGCCCTGGTGCACTCGGGCCTGGGCCCCCTGGACGGGCACGAGGGGGACGAGAACGCCGCCCTACGGCTGGCGGACCAAGTGCCCGGCCTCGACGCGATCTTCACCGGCCACACCCATCAGGCGCTGCAGACCGAGCAGAAGGGCATTCCCATCGTGCAGGCACTGAGCTTCGGCCGGGCCCTGGCGGCCGTGGACCTGGTGCTGCGGCAGGAGAAGGGCCGCTGGCGCGTGGTGGCCAGCACCGGGCGGCTGCTCCGACCCGAGGACGCGACGGCCAGTGATCCGGAGGTGCTGACCCTGACGGCCGAGCTGCGGGCGGCCACGGACCGCTACCTGGACACCGCTGCCACGAACCTTCAGGTCGACCTGGACAGCCGCTGGTCCCGCATGGAGGACACGCCGCTCATGGCGCTCCTCCACCAGGTCCAGCGCCAGGCGACCGGCGCCCAGCTCTCGGCGGCAGCCTGTCCCGGAACGAGGCTCTACATCCCCAAGGGGCCGACGAGCGTACGCCAGTTCTACGCCCTGGCTCCCTACGAGAGCCGCGTGGCCCGGATCCGCCTCACGGGCGCCCAGCTGAGGCTCTACATCGAGCACGCGGCCCGGCACTACACCTACAGTTGGGAGCCTGAGCTCTACCAGCGGGACATCCCCTTCTACGACTTCGACACGGTGGAAGGCGTCGCCTACGCCCTGGACCTGGGGCAGCCCGCGGGGAGCCGCGTGCGGAACCTCAGCTACCAGGGCCGGCCCGTGACGCCGGAGCAGTCCTTCACCCTTGCGCTGTCCACCTACCGGCTCCGGGGAGGAGGCGGCTACATGGCTGCCATTGGCTTCACGGGCGAGGCCGAGCAGGTCAGCCGGGTCTCCCAGCGGAACCTCCTCCTCGAGCAGGTGCTCTCCCGGCCGACCCTGAACCCCGTGCCCACCGGCACCTGGCGCACCATCCCCTACCTCGACCGCGAAAGGGTCATGAACCTGGCAAAGTAAGGTCTGGGAACCTTTTTTTGCTTTTCTTCGCGCCTTCGCGTCTTCGGGTTGATCTTTATGCTTTAGAGCTTCGCAGCGAAGGCGCGGATGCGGCGCTCGAGCTGTTCGGGGCTGAGGCCTTCTTCCTCCATCAGGCGCTTGGGGTCGCCGTGCTGGACGAGGTGGTCGGCGACGGCACAGCGGAGCAGGGGGCGCAGCAGGCCCGCATCGGCCAGGGACTCGGCTACAGCGCTGCTGAAGCCGCCGGGCGCGCAGCCCTCTTCGAGCGTGACCACGCCCTTGCAGCGATCCGCCCAGGCGTGGATGAGGACGCTGTCCAGCGGCTTGACGAACCGGGCGTTGATGACGGCGCAGGAGAGTCCCTCCTTCGCCAGGACCTCGGCTAGCTTCAGGGCGGGCTCGACCATCGCGCCGAGGGCGCAGAGCAGGAGGCCGTCGCCTTCGCGGAGCAACTCCCCCTTGCCCAGGGGCAGGGAGACCACGGGCTCCTGCAGGGGCACGCCAAGGCCGTTGCCGCGGGGGTAGCGCACGGCGGCGGGGTGGCCGCAGTAGATGGCCGTCATGAGCATCTGCCGAAGCTCGTTCTCGTTACGGGGCGCCATGATCACGATGTTCGGCAGGCAGCGCAGGTAGGCCAGGTCGTAAAGGCCGTGGTGGGTCGGACCGTCAGCGCCCACGAGGCCAGCGCGGTCCAGCACGAAGGTCACAGGCAGGTTCTGGATGCAGACATCGTGCGCCACCTGGTCGAAGCCGCGCTGCAGGAAGGTGCTGTAGATGGCCACCACCGGGCGCATGCCCTCGGCTGCGAGGCCCGCAGCGAAAGTGACCGCGTGCTGCTCGGCGATGCCCACGTCGAAGCAGCGGTCAGGGAAGGCCTTCTGGAGGAAGTTCATGCCCGTGCCGTCCAGCATGGCGGCGGTGATGCCGACGATCTTCTCATCCGTGCGGGCCAGTTCCACCAGGGTCTTGCCGAACACGCTGGTGTAGCTGGGGGGGGCGGGCTTGGCGGGGTCCACTACCACCTTGATGATCTCGCCGGACTCGGCATCGAAGGCGGTGACACCGTGCCACTTCATCGGATCCTGCATGGCGGGCTCGTAGCCGTAGCCCTTCTTGGTCTGCACGTGCAGGAGGACCGGGCCGTCCTTCATCTTCTCCTTGGCCTCGAGGAGCGCCTTGGAGGTGGCGTCCACGTCATGGCCGTTCACGGGGCCCAAGTAGCGGAAGCCCAGGTCCTCGAAGAGCAGACCCGGCACCATGAGGCGCTTGAAGCTCTCCTCGCTCCACTTCGCGGCCTTGGCCACGCCCTTGCTCAGGCCTCCGAGGGGGATGGCCTTGATGGCGTGCTCGATGCGCTCCCGCCAGCGGTGGTAGTACTGGCCAGACATGATTTGGTTCAGATAGCCCTGCAGCGAACCCACGTTGGGGTTGATGCTCATGTCGTTGTCGTTGAGGATCACCAGGAAGTTCTTCGTCACCAGGTAGCCAGCCTGGTTGAGGGCCTCGAAGGCCATGCCGGCGGTCATGGAGCCGTCGCCGATCACGGCGATGCATACGTGGTCCTGGTGCTGCAGGTCGCGCGCCTTGGCCATGCCGAGGGCGGCGGAGATGCTGGTGCTGGCGTGTCCGGCCCCGAAGTGGTCGTAGGGGCTCTCATCGCGCTTGAGGAAGCCGGACAACCCGTGGTGCATGCGCAGGGTGGGGAAGCGGTCGCGCCGGCCCGTGAGGATCTTGTGCGGATAGGCCTGATGGCCCACGTCCCAGACGATGCGGTCCTGCAGGAAGTCGAAGTGGTGGAAGAGGGCGACGGTCAGTTCGACGGTGCCGAGGTTCGAGCTGAAGTGGCCGCCGGTCTCGGACACCGAGGTGATCAGGAACGAGCGCACTTCGGCCGCGAGCTCTTCCATCTGGGCGGGAGAGAAGTGCCGGATCTGCTGGGGTGCGGCCAGGGAATCGAGCAGCGGGTAGGGGCTGGCGGGGGAATGCATGCCTAGCTGGCCCGCTGGGCCAGGAAACGTGCCCAGGCCGCCAAGGAACTCCGGATGGGAAGGGATGCTAGCTGACATAGGGCATTCTCGGTGGCCTCGTTCAGGGCTTTGCGGGCGCCGTCCAGGCCCAGCAAGGAGGGGTAGGTGATCTTACCTCTTCCGGCGTCTTTTCCGGCACGCTTGCCCAGTTCGGCTTCGGTGGCGGTAGCGTCGAGGATGTCGTCCTGGATCTGGAAAGCCAGCCCGATGGCCGCGCCGTAGGCCCTGAGGGCGCTGCGTTCGGCAGGCGAGGCGCCCCCCAGGACGGCGCCGATCTCCAGCGAGGCCCGCAGCAGGGCGCCGGTCTTCAGGCGGTGGATGAGGCGGAGCTGCTCGAGGTCGGGCGGTGTGGTGTGCTTCTCGCCCTCGAGATCCAGGGCCTGGCCGCCGGCCATGCCGCGCCAGCCGGAGCCTTCCGCGAGCAGCGCCAGGGCGTCGGCCCGCCGCACGGGGTCGAGGGCGGCCGAGGCCAGCACGCCGAAGGCCTCGGTCAGCAGGGCATCTCCGGCGAGGATGGCGTGCCCCTCGCCGAAGACCTTGTGGTTGGTGGGGCGGCCGCGCCGGAGGTCGTCGTCGTCCATGGCGGGCAGGTCATCGTGGATCAGGGAGTAGGTGTGGACGTATTCCAGGGCCAGGGCGCCGGGCAGCGCCTGGGCTGCGGTGCCGCCCACGGCCTCGCTGGCCAGCAGGCACAGGACGGGGCGTACGCGCTTGCCACCAGCCTCGAGGCTGTAGCGGATGGCCTCTCCGAGCCGGGGCGCTTCCCCGGTCCGGAAGGGGGCCGTCAGCTCCGCGTCGAGCAGCGGGAGCAGGCGATCCAGATCGGCCCGGACCTGGGCGGCGGCGTCGGTCATCGACCCTTCTCGTCCAGGGGCTCGGCGCGGTATTCGCCGCCCAGGCCCGCCTTGAGCAGCTCGACCTTGCGCTGCGCTTCCGCCAGCTGCTTCTGCAGGGCCTGGCTCAGCTGCACGCCCTCCTCGAAGCGGGCGAGAGCATCCTCCAGGCTCAGGCTGCCGGTTTCCAGTTGCTGGACTAGGGCCTCCAGGTGGTCGAGGCCATCGTCGAAGGAAGGTTGAGCGGTCATGGCAAGTCCAGAAGGGGAGGGACTCCGTCGGAGCCCCGACCAGTCTAGCCCTACCGCTTCCCTTTCAGACCACCCCTCATCTCCTTGCCCCCGTCCTTCACCTCGTAGTCCGCCGGCAGGCTCCAGGCATCGGCGGGAATGGGGGCCGTGGAAATGGCGGTCGCCTCCGTGGTCATGTCCGCGCCCATGAGCCCCGTGACGCGGGTGCGCAGGGGCACGCCCTTGAACTTGGCCGTCTCCTGGTAGATCCGCTTGAACAGGATCCCCATCTGGCCAGGCATCCGGTTCAGCATGCCCATGGCCTTGGCGTAGTCCTTCACCGGGAACTGCAGGGAGGCGTCCACGCTGAGCTCCTGGACCATCTTCCCCAGGGTGATGCGGACTTTCTTGCAGGGGCGACCCAGCACGGTGTCCGGCCCCAGCTGCTCGACGGACAGCTCGGAGACGTCGCCGAACATCATCTTCGTGATCATCTCCGGCATGCCCGCGGCCTGGTCTTCCAGGGCCTGCATGGCATCCTGGAGATCCTTGAAGGTCATGCGGGTGACGAGCTTCTTGCCGTGGTCGATGCTGTACATGACCTCGTGCTCGTAGTCCACGAGGGTGTCGTTCTTCGAGCCGGAGTGGTTGACGCGCATCCGGGTGGGGCTGATGAGCTGCACCTGGCTGCCGTCCTTGGCCAGGGCCCCCTTGCCAGTGACCTGACTGGTGATGGTCAGGTCGGCCGCCAGAAGACTTGAAACGGTTGCAAGCAGCGCAAATGCCGATGAAAGATAGAGTCGCATGGTAAATCTCCGTTGAATTGCCTCCGAGCATACGCCCGGTCCCCATCCGGTGCCAGGCGAGTTTGAGATACCTTCTTCCAGGGGGTGTGCATGGCCCGGGTGCTCGTGGTGGATGACAGCAAGGAAACCTGCGAGTTCC
The DNA here is from genome assembly GCA_903843705.1 of uncultured Holophagaceae bacterium. Classification (GTDB taxonomy): domain Bacteria; phylum Acidobacteriota; class Holophagae; order Holophagales; family Holophagaceae; genus Geothrix. The sequence continues at coordinate 10,396 of CAIMQW010000010.1, read as the reverse complement.
TGGAGGAGCTCCTGGGCTCCATGGGGCTGGAGGTGGTCAAGGCCACGCACCCCGACAAGGCCATCGAGCTGCTGCACGGGGAGCCCTTCGACCTGCTGCTCTCCGACATCAACCTGGAGGCCAAGAAGGACGGCCTGGACCTGCTGCGGGAGGCCAAGCCCCTGGGGGTGGACACCATCCTGCTGTCGGGCTTCGGAACCCTGGAGACCGCCATCGAGGCGGTGCGGGAAGGGGCCTTCGACTTCCTCAGCAAGCCCTGGAACAACGAGGAGCTCAAGGCCCTGGTGACCCGGGCCCTGGCGCGCCGCCAGTCCAGTGGGCAGGGGGTGGTCCCGAGCGTCGCAGGCAAGGGGAAGCGCAGCCTCATGATCGGCTCCAGCTCCCGGATGATGGCCGTCTACAAGACCATCGCGAGCCTCCAGAACAGCCGGGCCACGGTGCTGATCACCGGCGAGAGCGGCACCGGCAAGGAGCTGGTCGCCCGCAGCATCCACCTCTCCAGCGACCGGCGGGACCGGGCCTTCGTGGCGGTGAACTGCGGCGCCCTGACGGAGACCCTCCTGGAATCCGAGCTCTTCGGCCACGTGAAGGGCTCCTTCACGGGCGCCATCGGGGAGAAGCCGGGCCTGTTCGAGGAGGCCTCCGGCGGCACGATCTTCCTTGATGAGATCGGCGAGACCAGCCCGAGCTTCCAGGTGCGCCTGCTGCGGGTGCTCCAGGAGCAGGAGATCCGCCGCGTGGGCGGCAACAAGACCATCAAGGTGGACGCCCGGGTCATCGCCGCCACAAACCGCGACCTACAGCTGATGGTCAAGGCCGGTACATTCCGGGAGGACCTCTACTACCGGCTGGGTGTGGTGGAGCTGGGGGTGCCGGCCCTGCGGGACCGGCGCGAGGACATCCCCGCGCTCATTGAACACTTCCTGGCCGAGTTTGGCCGCAAGGACGACCAGGTCTATCAGGTGCAACGGGAGGCCCGCCATGTGCTGGAGACCTACTCCTGGCCGGGCAATGTGCGGGAGCTGAGCAACGCCCTGGAGAACCTGACCCAGCTGAGTCGCGGGCGGGAGATCACCGTGGACGACCTGCCCGCCAAGATCCAGGCAGATGTCCTGAAAAAGGCCCTCCGCCGGCCGGAGGCCGACGACGAGGCCCCCGGTCTCATCTCGGACTGGCCATCCCTGGATGAGCTGGAGCGCCGCTACATCCAGCTCCTGCTGGGTAGGCATAAGGAAAAACAGCGCATCGCGGAGATCCTGGGCGTGGATCGGACCACCCTCTACCGCAAACTAAAGCGCTACGGCTTCCACGACGGGGAATAGGGCACTTAGGCAAGGTTTCCTTGTCGCAGCTTGCGACAGGTTGCAGATTGCCACGTGATTTTGTGGTTTCCAAGAATACTAAATACAATAATTTCTTTAAATATAATTTGGCGTAAACCCTGCTTATATGGTTCTCAATTCCTGCCGTGTCGGGAAAACCCAATGGAGAACTCCCAATGAAGAAGCTTGCTGCGCTGCTCATCGCTGCCGCCCTGATCAGCCCTGTCTTCGCCGAAGAAGCGAAGAAGCCCGCCGCCCCCAAGGCCGAAAAGGTCGAGAAGGCTGCCCCCAAGGCTGAGAAGGCCGCCGCTGCCCCCAAGGCTGAGAAGGCCGCCGCTGCCCCCAAGGCTGAGAAGAAGGCCAAGAAGGCCAAGAAGGAAGCCGCCCCTAAGGCCGAGCCCAAGAAGGAAGAGGCCAAGAAGGCCCTGACCGCCGAAGAGAAGAAGGCTGAGCCCAAGAAGGCCGAGCCCAAGGCCGAGAAGGCCGCCGCTGCCCCCAAGGCTGAGAAGAAGGCCAAGAAGGCTGCCAAGAAGGCTGCTGCCAAGGCCGAGCCCAAGAAGGAAGAGGCCAAGAAGGCCCTGACCACCGAAGAGAAGAAGGCTGAGCCCAAGGCTGCCGCCCCCAAGGCCGCTGCCCCCAAGGCTGAGAAGGCCGCTGCTGCCCCCAAGGCCGAGAAGGCTGCCGCTGCCCCCAAGGCCGAGAAGAAGGCCAAGAAGGCTGCCAAGAAGGCTGAAGCCAAGGCCGAGCCCAAGGCTGACGCGAAGAAGTAACTTCGCCTCACCGGTTCCAGAAAAAGCGGGCTTCGGCCCGCTTTTTTATGTCCATCTTTGCGCCCGCCCTGAGCCCGGCCATGATGGAGCCATGATCGATCCCCTGCTTGAACTCACGGCTGAAATCCGGGCGCGGGCCGCCGCCTCGCCTCGGGAAGGGATGACCCAGCTCCTGGGTTGCACCGAGGGCTACGGTCTGTTCCGGGATGCCCGGGGACTGCACCACCGCCCCCTCGCCCACCTCGGGGAAGGCAACCAGGGCCCCTGGGACCTCTCGCCGCTTATCGACCACACGCTGCTCAAGCCTGATGCCACGGGCGCCCAGGTAGAAGCCCTCTGTGCCGAGGCCCTGGCCTATGGGTTCGCCTCGGTCTGCGTGAACCCCCTGTGGGTGCCCCTGGCCGCCGCCTGCCTGCGGGGCAGCGCCGTCCGGACCTGTACCGTCGTGGGTTTCCCCCTCGGCGCCTCCGCCTTCCGCGCCAAGGCCTTCGAGGCCGAAACTGCCGTACAGGAGGGCGCCCAGGAGGTGGACATGGTCCTGGCCATTGGTGTCGCCAAGGCCGGGGACTGGGTCGCGGTCCAGCGGGACTTCGAGAACCTCCGGAAGGCCGTGCCGCTCCCCGGGACCCTCAAGGTCATCCTGGAGACCTGTCTGCTGAGTGACGCCGAGAAGACCCGTGCCTGCGAGCTGGCCCAGGAGGCCGGCCTCGACTTCGTGAAGACCTCCACCGGATTCTCCACCAGCGGCGCCACGGAGGCGGATGTGGCCCTCATGCGGAAGGTGGTGGGGCTCGCTGTGGGCGTCAAGGCCTCGGGTGGCATCCGCACCTACGAGGTCGCCCTGCGCATGGTCCAGGCCGGTGCCACGCGCCTCGGCCTCTCGGCTTCCGTGGCAGTTGCCCAGGGTGGCGCCAGCGCCGGCACCTACTGAAAATGCGGTATCCTCCCGTAGGAAATTTCCACGGAGGCACTCGTGTCCAAACTTGATCTCATGCTGTTTGAGGAGGAATACAACCTCCTCCAGGAGATCATTGGCCGCCTCTCCAAGGACGCCTCCGCCAAGGTGGTTTTCCTGGTGGACAAGAACGGCCAGCAGATCGCCGCAGCCGGTGACGTCAAGAGCATCGACGCCACCAGCCTGGCCTCCCTCACCGCCGGCAACGTCGCGGCTACGGACGGCTTGGCAAAACTCATCGGGGAAAAAGAGTTCAGCCTGCTTTTCCATGAGGGTGAGAAGGACAACCTGCACATCTCCATCGTGGGCAAGCGCGGCATCCTCGTGGTGATCTTCGACCAGAACTCCAGCCTCGCGCTGGTGCGCCTGCGGGTGAAGAAGGCCAGCAGGGAGCTGCAGGAGATCTTTGACCAGGTGGAACAACGGGCCCAGAAGGAGCTGGACCCCGGCAGCCGCTTCGAAAGCCCCTTCTCCGAAATTACCGACGAAGATATCGACCGGCTCTTCGGCGATTGAGGCCCCGGCGCCATGACCTTCATCAACTACGCCTCGCGCGAGATCAACTGCAAGATCGTGTACTACGGTCCGGGGCTCTGCGGCAAGACCACGAACATCCAGTGGATCTACGAGCAGGCCAATCCCGAGAAGCGCGGCAAGCTTGTGAGCCTCGCCACCGAGACCGATCGCACGCTGTTCTTTGATTTCCTGCCCCTCGACATGGGTACCATCAAGGGCTTCAAGGTGCGGTTCCACCTCTACACCGTGCCCGGCCAGGTCTTCTACGACGCCAGCCGCAAGCTCATCCTGAGGGGCTGCGACGGCATCATCTTCGTGGCGGACAGCCAGCGGGCCCGCATGGAGGCCAACATCGAGTCCATCGCGAACCTGGCCACGAACCTGCGTGAGAACGGCTTCGACATCCGCACCATCCCCTACGTCCTCCAGTTCAACAAGCGGGACATGCCTTCCGCCGCCTCCATGACCGACCTGGAGCGCCTGCTGCGCTTCCGCAACGAGCCCATGGTCGAGGCCGTCGCCAACCAGGGCATCGGCGTCATCGACACTCTCAAGGCCGCCGCCCGCCAGATCCTCATGGAACTTCAGCGCGCCTAGCCACCGACCGGCGTCACACCCCCAAGCCTCCCGCTTGAATCCCCGTCAACCTCCGGTAGAATGGATCTTTGCCCTTCCGGAGTAGCTCAGGGGTCAGAGCGGGTGACTGTTAATCACTAGGTCGGGGGTTCAAATCCCTCCTCCGGAGCCAACAAAATCAATACTTTACGCCATCCACGCGGGTGGCGTTTTTTCGTATTGCTACTATTTTGCAACAACCCCATGGGGCGCCCACGGAGTACCGAGCGCGGTTTTGTTCGAGATGGCACCTGCCCAAGGTGGCGACGCCGAGGCCCGTCTGTGGTGCCAGGAGGAGGCTGCTCCGTCCGCATTCATCCCGGTCCTCCCAGGCCTTGGGATGGCCCCTACAGAGGACGCGGGGGGCGTGGAACCGGGTGTCTCCACCTACTCCTGCGGGCACCGTGGGTGCGAGTGCGAAGAGTCCGTGACCTCTCCTTCAGTGTGTCCGGTGGCAGAGCCAGCAACGCCTCCCGCAGGTTATTCCTGGGGGGAGTCGCTTAGGGACGAACCCGCCGTGTGCGTGATTTCCGGGGTTCGCTCGAAACACCGCAAGTTGGCGCGAGCGCATACACACACCAGGGTGTGTGCATGCGTCGCTCGCGACTGTCGTCGCGCCCCTTGCGAGGGCGATGCCCCTCGACCCCCTGTGCAGGGCCTCCTTCAAGCCGCTGTCGCGGCTGTCGGAGAACCTGCACCCTTCGGCCTGGCGAGGTAGCGCCATGCCGCAGCCCTCCGAGCGACTCACCCGTATCCTTACCATCCGCGTCACCCCGGCGGAGGAGGCCCGCCTCCGGGAGGCGGCCAGCGAATGCGACGTCTCCGTGAGTTCGCTGGCGAGGGCCCTCCTCACCTCCAGGCCCCTGCCGCAGCCGCGGCCACCGGCCTCGGACATGCTGACCGTGTCGCAGCTGCGGAGCGCCGGGAACCTGCTGAACCAGTCCCTGCGCGTCCTCCACGACTGGCGGCTGCGCTACGGCCCGGAGGAAGACCTCGCCTACCGCCAGCTCCTCGGAGGCCTCCAGCTCTTGAGCCAGCGCACCCATGAGCTCGCCAGGAGGTTGCTTCAGTGATCACACTCGTCTACCACCGAGCCGGGGCGAGGGCTGCCCTCGCCTACATGAAGCGGGAGGGCTGCTTCCGTGATCGGGGACCTGCCGAGGCCATCATCGGGGGCAGCTTCCCCCTGGGGACGAGCCCTGAGGAGATCATCCAGGAGTTCGATTTCCTGCGGAAGCTTCGGCCTGACTGCCGCAAGCCGGTCACTCACCTGGTGATCTCCTTCCCAGTGGTCGATCGTCATCTGGAGCCCTCCGAACTGCTCTGCATCGTCCACAAGGTGATCACCAGACTCCGCCTCGAGAAGGGCCCCTTCGCGGTGGTGGAACACCACGACAACGGTCTCCAGCATGTCCATATCATGGCCAGCACGCTCACCTACAGCGGCATCCGGGTGGAGATGCGGGGCGAACGCTTGAAGTGCCTCCGCATAAGCCGGGAAATCGAGAAAGACCATGGCCTCTGGCGGCTCCACAACCGCAAGGGACTTGGTCTGCTGCCCCCCCTCCCGCTGGTGACAGCCGGTCCCGCCCCAGGCCTCCCCGAGGTGCCTCCTGAGACAGTGGAAGGCCCGCCCCGGGTGGCCTGGTCTGAGGTCCTGAAGGGTCGGATCGCCAGCACCCTGTCCGGGTGGGCCGGAGGGACCCTCGCAGCCTTCAGAGACGCTCTTGGTGCTGTAGGCGTCGAGCTCGTCCCGAGGTTCCACGAAGACGGGGCTGGCATCACCGGGTTGGGGTATCGCTTTGATGGTGAATTCGAGCGGGCGGGCCGTCTTGGCTACCCCTTGTCTGTCCTCCGGAAGCAGGGTGTCGACTACCGGCCTGAGGTCGATCTGCCCCTCCTCTCGAGGCCCGTTTTGGGCCCGCTCCTGGTGATGGATTCACCCCCTCCGACCGCCCCCCAGAGTCCTTCCATTGCCCTACCTAACCCACCCATGGGGTTGTCCCCCATGCCATCCCAGGAGTTCCGCCATGCCGAAACTTTCCAGCGATCCCTTCGAGCCTTCGCGCCCGCCCTCTCAGCCACCCTCTGGGCCGCCCTTGCAAGGCCCCCAGGAGCCCATTCAGACTGCGGCATCCCTTTCCTGGGGCCTGGTGGACATCGAGGCCGACCGCGATGAGGACCCCCCCATGGAACTTGGGCTGCCGATGCCCGCCGTTATGGACCCTGTTCCGGTCGCTCCGGCCCGCCCGAAGGCTAAGGTCGAAGCCCCCGATCCGCACGGTCTGATCCTGCGCCCGGCCATCCGTTCCATGGAGATTCCGGAAGCGGTGATCGAGCCGAGTGTGGCTCCAGAAAACAAGATAACCGATAAGGTGCCGGGGCCTGTGCCGGGGGGCCACGGATCTCCTGGGGGATCGATCTTTCCGGCAGGCTCGTCGGGGTTGCGTGCGGAACTGAAGCCCACGAAGGCGCGACCGCAGTGGCCCGGATTCCATGCCGCGATGATGGAGTGCACGAACGCCGCCAGGGTCGTCCGCCTGATCTGGGGCGGGTCTTTGGACCTCTTCTCCCCCCAGGAATGGGATAGCCGTTGGAGGCGCCTGAGCGAGATGGGCGAATTTTCTGGCGATGGAAGCTGGAAGGTTTCGGACGCGGTTCGGAAGATGGGGGTCGTCGTGGCAGACCTCGAGCGAGAGCACGGGCCTTGGTTTCGGCAGGATCCGGAGGCGTTCCGGACCCAGATGACAGGGGTAGTGCTCGAAAAGTACGACCGTCAGATCGGCAAACTCTTGGCGCTGCGGGAAGAATATTTCCGCCTGCTTGACATGCCTGAGGAGCCCCCTGCCAATCCCACAATCCAGGGGCGTACTTGGCTGTTGCCCTGGGCCCTAAGTGAGCCTGGGGAAGGCGGGGGCCTTCACTTCGCCGCAGACGCGGCGCTCATCGTCGCTCCCGAGGGAATGGTGCTGCAGGCTGGGACGGCGGTCTGTCTCGCTCGTGCTGCTGACCTTGATGACGACGATGCCGCTTGCCTGAGTACCCGGCTTTCAGGGGACTGCCTGCTGCTGAGCGAAGCCCAGCGCCAAGCTTGGGGGACAGGGATGCACCTGCGCGGTCGGGTCTTCTGGTGCGTGGACCTCAAGGCCAGGAGGAAGCGCAAGGGAGCGCGAGGGGGACGGAAGAGCCGCCAAGGCTAGCTCCCGGCACCGCCAGGAACATCCCTTAAGGAAGGGGGGGCGGATCTGGAGGGGGGGGTGACTTCTGCAATGAGGAGCGAGAGGAACCGGGCACTCTCGTTCTCCGGAAGGCAGCCCTAGCCTACGGGAGCATAAAAAAGGCTTCAATCGGCACACCTGATGTGGTTCCAAGGGAGAAAAATTCCACAGGGTTGAAGCTTTGTTTAGCCGCAATTGGCTCAGGAGATTCCCCATGGCATTCAACCTCGATTCCGCTATTGAGTTGTGCCCCCTTGGGCAGCCAGTTGCAGCCCCTGCCGCTCCGGTGGCTTCCCCTGTGCGCCTTCCCCAGGGCGCAACCTTACGCCCTGACCAGCGTGGGGATCCTCAGGCAAGTCCGGGCCACCAAGGCCTGCCAAACAATGCTCCGGTTGTCGCAAGCCGGCCCTTGAAGCAGGGAGCTTCTTCCCTCACGCCCACAGCCCGGGAGGTCTACCTGACGACCCCACAGGCTGCGGACTATCTCAAGTGCACTCCCCGGTGGCTGGAGCGCCTCCGCCAGATGGGAGGTGGCCCCCGCTATGCCAAGTTGAGTCATCGCAAAGTGCTCTACGCCAAGGCCGACCTTGATGCCTGGGTGGCAGCGTCACACTGCCAGCACACGTCGGAGGAGAGCCGATTCTGATCTAGTCGGAGCATGCGATCCTGGCCAGTCTTGGATAGGGCATGGAGGTGGAACTCGTAGCTCAGGTCTTCAGTGGATAGCTGGAGGTATTGCGCAACTCCACACTGACCCACGTAGCAGGTGGTGGGCCTTGCCACCTCTCAGCCCGAGCGTGACGCACCCAAGGCAATAAACCTGGCCGAGGACAGCTCAAACATTGCCGCAGAAACCCTCCCTCTGCTGTTCCTCAAGGCATCGACCGCACAGGGTAGGCCCGTCAGGAGGAGGCTGGAAGGTCGGCGCATGGGTTTACCTGGGAGCTGAGTGGGCAGCAGGAGGGAGCAGGAGGGAGCAGGCGAATGCCAGATCTCCCCATCCTCAAGGTTGCATTCCGGGTGCTTCCGCATGACCAAAAGCGATTAACACTTCCTGGCAATTCCTGACATTCACCCCTAGGCCTGCAGCCGCAGGGGGGCCAGGAAGGAATAGCCGCTGCCGTGGCAGGCCTGGAGGGGCAGGGGCTCCGTGCCATCCAGCAGGCGGACCTTGCCCCGGAGCCGGCTGATGTGAGCCTCGAGCCGCTGCATCGCCGGGGCATCCACGGGCTGCTGGAGGTTGTGCAGCAGGGCGCTGCGCTGGACCACTTCGCCGGGGTTGAGGGCCAGCACCTGCAGGAGCCGCAGCTCCGTGGCCGAGAGCGACACCTGCTCTCCGGAGGGGAGGCGCAGGGTGGAGTGTGTGGCGTCGAGGCTGTAGGAGCCGGGCGCCAGTTCGGCCTGGAGGGGGTGGGTCAGGCGCCGGTGCAGGTTGCGCACGGCGAGGGCCAGCTCCCGGAGGTCCACGGGCTTCACGAAGTAGGCGTCAACACCCTCCTTCAGGGCGCTGAGCCGGTCCTCCAGGGCGCCCCGCGCCGTGAGCATGATCAGCCCCAGCGGCGGGCCCTCCGCGGCGCGCAGGCGGCGGGCGATGGAGAGTCCGTCCTCACCGGGCAGGCCGATGTCGAGCACCACCACGGTGGGCTGGCGCTCCGCCAGCAGGCGGTCCAGGGCCGGTCCATCCTCCGCGCCGAGCACCTCGATCCCGAAGTGGGCCAGGCCCGCCTGGAGGATCGTCCGCAGCTCGCCGTCGTCCTCGCAGACGGCCAGGGGAATGGTCTCGATGCTGGGCAGGGGGCTGGGGTTCATGGGGCGCAGTCGTTGGGGAAGGGCGGGTCGGGGAGGTTGGGCGGAGTGCCTGGATTCAGGCCACCGCTCGGATCGCCGCAGGCCAACCTGCCTGCAGGATCTGGGGTGAATCTCCCACTGCTGTCGCTGCAGCGCCAAGGAAACCGACCAACACTTCCTGACGTTTCCTGACCAATCCTTACAGCGGGCCTTCCGCCGGCAGCAGCAGCGTGAACGTGGAGCCTTGCCCCAGCACGCTTGCCACGGAGAGCTCGCCGCCGTGCATGCGGGCGATCTCGCGGGAGAGGTAGAGGCCGAGCCCGCTGCCGTCGACGCCCTGCAGCTGCCCCGTGCGGTAGAAGCGGTCGAAGACCCGGGGGACCAAGTCGGCGGGGATGCCGATGCCATGATCCGCGACGGTGATGCGCACGGCCCCCTGATCAAGCGCTTCGCCCGTCACGACGATCCCGCCGCCCTGGGGGGAGTAGCGGATGGCGTTCTCCAGGAGGTTGCTGAGCAGGACGGTGAGCATCTTTGGGTCGGCGTAGAGGGTCCCCGGCAGCCGCTCCAGCCGCAGCTCCACGGGGTGGGTGGCGGGATCCGCATCCACGCCCGCCAGCACCGTCCGCAGGAGGGCCTCGGGCTCCAGGGACTCCCGCGTCAGGTGCCAGTGGCCGGTCTGGAGCTGGTCCTGGCGCAGGGCGCCGTCCAGAAAGCCCAGGAGCTTACGCACCTTCGCGCGGATGGTGGTCGCCGGGGAGGGCAGGCCCGTGGCGATGGGGCCCGCCTGCAGCTCCAGCAGCTGGGCGGTGCCGTCGATGACGGCGAGGGGCGTGCGGAACTCGTGGCTGACGGTGCGGATGAGCCGCCGCTGGCCCTCGAGCACCTCCTGGGCCGTGGCCAGGGCCTGCTCCGCCCGCTCCTTGGCGACGGCCAGGGCCGCCGTCCGGTCGGCTACCAAGGACTCGAGGTGCCGCTCCTGGCGGCGGGACGTCGCCAGCTCCCGCGCCACGGAGGCATCGCGTTCCTGCTTGACCTGGAGCAGACGGAGGACCACCGGGATGTTCAGGGCCAGCATGTGCCCGAAGCCCGCGACCTCGAAGACCCAGCCGGAGAAGAGGCCCTCCTGGACCAGTCCCAGGTTGCGGGCGAACTCAAACCCCAGGACCAGCAGGAGGGGCGTGAAGGCCACGAGGTAGAAGCGGGCGGAGC
>CAIMQW010000009.1 GCA_903843705.1 uncultured Holophagaceae bacterium | reverse complement strand
CTCCAGGCCACACGGGACCACGCCTCGGCCCTCGTCATGTTGAATGTCGCCCTTACGGGCAAACCCTGGGAATCAGGGTTGCGTGGAGCCAATCTCCTGCCTCCGGGCCGGAGTGCGGCGTAGAAACGCGAAACCCCTTCCAAGCCGTCTCGGTTTGGTGGGGGTAGTTCATGAGAAAGAACCTGCCTTCTCACCGTTCCTCACTGGTTAAAACGCTTTCCCTCTCAGTTGCAGCCGGTCCACGCCATTGCCCCGGCTCAGCCCCTGAGTCGCCCCGGATCCAGCACGCCGGTCTCGGCTTTGCGCTGGTAGGCGGCTGCGGCGAGGGCGCCGACGGCGAGGCCGCTGGTCATGCCGTGGCCGCCGAGGCCTGCAGACCAGAAAAGGCGGGGGTTCCAGGGATCCCAGCCGAGGACGAAGCGGCGGTCCGGGGCGAAGGTGCGCAGGCCGGTCCAATAGCGCGTGACAGGGCGGTCCGCTAGCTGCGGGGCCAGTTCCCGGAGGCTGGTGAAGAGGCTGTCCAGCACCGCGGGGTCCGTGTCCGGCTGGCGCCCCCGGGGAGGCAGGGGCACCGCGACCTCTTCGCAGGGGCACATGAGCAGGCCGCCGCTCTCGGGGCGCAGGTAGAAGGGGCGGTCCACCCACCAGGCCCAGGGCTCGACCTGAGGGTGCGGCGCGCCGCTCCAGACCAGGCTGCGCCGCAGGGGCGTGAAGGCGAGGTGCGAGCCAGCCTGGGCGCCCAGCTCCCCGGCCCAGGCGCCGGCGGCGATGGCGAGCTGCCGGGCGTGGAGGGGACCCGCATCCGTGTCGAGCTCGAAGCCGTCGGGGGTGGGCTGGACGCTGCGCACGCCGCAGCCGAAGCGGAGGCTGACGCCCCCGGCCCGGGCGCCGTCGGCACAGGTGCGCAGCAGGCCCGCGATGTCGATGACCCCATCGCCAGGGATGGCCAGGTGCTCTGCGGCCCGGAGGCCGGGCAGGGGGATGCCCGCGCCCCGGGTTACGGCCACGCCATGCCGGTGGGCCTCCGCTTCGAACTCATCCAGGGGTCCGGGCTCCATGCTGGCCAGGAGGCCCCCGGTCCGGGCCAGCAGGCCCACCTCCGCCAGGCGGCGGCAGCCCGCCACCGTCAGGGCTGTGTGCTCGTCGCGGCCTGTCAGGGAACGTGCCACAGCGGCGTTGTGGCCACTGGCGTAGGTGCCAGCCTGAGCCTCCCGTTCCAGCAGGACGATGCCCCGCTGGCCCGCGCGGGCCAGGTGGTAGGCGAGGCTCAGGCCGGCAATGCCGCCGCCGATGATCGCCAGTTCCACCATTTCCGCCATGCTTTCATCCTACGCTGCCCCGCGCCGGACCTGACTCCGAGGCCGCTCCGCTGTGACCCCAGTCAAGGATTCCCTGTTACCACATAGGAGAGGGCCCTATGATGGGAGCTTCGGAGGTTTCCTCTGCGATCCATCCTGCGAGCCATCCTGGCCTTCGCGCTGCTCCTTGGCGGCGGGGTCTCGGATTGGACGCTCGGTGACGCCACTTCCCCCCACAGCTGCTGCTGCGGCGAAGCTGCCGGGGTCGAGGACACCTGCCCCTGCCCGAAGCCCGAGAGCAACCGGGGTCCGCAGCCGAACACCTGCCAGCAGCGCGCTGGCGCCGTTGCCCTCCAGGCTCCGCGCCGGGGCGAGCAGGCGAAGCGGCGCGCGGAAGCCGCGCCGGCGCCCACCGGCTGGGTCGCGGTGCAGCCCCTCCTGCGGAACATCCCGGAGCTCGTGTCGTTCCTCCAGGGACGCGACCCGGACCTGGGTCGGCACCTAGCCCGACTGAGCACGATCCGGATCTGAGGGACGCCCTGGCGTAGCCCTGCCTGCCCATCCGGGCGGGCCTGACCTCTTTGTTCCGGAGATGCCCATGCGCGCCTTTTCGCGTCTGGTTCCGGCCCTGGTGCTCACCGCATCGGGCCTGGCCCAGGTTCCCCAACCCGACCCCTTCTCTCCCGACCCGGTGCTGTCCGGCCTGATCCGCGAGGCCCTGGCGGAGCACCCGGACCTGCGGCGGGCCGACGCGGCCGTGCGCATGGACGAGGAGCGCGTGCCCCAGGCGGGTGTGCTTCCGGATCCGTCGATATCCCTTGGCCTGCAGAACGATGGCTTCCAGAAGTTGCAGATCGGCCGCATGGAGACCAGCTTCTACAGCGTGGCCTTCACCCAGCCGCTGCCCTGGCCCGGCAAGCGCGCCCTCCGCAAGGACGTGGCGGCCCTGGCCGTGGACTTCTCGGATGCCATCCGCGTCCGGGTGCAGCTGGGCCTGGAGGCCGATGTGCGGAGGGGCTACACGGCCCTGCTGCTGATCCGCGAGCAGCAGCACCTGCAGGGGCAGCAGGCCCTCTTCCTGGAGCAGGCCGAGCAGCTGGCCCGCACCCGCTACGAAGTGGGGCAGGGCAGTCAGGGCGACCTGCTGCGGGCCCAGCTGGAGCGCACGCGGCTGCAGCAGGCGGTCTGGTCCCTGGAGGCCGAGGAACGCTCCGTCGTGGCCGGCCTCAACCGCCTGCGGCAGCACGAGCCCGCGGACCCCATTCCCACCGCCGCGGTCCTGGCGGACCTGCCGGAGCCCGCCACCCTGGCCCCCGAGGCCGTGGAGGTACGCAGCCCCGAGCTGGCCTCGGCCCGCGCCACCGTGAAGCAGACGGAGAAACAGCTGGAGTTGGCGAAGCTGGACCGGCGGCCCGACTTTGCCGTCACCGCAGGCATCATGCCCCGGGGCGCCTTCGATCCCATGTGGCAGGTGGGCATCAGCATCTCCCTGCCCATCTACGGGCGCACCAAGCAGCAGCGCGCCGTGGCCGAGCATGAGCACCACCGCCAGGGCCAGGGCTCTGAGGTGGAGTCCGTGCGCACCCTGCTGCGGCAGCGCACCGAGGAGCGCACCCTCCAGATCCAGGCCCTGCACAAGATCCGCGAACTCTACCGCGAAGGCCTGCTAGTGCAGAGCGAGGCCAGCTTCCGGGCCGCCCTCGCCCAGTACGAGGCGGGCCGCGCCCCCTTCCTGGGCGCCCTGGAGGCGCTGAACGGCTGGGTGGGCGACCAGGCCGCTTTCCTGCAGACCCAGGCCCAGCTTCAGGCCCAGCACATCGCCTTGGCCGAGTGCGCCCTCGGCCCCACGGTCCCCGTGGCTGGCGGCTCCCTGGGCTCCGCCAGCATCGCCTCGGGCGGCGCCGCCCCCGCTGTTCGCTCCACCGCCAAGGCCCCGGGCAAGGCCCAGGACAGCGGCCCCGCCTCGATGAAGATGTAGGAGATTCCCATGAGCCACGAGCAGTCCTCCCTCGAACAACCGGCCCGCGCCGGATCTCGGGTCCGCTCCTTCACCCTCCTGGCCCTCGGACTGGCGGTCGGGGTGGGCGGCACCCTGCTGGTGCGCCGTGCCGATCCCGCCGCGGCGGCCCCGGCGGCGAAGAAGCAGATGTATCAATGCCCCATGCACCTGCAGATCCTCCAGGACCACATCGGCACCTGCCCCATCTGCGCCATGGACCTGGTGCCCATCGAGGAGATCCAGGGTGGCGCATCCAGCGTGGACGGCCTGGCCGCCATCACCATCGACACGGCCCGCCAGCAGCTGATCGGCCTGCGCACCGCCAAGGTGGTGCTCGGCCCCACCGGCGGCGAGATCCGCGCGGTGGTCCGCCTGGCGACAGACGAGACCCGCGTCCGGAAGATCAACGTCAAGGTGGAGGGCTTCGTGGAGAAGCTCTACGCGGACTTTGTGGGCAAGGCCGTGGCCAAGGGGCAGCCCCTCTTCAGCCTCTACAGCCCCGAGTTCGTGAGCGCCCAGCGGGAGTACCTGCTGGCCCTGCGCACTCAGAAGGCCCTGAGTGGCGGCGCCCTCAAACAATCCGGGGGCGATCTGCTGGACTCGGCCCGCCGCCGCCTCCAGCTGTGGGACGTGCCCGCCGAGGCCCTGGAGCAGCTGGAGAAGACTGGCGAAGTCCAGAAGACCCTCACGCTGCGCTCGCCCCTCAGCGGCGTCATCACCGCCAAGACCGTGGTAGAAGGCTCGCGGGTCTCGCCGGTTGAGGCCCCACTGGAGATCACGGACCTGAGCCACCTCTGGGCCCAGGCGGAGGTCACCGAGTCGGAGCTGGCCCGGGTGAAGGTGGGCAGCGCCGCGGAGCTGAAGATCAACGGCGGGGATGGCCGCACCTTCCCCGGCCGGGTGGCCTTCGTGGACGCGGTGCTGGATCCCAAGACGCGCACCGCCAAGGTCCGCATCGAGGTGGCCAACCCCCGGGGCGAGCTGAAGCCCGAGATGTTCGGGGACGCTGTGCTCAAGACCGGCACCCGCAAGGGGCTGCTGGTGCCGCTGGATGCGGTGCTGGACTCCGGCACCCGCAAGGTGGTCTTCGTGGCCCTGGGCGACGGCAAGTTCGAGCCCCGGGAGGTGGAGACCGGTCTCGCCGCCGGAGACCTGGTGGAGATCCGCAAGGGCCTTGAGGCCGGCGAGGAAGTCGTTACCGGCGCCGCCTTCCTGGTGGACTCCGAGTCCCGCCTGCGGGCCGCCCTGGCCTCCCTGGGCGCCAAGGCTGAGCACAAGCACGAGGCCAAGCCATGATCCGAAAGATCATCCGCTTCTCCGCCGAGAACCGCTTCCTGGTGGTGGCCGCCAGCTTGCTCCTGCTTGGCCTCTCTTTCTGGTCCATGCAGCGCATCCCCCTGGACGCGCTACCGGACCTCAGCGATACCCAGGTCATCGTCTACTCCAAGTGGGACCGCAGCCCCGATCTGGTGGAGGACCAGGTCACCTACCCGATCATCACCAGCCTGCTGGGCGCGCCGAAGGTCAAGGCCGTGCGCGGCCTCTCGGACTTCGGCTACTCCTACGTCTACGTGATCTTCGAAGATGGCACGGACATCTACTGGGCCCGCAGCCGCGTACTGGAGTATCTCAGCAAGATCACGGCGAACCTGCCACCCGGCGTGAAGACCGAGCTCGGGCCGGACGCCACCTCTGTGGGCTGGATCTTCCAGTACGCCCTGGTGGACCGCGCGGGCAAGCACCGGAGCGACGAACTGCGCAGCCACCAGGACTGGTTCCTGCGCTACGCGCTGCAGAGCGTGCCCGGTGTGGCCGAGGTGGCCACCGTGGGTGGTCAAGCGCGGCAGTTCCAGGTGGCGGTGAATCCCAACAAGCTGTCGGCCTACCGGCTGCCCCTGGAGGCGGTGATCGCCTCGGTGAAGGCCGCCAACAACGAGGCGGGGGGCCGTCTAATTGAAGTCTCGGGCCGCGAGTACATGGTGCGGGGCCGAGGCTACGTCAAGACGCTGAAGGACCTCGAGGAGGCTGTGCTCAAGTCCGAGAACGGCACGCCCATCCGCCTGGGGGACGTGGCCACCGTCACCCTGGGGCCGGACATCCGCCGGGGCCTGGCGGACCTGGACGGCCAGGGCGATGCCGTGGGTGGCATCGTCATCATGCGCCAGGGCGAGAACGCCCTGAATGTCATCACTGCCGTGAAGGAGAAGCTGAAGGACCTGAAGGCGTCCCTGCCCGAGGGCGTCGAAGTGGTCACCACCTACGACCGGTCTGAGCTGATCCAGAAGGCCATCAGCACCGTGTCCTGGAAGCTCGTCGAGGAGATGCTCATCGTCTCCCTGGTGATCCTGGTCTTCCTGTGGCATGTGCCCTCGGCCATCGTGCCTATCGTCACCATCCCCGTGAGCGTGGCCCTGGCCTTCATCCCCATGCAGGCGGCGGGCCTCAACGCGAACTTGATGTCCCTGGCGGGCATCGCCATCTCCATCGGCGTGCTGGTGGACGGCGCCATCGTGGAGGTGGAGAACGCCTACAAGAAGCTGGAGGAGTGGAACAGCTCCGGCCGTCCTGGCGACTTCCACAAGGTGCGCCTCGATGCCCTGCTGGAGGTGGGGCCGTCGGTGTTCTTCAGCCTGCTGGTGGTGGCCGTGGCCTTCATGCCCGTGTTCACCCTGGTGGACCAGGAGGGGCGGCTCTTCAAGCCCCTGGCCTACTCCAAGAACCTGGCCATGGCCATCGCCGCCCTGCTGGCCATCACCCTGGACCCCGCGCTGCGCATGATGTTTGCGCGGATGGATCCCTTCACCTTCAAGCCCCGGTGGCTGGCGAAGCTGGGCACCCAAACCCTGGTGGGCACCTACCACCCGGAGGAGAAGCACCCCATCTCGGTGTTCCTCCACCGCATCTACGAGCGCCCCTGCCGCTTTGTCCTCAAGCATGCAATGGCCACCATCGCCGTGGCCTTCCTGCTGGTGCTGGCGACGGTGCCGGTGTTCCTGAAGCTGGGTAGCGAGTTCATGCCGCCCCTCAATGAAGGCACGCTGCTCTACATGCCATCGACCCTGCCGGGCCTCAGCCAGACCGAGGCGCAGCGCATCCTCCAGGTGCAGGACCGCCTCATCCGTACGGTCCCCGAGGTGGCCCGGGTCTATGGCAAGGCCGGCCGCGCCGACACGGCCACGGATCCCGCGCCCTTCTCCATGATGGAGACGGTCATCGTGCTCAAGCCTGAGGAGCAGTGGCGGGAGAAGCCCCGGTGGTTCTCCGCCTGGGCGCCGGAGGTGCTGAAGGGACTCCTGCGGCCCTTCTGGCGGGATCGCATCACCCAGGAGGACATCGTCCGGGACCTGGACCATGCCGTGCGTCTGCCGGCGATTCCCAACGCCTGGACCATGCCCATCAAGGCCCGCCTGGACATGCTCAGCACGGGCATCCGCACCCCCGTGGGCCTCAAGGTCAACGGCCCGGACCTGGCGGTGATCGAGCGTATCTCCGTGGAGGCCGAGGCGGTGCTGGCCAAGGTGGCCGGCACCCGCAGCGCCTTTGCTGAGCGCACGAACCAGGGCTACTTCCTGGACTTCGTGTTGAAGCGTGACCGCCTGGCCCGCTACGGACTCAGCGTGGAGCAGGCCAACATGATGGTGATGACGGCCATCGGCGGGGACACCCAGGCCACGGTGTTTGACGGCCGGGCGCGCTATCCCGTGAACGTGCGCTACCAGCGGGACTTCCGGGAATCCACGGCGGCCCTGGGCCGGGTGCTGGTTTCCCTGCCCGGGGGCGGCACCGTCGCCATGGAGGAGCTGGCGGACCTGAAGTGGACCACCGGTCCCGCCATGATCCGTGACGAGAACGGCCTCATGAACGGCTATGTGCTGCTGGACTTCGACACCTCCCTGGTGGACGTAGGTACCTACGTCCAGCGCGCCAAGGCGGCTGTCGCGGAGCTGAAGCTGCCCCCGGGCTACAGCCTCACCTGGAGCGGCCAGTACGAGAATATGATCCGCGTGAAGGAGCGACTGAAGCTCATCCTGCCCATCACCCTGGTGCTGATCTTCGGGCTGCTCTACGCCAACACCCGGTCAGCATTCAAGGCGGGCATCGTGATGCTGGCGGTGCCCTTCAGCGCCATCGGGGCCTTCTGGCTGCTCTGGGGCCTGGGCTACAACATGAGCATCGCCGTCTGGGTTGGCCTCATCGCCCTCATGGGCCTGGACGCCGAGACGGGCGTGTTCATGCTGCTATTCCTGGACCTCAGCCACGACGAGGCCCAGCGGAAGGGACTGCTGAACACGGATGGTGACCTCATCGAGGCCATCATCCACGGGGCCGTGAAGCGGGTGCGGCCCAAGGCTATGACCGTGGCTGCGGCCTTCATGGGTCTGCTGCCTATCATGTGGAGCACGGGCTCCGGCGCCGACCTCATGAAGCGCATCGCCGCGCCCATGGTGGGTGGCCTCACCACCAGCTTCCTGCTGGAGCTGCTGGTCTACCCCGCCATTTATTACCTCTGGAAGAAGCGTTCTCTGCCTGCTCAGGCTTCTTGCGAAGCCTGAGATATCAATAACCCCACCGAAAAGGAGCCCCCGTGCTCGCACCCCTGCTTTCTTTGCTGATCTTGGCCGCGCCAGGGGCCAAACCCGTGCCTGCCACCAACACGATCTGCCCCGTCCTGGGCGGTAAGGTCAACGAGAAGTCCAAGACTGTCGTGGTCCGGGACCACGAGTACCGAATCTGCTGCGGCGGCTGTGACACCCGCATGCTCAAGGATCCGGACAAGTTCCTGCAGAAGGACGGCACGCCCAAGAATGCCAAGAAGTAGGCCGAGCAACGTCTCGCCGTCCTGCGACGCTTTGTCGCGGGGCGGTTGGGTCTGTACCACTGCTAAACTAGGACCTTTCCGGAGGACCCATGCTTCACGCCGCTCTGCTCTGCCTCGCCGTCCTCGCCGCGCCCGCCGCCGACAAGGCCAAGCCCGCCACCAACACCATCGACCCCATCTGCCGAATGAAGACCAGCCCCAAGGACCAAGTCGTCGTGGTGCGGGGCCAGGAATACCGCGTCTGCAGCAAGCACTGCGCCACCAGCCTGCAGAAGGATCCGGACAAGTACCTCGAGAAGGACGGCAGCGTCAAAGGTACGAAGTAGCTCAGCCGCAGTCCCGCAGGACGTCGAGCCAGGACTTGAGGATGAAGGCGGTGGCGCCCCAGAGGGGGGCCTGGGGCAGCTCGAGGCGGGGCACGTCCAGGGTGAAGCCGTAGCGCTCCAGGCGCTCCACGGTCCAGGGGGCCGACAGCAGGGGCGCCAGGGGCAGCAGCAGCACCTGCTCCAGCTCGTGGTCCAGGCGGAAGCGTGGCTCCGGCTCCTCCCAGCGGAAGAACACGGGCGTGAACCGTACCCGGGCCTTGGCCACGCCGTCCGGGAAGCAGCCCAGCTCCCAGAGGCCGGCGGTGACGCCAAGCTCCTCCGCCACCTCGCGGCGGGCGGTGGCGGGCAGGTCCCGGTCCCGGGGTTCCACCATGCCGCCGGGGAAGGCGAGCTCCCCCGCGTGCTGGGGCGCGCCGAAGCCGCGCTGTACCAGAATGATCTTGCGGGCGCCGCTGGCGTCGCCCCAGAGGAGCACACCCACGGCGGCCCGGCGCGGGTCCTCCGCCATGCGCGGGCTGAGCTTGTGGGGGTGCGGTCCCAGATGAGGCCGTCGGAGGCTCTCCGCGATCTGGGCCCAGGGCACAGGCGGCGCCTCGCTGGGCGGGTGCCAGGCGGTCATTGTGCAGCTCCTGGATGCCAGCCCTGGTTCACGCTCACTTGACCTTCCCGAACACCGAGCCCTTCACCCGCTCGACGGTGTAGACACCGCGGGTGCGGCGGAGGCTCGCCATGAGCTCCACCAGGTGGGCGCGGTCGCGCACCCGCAGGGCGATGTGGAAGAGCCCGGCCCCTTCCTCCGTGGCGGAGCCATGGAAGCGCTGCACGTTGATGCCAACACGCTGGATGCTCTCGGAGATGGCGGCGACCATGCCCGGTCGGTCCTCGGAGGTCAGCGTGATCTCCGTGTCGTAGAGCTCGGTGCCGTGCTTGCCCCAGGCCACGCTGACCCGGCGCTCCGGCAGCAGGGTGGCGGTGTTGAGCTGGGGGCAGTCAGCGCGGTGGATGGCCGTGCCCCGGGTGCGGGTGATGTAGCCGATCACCTCATCGCCCCAGATGGGCTTGCAGCAGGCCGCCAGGGTGTAGAGGATCCCCGTGGTGTCGCCAACCACCACGGAGTCCAGGAGGTTGGAGGTGTTCTCCTTGGGCTTGGCCCGCTCCAGCTCGGGGATTAGGGGCTCGATAAGCTTGTGCACCGTAATCCGGCCGAAGCCCAGGGCCGCGTAGGCCGCGTCCCAGCTGGAGATCTTCATCTCGAGCAGGCGGGCATCGAGCTTGGCCTTCGACTCCGCGTCATCCAGGCGCACACCCATGGCGCGGGACTCGCGCTCCAGGCGTTCCCGGCCTAGGTGGATGGCGTGGGCGCGCTTCTCCTCGCGGATGAAGGCCTGGATGCGGCCCTTGGCGCCGGCGGACTTCACGAAGCCCAGCCAGTCGCGGCTGGGCTTGTGGTTAAGCCGGGTAAGGATCTCGACGCGGTCGCCGTTCAGTAGGGTGTGCTTCAGGGGCACGATGCGCCCGTTCACCTTGGCGCCCACGCAGCGGTGGCCCACCTCGGTGTGGATGGCGTAGGCGAAGTCCACGGGAGTGCTGCCCTCCACGAGGCTACGGAGGTCGCCTTTGGGCGTGAAGACCTGGATGCGGTTGAAGGTCAGCTCGCCGCGGAGGTTGGCCACCAGCTCCCGGCTGTCCTGGGAGTCCTGGTGCAGCTCCACCATGCGGCGGAGGAAGGCCACCTGGTTGATCTCCGAGCGGTTCGCGATGCGGCCATCCTTGTAGGTCCAGTGGCTGGCGATGCCCGCTTCCGAGTGCAGGTGCATCTCCTCCGTGCGGATCTGCACCTCGAAGATGTCGCCGGAGGTCATCAGCACCGTGGTGTGGATGCTCTGGTAGCCGTTCTCCTTGGGCAGGCTGATGTAGTCCTTGAACTTGCCCGGAACGGGCTTGTAGAGGCCGTGCACCAAGCCCAGGGCCGTGTAGCAGCTGGCGCGGTCTGGGCAGATGATGCGGTAGGCCAGCCAGTCGTGGATGTCCTCGAAGCCCTTGGCCTGGGTGCCCATCTTGGGGTAGATGCCGTAGAGGTGCTTGATGCGGCCATAGTCCTGAGCCTGGATACCCTGATGGCGGAGGATG
>CAIMQW010000008.1 GCA_903843705.1 uncultured Holophagaceae bacterium | reverse complement strand
GCCACGGTCAGCGACGACGTGGAGAACAGCCGCCTCGCCGCCTGGCAGAACACGACGCCCGCCGTCATCCTCAACATCCAGCGGCAGCCTGGCGCCAACATCATCGCCGTGGTGGACCGGGTCAAGGCACTGCTGCCCCAGCTGCGCGCCTCCCTGCCTGCCTCGGTAGAGCTGAACACCCTCACGGATCGCACCATCACCATCCGCGCCTCCGTGGAGGACGTGGAGTTCGAGCTGATGCTCACCATCGCCCTGGTCGTGATGGTGATCTTCCTGTTCCTACGCACCTTCGCCGCCACCATCATCCCCAGCGTGGCCGTGCCCCTCTCTCTGGTGGGCACCTTCGGGGTGATGTACCTGCTGGGCTACAGCCTGAACAACCTGACCTTGATGGCCCTCACGATCTCCACGGGATTCGTGGTGGACGACGCCATCGTGATGATCGAGAACATCATGCGCTACATCGAGGAGGGCGAGCCGCCCCTCCAGGCGGCGCTGAAGGGCTCGGGTCAAATCGGCTTCACCATCCTGTCCCTCACGGTGTCCCTCATCGCCGTGCTGATCCCGCTGCTGTTCATGGGCGACATCGTGGGCCGCCTCTTCCGCGAGTTCGCCGTCACCCTCAGCGTCACCATCCTGGTGTCCGCCGTGGTGTCCCTGACGCTGACGCCCATGATGTGCGCCAAGCTGCTCAAGCACACGCCCCCGGAGGAGCAGGGCCGGTTCTACCAGTCCTCCGAGCGCGTCTTCCAGCGGATCGTCGGTTTCTACGGCCGCACCTTGGCCGTGGTCCTCAAGCACCAGACCGCCACCCTGGTCGTCGCCGTGGCCACTCTCGCCTCCACGGTGCTGCTCTACATCGCCATCCCCAAGGGCTTCTTCCCGGTACAGGACACCGGCGTGCTGCTGGGCATCTCCGAAGCGCCCCAGACCGTGTCCTTCCCCGCCATGGCCGAGCGGCAGCAGGTGCTCTGCGCCGAGATCCTCAAGGATCCGGCGGTGGAGAGCCTGTCGTCTTTCATCGGCATCGACGGCACCAACACCACCCTCAACAGCGGCCGCATCCAGATCAACCTCAAGCCACTGGAGGAGCGCCGCCTCAACGCCAGCGACATCATCCGCCGGCTCCAGCCCCAGCTGGCCAAGGTGGAAGGCATCCGCCTCTACCTGCAGCCGGTGCAGGACCTGACCGTGGAAGACCGAGTCAGCCGCACGCAATACCAGTACACCCTCGAGGACGCCGATCCCAAAGAGCTGGGCGAGTGGGTGGGGCGCTTCGTGGACCGCTTCTCAGCCATTCCCGAGCTGCGGGACGTGGCCAGCGACCAGCAGAATGCCGGGCTCCAGATCCGCCTGACCCTGGACCGGACCACGGCCTCCCGCCTCGGCATCACCCCGCAGATGCTGGATGACGCCCTCTACGACGCCTTCGGCCAGCGCCAGGTGTCCACCATGTTCACCCAGCTGAACCAGTACCGCGTGGTGCTCGAGGCCCCTCCGAAGCAGTACCAGCGCCCGGAGGACCTGCAGAACATCTACGTCCGCAGCGCCTCCGGGGGCTCGGTGCCCATCAGCGCCTTCACACGCATGGAGATTCTGACCGCCCCCCTGGCGGTGAACCACCAGGGCCAGTTCCCCACGGCCACGGTGTCCTTCAATCTGGCGCCCGGCGTGGCCTTGGGTGACGCAGTGAAGGCCATCCAGACAGTGCGCAAGGACATGGATGTGCCCCCGAGCCTCAAGACCGGCTTCCAGGGTACTGCCCAGGCCTTCGGGGCCTCGCTCACCAACACCCCGCTGCTGATCCTGGCCGCGGTTCTGACGGTCTACATCCTGCTGGGCGTGCTCTACGAGAGCTACATCCACCCCATCACGATCCTGTCCACCTTGCCCTCCGCGGGCGTGGGCGCCCTGCTGTCGCTCATGCTCTGCCGCACGGACTTCAGCGTCATCGCCCTCATCGGTATCATCCTGCTCATCGGCATCGTGGAGAAGAACGCGATCATGATGATCGACTTCGCGTTGGAGGCCGAGCGCAAGGAGGGTCTGCCCCCTGAGCAGGCCATCTACCAGGCCTCCCTGCTGCGCTTCCGCCCCATCATCATGACCACCCTGGCGGCCATGCTGGGCGGTGTGCCCCTAGCCCTGGGCAGCGGCGTGGGCGCCGAGCTGCGGCGGCCCCTGGGCATCGTGATCGTCGGCGGGCTCATCTTCAGCCAGGTGCTGACCCTCTATACGACGCCCGTCATCTACCTGGCCTTCGACCGTCTTTCGCGCCGCTTGCGCGGTGCGCACAGGGCTTCGCCCAAAAGCGAAAAAGCATGATCCTGCTGTCACCCCCCAAGCCCTGCTGCCGCACTGGCGGCAGCGCTCTCCAGGCGGCACGCCTGGAACAAGTGCCGCAGGCCTTGCGGTGAGCATCTCCGCCCCCTTCATCCACCGGCCCGTCGCCACCACGCTGTTGACGGTGGCGCTGGCGCTGCTTGGCACCATTGCCTACCAGTTCCTGCCGGTGTCGCCCCTCCCCCAGGTGGAGTTCCCTACCATCCAGGTGTCGGCGGGCCTGCCGGGCGCCAGCCCCGAGACCATGGCCTCCTCCGTGGCCACACCCCTGGAGCGCCAGTTCGGCCGCATCGCGGGCATCACCGAGATGACCTCGGCCAGCAGCCTGGGTTCCACCAACATCACCCTGCAGTTCGACCTGGGCCGGAACATCGACGCCGCAGGCCGGGACGTGCAGGCCGCCATCAACGCGGCCCGGGGCGACCTGCCCGCCAATCTGCCGAACAACCCCAGCTACCGCAAGGTGAATCCCGCGGATTCGCCCATCATGATGCTAGCCCTTACGTCGAAGCTGATTCCCCGTGAGCGGATGTACGACATCGCCTCCTCGGTGCTGCAGCAGAAGCTCTCCCAGATCGAGGGCGTGGGCCAGGTCTTTGTCTGGGGCGGCGCCCTGCCGGCCGTGCGGGTGGACGTGAACCCGGCGCTGCTCAACGCCCAGGGCCTCGCCTTGGAGGATGTCCGGCTGGCCATCGCCGACGCCAACCTGAACCTGCCCAAGGGTGAGCTCGCCAACAGCACCACCACCTGGTCACTCGAAACCACCGACCAGCTCAAGGGCGCCGCCGATTACCAGCCCCTCATCCTCCGCTACCGGAACGGCAATGCCGTGCGGCTGTCAGACGTGGCCCGGGTCACGGATTCCGTGGAGAACGTCCGCAACGCCGGACTCTCCAACGGCGTCCCCGCTATCATGGTGGGCATCTTCCGCCAGCCCGACGCCAACATCATCGAGACCGTGGACCGGGTACGGGCCATCCTGCCCCAGATGCAGGCGACCGTGCCTCCCACCATCGAGCTCAAGGTGCTCATCGACGCCACGCGCACCATCCGGGCCTCGGTCCGGGATGTGCAGATCGCCATGCTGATCTCCATCTTCCTGGTCATCCTGGTGGTCTTCCTGTTCTTGCGCAGCTGGCGCTCGACCCTCATCCCCAGCGTCGCCGTGCCCATCTCACTGATCGGCACCTTCGGGGTGATGTACCTGCTGGGCTACACCATCGACAACCTCTCGCTGATGGCGCTCACGGTGGCCACGGGTTTCGTGGTGGATGATGCCATCGTGGTGGTGGAGAACATCACCCGTCACCTCGAGGAGGGAATGACGCCCATGGAGGCGTCCCTCCACGGCGCCAAGGAGATCGGCTTCACTGTGATCTCCATCAGCATCTCGCTCATCGCCGTCTTCATCCCCATCCTGCTCATGGGCGGCATCGTGGGACGGCTGTTCCGCGAGTTCGCCGTGACCTTGTCCGTGGCCATCGTTATCTCCATGGTGGTGTCCCTAACCACCACGCCCATGATGTGCTCCCGGATCCTGCGGCCCCCCAGCGAGGAGAAGCACGGGCGGATCTTCCAGGCCAGTGACCGGTTCCTGAAGTGGATCATGGGCAAGTACGAGCGCTCCCTGGGCTGGGTACTGCGCCACCAGGGCCTCACCCTGGGCGTGGCAATCGCCACCATGGTGGCCACCGTGGCACTCTACATCGTCATCCCCAAGGGCTTCTTCCCCCAGCAGGACACGGGCCGCCTCACGGGCGCCATCCAGGCCGCCCAGGACATCTCTTTCAACGGGATGGAACGGCTGATGACGGACTACGTAGCCATCGTCCAGGCCGATCCCGCCATCGAGAACGTCACGGCCTTTGTCGGCGGCGGCAACACGGGACGCCTGTTCACGTCGCTCAAGCCCAACAACCAGCGCAAGGACACCGCCGACCAGATCATCGCCCGGCTGCGCGCCAAGACTGCCCACCTGCCGGGCGGCACGCTGTTCATGCAGCCGGTGCAGGATCTCCGGCTGGGCGGCCGGGGTTCCAGCTCTCAGTACCAGTACACCCTCCAGGGCGATGACGCCCGAGAGCTCTTCGACTGGGCCCCCCGGGTGCTCCAGAAGCTGCGGGCAGTGCCCCAGATCACCGACGTCAACTCGGACCTGCAGAACAAGGGACTCGAGGCCTCCCTGGTCATCGACCGGGCCACCGCCTCCCGCCTGGGGGTCTCACCCAAGGCCATCGACAACGCGCTCTACGACGCCTTCGGCCAGCGCTTCGTATCCACCATCTACACCCCCCTGAACCAGTACCACGTGGTGATGGAGGTGGACACGCCCTTCATGCAGACCCCGGAGGGACTGCGCCACACCTACGTCCGCTCGACGACCGGAGCCCTGGTCCCCCTGAGCGCCTTCACCACCCTGCAGCGCCGGAACACGGCCCTCTCCGTGAACCACCAGGGGCAGCTGCCCTCCGTAACCATCTCCTTCAACCTGCCCGTGGGGGTGGCCCTGGGGGATGCAGTGACCGCCATCGACAAGGCCCAGCAGGAGATCCGCATGCCCGGCACCCTCCGGGGCACCTTCATGGGCACAGCCCAGGCCTTCCGTGCCTCCCTGTCCAACCAGCCCCTCCTGGTGGTGGCCGCCCTGCTGGTGGTCTACATCGTGCTGGGCATGCTCTACGAGAGCCTCATCCACCCGCTGACCATCCTGTCGACGCTGCCCTCGGCGGGGGTGGGCGCCCTGCTGGCCCTGCTGGCCTGGCGCACGGAGCTGAGTGTCATCGCCTTCATCGGCATCATCCTGCTCATCGGCATCGTGAAGAAGAACGCCATCCTGATGATCGACTTCGCCATCGAGGTGGAGCGCCGCCAGGGCACCACGCCCGAGGCGGCCATCTTCCAGGCCTGCCTGCTGCGCTTCCGCCCCATCACCATGACCACCATGGCGGCCCTGCTGGGCGGCCTGCCCCTGGCCGTCGGCATGGGCACCGGCTCCGAGCTGCGCCAGCCTCTCGGCATCGCCATTGTGGGCGGCCTGCTCTTCAGCCAGATGCTCACCCTGTACACCACCCCCGTGATCTACCTCTACATGGACCGCCTCCGCCTCCGCTGGGAGCGCCTGCGAAGCGGACGGAAGCCCGCCTCTGTCCCCCAGGCTTGAGCCCAACCCCGCCGGGTGCGATCCTGTAGGGCTATGAGACTCGACCAGCTAGGCGACTTCCAACGCACCCACCGAAACGGCGACCTGCGCCTTGACCATGCAGGCCAGACCGTGCGGCTGCTCGGCTGGTGCCGCCGGGCGCGCAACCTGGGCTCGCTGGTATTCCTGGACCTCCGGGACCGCTGGGGGCTGGTGCAGCTGGTGGCCAACGAGGAGACCGCCGACCCGGCCCTGCTGGCGAAACTCAAGGCCGTGCGCAGCGAGTTCGTGCTGGCAGTCGAAGGCGTGGTGGCCGAGCGCCAGAGCAAGAATCCCAACATGGCCACCGGCGATGTGGAGATCCGCCTGACGGGTCTGAAGATCCTGAACACTGCCGCGCCCCTGCCCTTCCCCCTGGATGACGAGAACGTGGGCGAGGACCTGCGCCTCACCTACCGCTTCCTGGACCTGCGCCGCGAGCAGCTCCAGCGCAACCTGCGGCTGCGTAGCGACGTGGCGAACCTCACCCGCGAGCACTTCCGCGACCTGGACTTCATCGAGGTCGAGACCCCCATCCTCACCAAGTCCACCCCTGAGGGGGCCCGGGACTACCTGGTGCCCAGCCGCGTCCACCCGGGCCAGTTCTTCGCCCTGCCCCAGAGCCCTCAGCTCTTCAAGCAGCTCTTGCAGGTGAGCGGCTTCGAGCGCTACATCCAGATCTGCCGCTGCTTCCGCGACGAGGACCTGCGCGCCGACCGCCAGCCGGAGTTCACCCAGGTGGACATCGAAATGAGCTTCGTGCGGCAGGAGGACGTCCAGAGCGTCGTCGAGCCCCTCATGGCCAAGCTGGCGAAGGTGGTCGGCAAGGACGTCACTGCGCCCTTCCCCCGCCTGCCCTACCGGGACGCGATGGAATGGTACGGCTCGGACAAGCCCGACCTCCGCTGCGGCCTGAAGATCCAGGACGCCACGGCCCTCTTCGCCGCCAGCGGCTTCAACCTCTTCCGAGCCGCCGCCGAGAGCCAGGGACAGCGCCGAGTGCGGGCCCTGTTCTTCCCCGGCGAGGCCGCGGGCAGCCTGAGCCGCAAGGTCCTGGACGGCTACCAGGAGCTGGCCCGGCAGTCTGGCGCCGGCGGCCTGCCCTACGCCAAGTGGGGCAAGGACGGCCTCGCCAGTAGCTTCAAGAAGTTCCTCGAGCCCGCCGACGAGGCGGCCCTGCGCGAGCGCCTAGGCATCACCGGCGAGGGCCTCGCCGTCTTCGCCGTAGGCACCGAGGCCCAGACCAGCCGAGTCCTAGGCGACCTCCGCGTAAAAATCGCAGCAGAGCTTGCGACCAATGAACCCAACCCATCCCTTTCTACTCTTTTAATGGATAAAAACGCGTATGCGTTTTTATGGGTCGTAGACTTCCCACTGCTCGACTGGAGCGAAGAGCACCAGCGCTTCATCGCCTGCCACCATCCCTTCACCAGCCCCCACCCCGATGACCTGGAGCTGCTGGAGACGAACCCCGGCGCCTGCCGCGCCTTGGCCTACGACCTGGTGCTCAACGGCTTCGAGGTGGGTGGCGGCAGCATCCGCATCCACGACGCCGGGACCCAGAGCCGCATGTTCCGCACCATCGGCATCGGTGAGGCCGAGGCCCGCGAGAAGTTCGGCTTCCTGCTGGATGCCCTCAGCTACGGCGCGCCGCCCCACGGCGGCCTGGCCCTGGGCCTGGATCGCCTCGTCATGCTGCTGGCGGGCGTGGACAACATCCGCGAGGTGATCGCCTTCCCCAAGACCGCCCAGGCCCGCTGCCTCATGACTGACGCCCCCAACTCCGTAGACGAGCGGCAGCTCCGCGAGCTGCACCTGTCCCAGGAGGCCAAGCAGACCTACCGGGTGGGCGCGGTGTTCTTCGAGAGCGCCGAGGGCGGCAGCCCCGAGCTGCGCGGGCAGGCCCTCCAGCAGCTCAGCCAGCTCACGCCCCGCCAGGCCCAGGGCCTCGTGACCCTGGATCCCCAGGGCCAGATCCTCGAGGCCCAAACCCTCAGCGGACCCACCTTCGACTTCTGACCCGGGCCGCCGGGGGTCCGGGACAGCCCCCTTCCCCTTGTGCCACAATGAGTCTGGCCACGACGAGCACTGAGGAATCCCATGACTGCACCTCCGGGAAAAGCCCCGAAAAAAGTGAAAGAAAAGCGGCAGACCCCCCAGGAACGCGCTGAGGCACTGCGCTACAACCACATGATGTACGGCCCCACCGCCAAGGAAGTGCGCCCTGTCCAGAAGAAGGTGAACCTGGGTTCGGCCTACCTGCAGCACCCCAAGTTTCTGGCCCTCATGCTGGCCTTCAAGAAGGGCACGACCTTCCAGTTCGATGTGACGGACAAGGGCAAGGTCTTCACCGTCGCCACGGACGGCACCCAGATCCTCTTCGACGGGAAGAGCCTCTTCTACTCCCGGCCCTCGAACCGCTATGAGGATCACCTGCTGCTGGACCGGAGCATCCTCCTCCAGTACCAGACCTCAGACGCCCTGGTGCACCTGGCCTCCGCCGTACTCCGCAGCCTCCCCGAGCTGGGTGCGCCGCAGCTCAGCTTCATCAACCAGCAGTTCTACTACGGCACCGAGACCCTGGAGGCGGGCATCGAAGAGCACGGCCCCAACCTGATGGTGGGCTCGTACAAGCACCTCAAAGCTGCCGAGAGGGCCCGGAAGTAGGGCATGGCGTCTGCGCCGGGACAGCTCACCCTCCGCCAGCGCGCCCAGGCCATCCTCCGCGAGGCGGGGTGGGACATCGCGCCACCGCCGGTAGTCTGGTCGCCGCGCATGCTGCGCTGCGCCGGCCTGTTTGTCCTTGAGAAGGACTTGCGAGGCAAGTGGCACCCGGAGATCCGCCTAAGCATCCCCCTGCTGCGCCGCCGAGACTGGCCTTGGCCTCAGCAGGTGTGTGGCATGAACTGCCACGATCCGGAGCAGGTTCAGCGGCGCATCCTCGAGCACGAGCTCATCCACTACAAGCTCTGGATGGACCGGGAGAAGGACTGGGGCCACAGCGAGCGCTTCCGGCGACTGGCCTGGGAGGCCTTCGGGCACCAGAGCATCACTCACGGCATCGGCACCGAAGAGGGCTGATCCGGCGCGCGGTCTGCGGCCTGATTCGCTCCTTGTGGGGCCCCGCTCCAGAGGGAGCACCGCAGCCTCTTCCGCGACCCACATGGTCGCGACCCTCGGCATCGGCACGGAAGAGGGCTGATCGCCACCAGGACTGGACCAACCAAGGGGTTCTGCCGAGTACACTCCTGCCATGACTTCCTGGGATCCCGCGCTTCTTGCCGAGCCTCCGTTGACCGAAGGGGCTGACCGTCTGCCCCCGGCTCACAAGCTCTATGCCCTGCGGACACTCCCCATGGGTGACATCAAGGCCATTGGCTTCGACATGGACCACACCCTGGCCCGGTATCGCTCCCCGGAGATCGATGAGCTGGCCTTCAAAAAGGCCGCCCGGCTGCTGGTGCGTGAGCGTGGCTACTCACCCTGGCTGCTCGAGGTCGCCTACAACCCTGCCTTCGCGGTGCGCGGCCTGGTGCTGGACGGGATCCGGGGCAACCTCCTCAAGCTCAACCGCGAGCGCCAGGTGGTGCGGGCCTGCCACGGCAGCAAAGCCATGCCCCGGCCCGCCCTGGATCTCGTCTACAGCCGGCGGCGCCTGGCCACCTCCGCCAAGGGCTTCCGCTGCATCGACACCCTCTTCGAGATTCCCGAGAGCTTCCTCTACGCCCAGCTGGTGGAAGGCCTGGACCAGGGGATCCTGAAGGCCGAGAACTACCTCCAGCTCTTCCAGGATGCTCGCTGGGCCATCGACACCGCCCACCGCAACGGAGAGATGAAGGCCGAGATCCTCGCTCACCGGGACTTCTTCATCGCCCAGGACCCCCAGCTGGCCCTGGCCCTGGACCGCCTGAAGCGCGAGGGCAAGAAGCTGTTCCTGCTCACCAACAGCGAGTGGAGCTTCACCCACGGTGTGCTGAGTCACCTGCTCGATGGGCAGGACGAGGCCCGGCCCCACTGGGTGGACTACTTCGACCTGGTCGTGGTGAGCAGCCGCAAGCCGACCTTCTTCCTCGAGACGTCCGAGGCCAAGCCGCTGGAGGGCCATCCCCGCTGCTTCACCGGCGGCCACACCGCCTGGCTGGAGGCCCTCCTCGGCGCCCAGGGCGAGCAGGTGCTCTATGTGGGCGACCACATCTATGGTGATGTGCTCCGCTCGAAGAAGAACGCCTCCTGGCGCACCCTGCTGCTGGTGCCCGAGCTGGAGCGGGAGCTGAGACTGCTGGAGGCGAAGGCAGATGAGCTGCGGGCCCTCCTGCGGCTGGAGACCGCACGGCGGCGGACCCTCCGCCGCGCCTCGGTGCTCCTGGACCAGTGGAAGCGGAACCGGGTGCGGCGCCATTTGCTGGGGCCCCGCCTCAGCCCGGATGCCACCGTGGCCCTGGACCACGAGGCGGCCCACCTGGCGGCCAGCGCCGAGGCGCTTCAGCGGCGGGCAGAGCTGCAGAACCTGGAGCTAGACCGGCTCATGGCCACGGTGGAAGCCGCCTTCAATCCCATGTGGGGACCCATGTTCCGGGATCGGGACGAACAGACCCGCTTTGCCGACCAGATCCAGCAGTTTGCCTGCGCCTACACGGGCAAGGTCGGGAACCTCTACATGGTGGATTCCCACAGCACCCTCTACGCCCCCGTGCCCGCCCTGCCCCACGAGCGGCTGGGCTGAGGTCCAGGGGTGCTTAGGTGGGGGTTTTCTGCCGGCCCATGACCCGGTTGAGCATGGCCTCCAGCTCCACACTGCTGAAGGGCTTCTTCAGGAAGTCGGCGAAGCCCTGGGTGATGGCCTCGTCCCGGGAGGCCGGCAGGGCGTAGCCGCTGCAGAGAATCCCGGGCAGGCCCGGCCGGACGGCCCGCATGGCCTTGAAGGCTTCGACGCCCCCCAAGCGGGGCATGGTGGCATCCAGGATCACCAGGTCAAAGACCTCCGGCCGCTGGTTGAAGGCATCGAGGGCCTCCTGCCCATCGGCGACGGGCACCACCTCCAGACCGAACCAGCTCTCCAGCATCTCGGCCATGACTTCGCGCAGTTCCACCTCGTCATCTGCCAGGAGCACGAGGTTCCGGGCGCGGTGGCCCTCCACCGGCGCGACCGGCAGGTTCTCCTGAGCCTCCGGCGAGGGGAAGTGCACCCGGAACACACTGCCAACACCGAGGATGCTCTCGACCTGGAGGCCTCCCCGGTGGCTCCGCACAATGCCCAGGGCCGCCGGCAAGCCCAGGCCTCGGCCCAGGTCCCGGGTGGAGTAGAACGGATCGAAGATGTCGGGCAGGCTCGCCGCCTCGATGCCATGGCCCTGGTCCGAGACTTCGAGCACGGCGTAGGAGCCTGGCTCCACGGGCTTGGGCCAATGTCCAGTGCCCAGATCCAGGGGCGTGACCGTCCGCAGGTAGGTGCGGACGCGGACGATGCCCTGGGAGGAGTTGGCCTCCTGGGCATTGGTGACCAGACCTTCCACCACGCGGCCCACCAGGAGGGGATCCACCATGACCCGAGGCAGGCTCTGAGAGAAGTCCCGCAGCACCGGCAGCCGCAGGCGGTCGAGCACCTCCGCGATGAGGGGGGTGAGCTCCAGGGATTCCGGGCGCCGGAGGTCCCCGCCGGAGCTGTGCAGGATGTCGCGGCTGAGGCGGCTGGCCCTATCCAGGGCGGTCTTCAGCCGCTGCAGGTAGAGGTGCCCGCGGGAGTCTTCGGGCATGGCAGTCTCGGCCATCTCCAGGTTGGCCACCATGGCCTGGAAGATGTTGTTGAAGTCATGAGCGATGCCCCCGGAGAGCAGGCCTAGGCTCTCCATCTTCCGGGCCTTGACCAGAGCCTCCTCAGCCTTGCGGCGCTCAACGATGCTCCACAAGCCATTCATGAAGAGGGTCAACTGCTCGATGTCCTGCTCTTCATAGGGTTCCAGCTTGTTCCCAACGCCAACCACCGCCACGATCTGACTGCCACTGAAGAGCGGGACACTCATGAACCGGGAGAGGGGCGCGTGGCCTTCGGGCCGGCCTTTCATCAAGGGGTCCGGCACCGAGAAGTCGTTGCGCAGGATCGGTCGGCGCTGACGCACCACCTCACCCCAGAGGCCCGTCTTTTCCAGTTTGTAGGCCGTCATGGGATTCAGGACGGCACAGGCCGGCATGACCTCCTTGGACCAGGAGTGGAGGGTGAACTCCTGGGTGCCTTCATCATAGAAATAGATGTAACCAATGACGCTGCCCGTGAGGGCCACCGCCTCGTCCAGGCCGTAGTCGAGGATCTCCCGGATGCTGGCGCCTTCCACCTGGTTAAGGCGTACCAGGGCGCCAAGCCGATCCGCGTTCTGCTGGACCTTGGCCTCGCTGGCCCGCAGGGCCTCCTCGACGCGCCGGAGGTCCGTGACATCGACCATGCAGCACACCGCACCATGGATGTGTCCCTCGGCATCCCGAAGGGGCGTGGCGTAGCCCATGAGCTGCCGGACCTGGCCATCCGCAAAGGCCAAATCCAGCGGCAGCCCCTGGACCCGTTCCCCGAACAAGGCGGCCTGCTGCATGGGCATCTCCTCCGGCAGCAGCTCCCGACCCTCCCGGAGCAGGCGGAAGTGCCCAGGCGACTCCCCAGGGGAGGCTGATTTCGAGTGGTTCGCCCTGGGGGGCATGCGGAGGAGAGCCTCGGCGGCGGCATTCCCGCGGATGACGGCGCAGAGGGGGTCTTCGGCGATCCAGAGGGGCACGGGCGTAGCGGCCATGACGGCCTTCAGCTTGTCTGCCTCGGCCATGGCGCGGGTGGCCGCCTCCCGCTGTCCGGCGACCTGCTCGGCCTTGGACCGGAAGAGACCCCGGATGAGGAGCACCCCCGTCAGCATCAGCCCTGAGATGATCAGACCCAGGACCTCGTTGGGTAGCAGCTGCGAGGGCATGCCGACCTCAGACACTTCCACCAGCACGTAGAGGCGACGGGCCGCCATGAGCACCAGCGCCAGGGACAGCAGCATCCAGGCGAGTGGCTTCCGGGCGGTCCGGTTGATGCGGACAGCAAAGCCCGCCGCAGCGATCTGCAGCGCCACCGACATCAGGATGATCGCGAGGTTCAGCAAGGGAGCCTTCCCTTGAGGACCTATCGGCAGCCAGCGTCCGCTAGGTAATTCCCACTTAAGCCTGGTGGCGAGTCCCGACCCTGGCCCGGGCGATGACCTGGCGGATGGCCGCCACCACCTGGTCCTGGTCCGCCTCGGTCAGTCCCGGCCAGAGCGGCAGGCTGAGCAGACGCTCCCCGCTCCACTCGCTGTGGGGCAGGCCATCCTTGGGCAGGTGCTGGGGATGGGCCGCATAGAAGTCCCGGTACCAGGGGTGCACATGGGCCGGCCGGTAGTGGATGCCGGTGCCGATGTTCTCCTCCTTGAGGGCCGCCACGAAGGCGTCCCGGCCCAGGCCCAGTTTCTCGGGGTGGATGCGCAGCACAAAGAGGTGGAAGCAGTGCCCGTGATCGGCGTCGCCCGGCCAGGGCAGGAGCAGCTCCTCCAGGTCCCCCAGCAGCTCCAGGTAGCGGTGGAACAGCACGCCCCGGCGGGCATTGAAGCCATCCAGCTTCTGGATCTGGTGGAGGCCCATGGCCGCCTGCAGGTCCATGAAGTTGGCCTTGCGCCCGGGCTCGAAGACCTCCGTGTGGGGGCTGCCCTCCTTGGCGAAGCGCTTCCAGGCGTCCCGGTCGATGCCGTGGAACCGCAGGCGCTTGATGCGGCTCTCATAGTCGTCCTTGAAGAAGGCGATGGCGCCACCTTCTCCCGTGGTCATGTTCTTGTTTGGGTGGAAGCTGTACACACTCATCACTGATCGGGGATTGCCGCCGATCTTGGTGCCCTTGTAGTGGGCGCCCATGGCCTGGGCCGCGTCCTCCACCACCCAGAGGCCGCGCTGCTCGGCGATGGCCCAGATGGCCGCCATGGGACAGGGCAGGCCCGTGAGGTGCACGGGGATGATGCCCACGGTGCGGGGCGTGATGGCCGCCTCCAGCTTCGCCGGGTCGAGGTTCAGGGTCACCGGATCGATGTCCACCAGTACCGGCACGCCCCCCTGGAGGACGATGGTGCTGAGGGTGCTCACCCAGGTCAGCGAGGTGGTAATGACCTCGTCGCCGGGCTGGAGCCCGAGGACCTGCATGGTGATCTCCTGGGCCGTGGTGGCGCTGTTCATGGCCAGGCAGTGCGGCACGCCGTTGTAGGCCTGCAGCGCCTCCTCGAACTTCGCCGACTTGGGCCCCGTGGTGATCCAGCCGCTGTGGATCGTGTCGATAATCTCAGCGATCTCCTCCTCCCCCACCATGGGGCGGGTGAAAGGCAGGAACTCGGGGCGGCGGAGGTAGGACACGGGGACTCCAGGCGGGCAGTCCATTGTTTCATATCGCGGAGCATCGCTCCGCGATCAGGCAATCTGCATCGTGATGCTTAAGCTGCTGCCGTGGCCCAGGCCTTCGCTGCTCAGGCTGATGGTGCCGCCCATCATCTCCATGAGGTGCTTGCATATCACCAAGCCCAGGCCCGTGCCGCCATACTCCCGGCTGTGGCCCCCCTCGGCCTGGGCGAACTTCTGGAAGAGCCGGGCCTGGGACTCGAGGCTAACCCCGATGCCTGTATCCACCACGAAGAGGGTGACGATGCCGGGGTGCCGCTCCACCTGGATGGACACGGTGCCTTCCTTGGTGAACTTGAGGGCGTTGGAGAGCAGGTTGAGCAGCACCTGCTTGAGCCGGTTTGGATCCACGATGACCTCGGGGATGTTGCTGAGATCCGGCCAGACCAGCTCCACCCCCGCCTTGCGCGGATAGGCCTCAGCGATGGGCCGGACCTCATCTAGCAGCACCGCGAGGCTGAAGGGCTCGGGATGGGTCTCCAGCTTGCCGGACTCGATCTTGGCCAGATCCAGAATGTCGTTCAGCAGACCCAGGAGGTGCTGGCCCGAGATGTAGCTGTCCTGCAGCATGGAGTGCATCTCTTCGGGATCGTCGTAGAGGCCATCCATGACGAGGCGGGTAAAGCCGAGGATGCCCGTCAGCGGGGTCCGCAGCTCGTGGCTCGTCAGGGCCAGGAACTCGCTCTTGAGCTGGTCCGCCTCGCGCAGGGCGTCGTTGACGCGTTCCAGCTCCATGGCCTGCCGCTGGAGCGCGTCGCGCTGCTCGGACAGGTCCCGGAACAGCCAGGCGTTATAGAGCGAGATGGCCGCCTGCCGCTGGAGGATGGTGATGGAGTCGAGGTCCTCCTCCTCGAAGCGCCGGTCCGCGGGCATGGCCAGGATGGCGAACCCCAGCAGGAGCAGCTGGTGCTCGAAGGGGATGAAGTAGAGGAGCGACCCGTCCCCGCTGCGGAGGTCATCCAGGATGCCGTTGTCGGAGGGGGCATCGAGCCACTGGCTCTGGAACAGCACCAGCGGCGTCCCGGGAAACGGGTTCGGGGCCGGCAGCTGCATGGCCGACCACTGGGCCTTCCCCAGGCCCGTGCCCTCCTTGGGGACGTAGCCGGCCCCACCATCCTCCAGAGTCCAGACCACCGCGCGCCGGCAGTGGAACTCCTGGGCCAGCACGTCCAGCACCACACTGACCACCTGCCCACCCTTGGAAGTGGCGGCAAGGATCTCGGACACGTGCTGGAGCACCTGCATCTGGTGGGAGCGGCGCCCCAGCTTGGCCCGCAGTTCCCGGGACTCATGCATGGCCTGGGTCAGCTGCCGCTGGGTCTGCATCAGCTCCGCCAGCATCTCGGCGCCCTGAGGCCGCGCCGTCGGCACGCTGGGCAGCTGCCGGGGACCCGAACTGGTCTTAGCGGGGGGCGGAATCGGTTTTGGACCCGAAGAATCGTTCGAGCTGGACATGGTCTCCCAGCATGGCCTCCCACAGCAGTGCTGCCAAGGGGTGCAGAATTCGTCCAAGATGGGTACATGGCGAACCGCGCCCCTACCTTCTCCCTCCAACGGATCATATTCCTGGCCGTCTCGCTGGTGCTCTGCGTCCAGGTGGGCTGGTGGATCAGTGTCCAGATCCGGGAGTCCAGGCGCCTGCTGGAGGCCCGCTCCCATGCCCTGCAAGCCAGCCGCGCCGAGGCCTGGCAGCTGGACAGCCTCAGCATCCTGAACGCCATCCATGCCCGGCCGGACCGTTCTTCCCGGATCGGTGCCGTGGAGGGCCAGCTCCCGGCCCTGCCCAGCCTTGAGGCGCGCCGGCAGGCCATCCAGCGGAGCTACCCCCATGTGGCGGTGGTGCCCTCGCCACTCTCCCCCGACGACCTCGCTCTCCTGGACGGCGCAGCCTTCCTGTCCCTGCGGCCTGAACCCCTGGCCGAGCTGCGCAACCAGCGCTGGCATTCCGTCTTCCGGGCCACCACCGAAGGCGCCTTCATGGTGATCGTGGTGATCTCAGGCCTGATGATGCTCTACCGAAAGCTGTCCGAGGAGCTGGACCTGCGGCTGCGACAGCGCAACTTCACCTCCGCCGTCACCCATGAGCTCAAGACCCCCATCGCCTCCCTGCGCGTCTGGACCGAGACCCTGTTCACCCGCACCCTGCCGGAGGAGCAGCGGACCCGCATCCGGACCCTCATGGAAAAGGACCTGGAGCGGCTCAACGAGCTGGTGGGCAACCTGCTGGACGTGGCCCGGGCGGAATCCGGCAGCCTGGTGCTGCACCTGGTGCCCCTGGAGCTGGGGCCCTGGCTCCGGACCGTCTGCGAAGCCATGGACCAGCGGCTGGGCGCGGGCGAACTTGGGCTCAGGCTGGAGTTCACCTCGGAGCCCCTCTGGGTGGATGCAGACCTCAAGGCCCTGGGCACCGTGATCGAGAATCTGCTGTCGAACGCCTACAAGTACGCGGCGGAGCCCCGGGAGACCACGGTCACCCTGGACGGGGACGGCGACGAGGTGCTGCTCGTGGTCAGCGACCTGGGCCACGGTCTCGCCCCCAAGGATCTACCCAGGGTGTTCCACCGGTTCTTCCGGGTGGGCGACGAGATGACCCGCCAGGTGGCCGGTACGGGCCTGGGCCTCTTCCTGGTGAAGGAGATCGCCGCCCGCCACGGGGGGAAGGTGCAGGCCTACAGCCGGGGGCCTGGCCTGGGCGCCGCCTTCACCG
>CAIMQW010000007.1 GCA_903843705.1 uncultured Holophagaceae bacterium | reverse complement strand
CGCTCCGCAGCCGCATCATGGTGCTGGACGGCATCACCAAGTGCCTGGGCGGCTCCAACATCCGCAACTGCCACCTGCTGGCCCCCGAGGCCGTGGTGAAGATGATCGTGGCCCAGGCCTCGCACACGGTGATCCCGTCGTTCTTCAGCCTGGCCGTGGCCATGGCCGCCTACGAGCAGGGCCTGCTCAACGCCGCCGCGCCCATCATCGAGCCCACCCGGGCCAGCCGCGCCTGGCTCAAGGGCTACCTCAAGGAGCAGGGCCTCACCCACATCATCGGGCAGGGCTACTACGCCTTCATCAACGTCGCCGACTCGCTTCAGGGCAAGGGCTGGGCCGACTCCGAGCCCATGGGCCAGTATCTGGCTGAGAACTACGGTGTGGCCATCGTGCCCGGCGCCTTCTTCAGCCCCTACGGCGGGGACTGGATCCGGTTCTCCTACGCCACACCCCGCGAGCGCACCCAGGGCGCCGCCGAGCGTCTCGTCTCCGCCCTCAACGACTTGAAGAAGTAACTCACCACCAAGACACCAAGACACCAAGAACTGCCAAAGGCAGCATTGGTTTTCTTGGTGTCTTGGTGTCTTGGTGGTTTTCAATTTTCAGCACTGATTGTCCGGAGTCTCCGTGTACGACCTGAATGCCTTCGTCGAGAAGTTCAAGCTGGCACGGCGCACGGCGCTGGAGACGCGGCCCGGCGGCGGGCTCTGCGGACTCGAGCTGGAATGGAACCTGGTGGACCCGCAGTTCCGGCCCCTGCTCACGGTGGGCACCGGCCCCGACCACATGTCCTTCGTGGACCACCTGCGCACCAAGGTGCTCTCGCCCTGGACCGAGGAATACCACCAGCTCGAGGTGTTCCACTGGATGATCGAGTGGGTCACCCGGCCCTACCACACTCCCAAGGGCGCCGTTTATGAAGGGCGCCTGCTGGAAGCGGCCCTCATCAACGCGCTGGCCAAGACCAGCCGCGCCTTCGGCGAGCCGATCCACTACTGGCACGGCAACCTGCTCGTGCTGCCCAAGATCGGCCCCGACTGCGTGCCCGAGTCCTGGCACCTGGCCAAGCGCCGCTACCTCCAGCGCTGCGTGGAGCTCTACGGCACCGAGCTGGCCACGGCTGGCACCCACTCCAACCTCAGCCTGCCCGAGCCCATGCTGGCCTGGGACTTCATGCACCTGCCGGCCTCGGAGCGTGGCGAGATTCACCTGGACGACTACAAAAACCAGGTCTACATCACCGGCACGCGCCTCATGCGCGCATTCGCGGCGCTGTTCATCTCGGCCAGCGCCAGCACGCCTCTGCAGGCCTCGGAGGAGAACGGCGAGCCCGTGGTGCGCCTCACGCCCTTCGAGTCCGTGCGCAACCTGACCTTCCCCAACCCGCCCTCCCTGGATGTGCCGGACCTCAACCGCAGCCACCCGGACTACCTACGCCTGTCCTACGACCTGGTGCGCCGGGGCGTGCGCTTCGGCAACAACAACTGGAGTCCCGTCCGCGCCCGCTCCCAGGCCGAGCCCGTGGAGCGCCTCATCCAGGTCACCAGCGACCAGCTGCATGACATCTACGCCCGGGGTCTGTTCGCCGCCGGCGAGACGCGCAACGTGGAAGACATGGCGGCCCAGATCGAGCGCCAGAACCTGTTCGCCCGCATCGACCTGCCCATGGCCCGCGTGGAAGTCCGCACGGACGATCCCGGCCACGACCTAGCCCTGGACGTGGCGAACCTCACCTTGAAGCACCTGCTGCTGCTCCGCTGCTATGCCGATACGGACTTCGCCCGGAGCTTCCGCTACGACGCCGAGGACATCAAGCGGGCCCGGCGCAACGAAGAGCTGGCGGCCCGGGAAGGCCTGCGCGCCGTCATCGAGAACCCCCTTACTGCCAAGCCCATCTCCATGCGCGCCTTCCTGACCTGGACCCTGAACGAGATGCGACCCCTGGCCGAGGCCCTGGGTATGTGGGAGGACCTGCAGCCCCTCCGTGACATGGCCGATGGCGCCCCGAGCACCGCCGAGCGCATCCGCCAGCACCTCAAGAGCAAGCTGGGAACCTCCGAGATCGTGCCCCCCGACCTGCTGGTGGAGCTGGCGCAGGCCCGCAAGGATCTGGTTCGCAATGAAGTCCAGACCGTCACGGCCCACCTCTCCGACCTGGGCAAGGAGGAAGGCAAGCTCCGGGACTTCCTGGAGCACGCCCGCGAGGAAGTGCACACCGATCCCCAGGCGCCCATCCGCTTCCGCCCCAAGCCCGAGGCCCTGGTGGATGCGGAGTATCCGGACAAGACCAGCGAAGTTCTCGCCATGTCCCAGCGCCTCGTGCGCATTCCCAGCGTCACCGCCTGCCCCGAGGAGCGCCTCCCCGAGATCCACCGCGCGGCCACCCTCATCTACGACTACCTGCGCAACCACGGCGTGCCCGTGGTGAGCTTTGACCAGGGGCCCTTCCCTTCCCTGCTAGCGCACTTCCCCGGCGGAGAGAAGGCCCCGGCCATGCTCTGCGGTCACTTCGACGTGGTCGCGCCAGAACCCGACGACAGCCAGTTCGACCCCCGCATCGAAGGCGACTACCTCTGGGGCCGCGGCGCTGCGGACATGAAGACTGTGGTCTCCACCTACCTCGTCTGGATGAAGGACACCCTCAAGAAGGGTGCTCCCTACCCCCCCGTGAACCTGCTGCTGGTGGGCAACGAGGAGAATGGCGAGCTCGATCCCATGGGCACCCCGCACGTGCTGCAGCAGCTCAAGGAGCAGTGGGACTACGAGCCCAGCTTCTTCGTGGCCGGTGAGCGCACGGGGGAGAAGGGCACGGAGCTGTGGGGCGAGGTCTGCACCCAGAACCGCGGCGTCCTCCGCTTCGAACTCATCGCCCACGGCACCCGCGGCCACAGCGGGCTGGCCGGCGGCACCGACTTGACCGAGCGGGTCCTCAGCGCCCGGGAGGCCCTGCGCGAGCTGTTCGCCAAGCACCTCACCCTTAAGTCCGCGGACGGCTGGCAGTCCCTGGCCCGCTTCGCCTACGTCCAGGTGGGTACCCCCGGGATCTTCAACATCACCGCGGACCGCGGCGCCATCGGTGTGGAGATCCGGCCCATCCCCCAGGACGATGTCTCCAAGATGCGCGCCGACATCGAGGCCCTGGCCGCCGAGCGCGAGCTGGAGTTCATTCCTTCCGCCTGGGAAGCCGGCGTGGCCTGCGATCCGGAGAACCCCTGCCTCAAGGCCCTGCTGGCGGGTATCGCGGCCGCGGGTGGTGATGTCCGCATCGGCCGCAAGGGCGCCGGCACCTCCGCCCGCTTCGCCCCCGGCGGCCAGGGCGTGGTCTGGGGCCAGACCGGCATCGGCCCCCACGCCGCCAGCGAGCGCCACTACATCCCCAGCATCGACCCCT
>CAIMQW010000006.1 GCA_903843705.1 uncultured Holophagaceae bacterium | reverse complement strand
GCTGCATCTTCTGCGAGTTCTGCGTGGAGAGCTGCGGCTTCGACTCCATCATCCTGAACCACCAGTTCGAGCTGGCCACCTACAACCGGGAGGACTTCTCGCTGGGCATGGAGGGGCTGGGCCAGAACATGTTCGAGCCCTCTCCCGTGGGCAAGTTCAGCGTGGCTGACGACTGATCCCAATCTTCCGAGCAACCCGAGGACGCCCCATGGAACATTTCATCGAAACGATCGGCCGGAACATGTTCGCCATCTTTGGCGTCATGGCCCTGGGCGGCGCGGCCGTGGTGGTCGCCTCCCGGAGCGCCGTGCATAGCGTGCTGGCCTTCCTCTTCGCGATGCTCTGCATCGCCGGCTGCTTCCTCTCCCTGGAGGCCGAGTTCCTGGGCATGGCGCAGATCCTGGTCTACGCTGGGGGCATCGTGGTGCTCTTCCTCTTCGTGGTCATGCTTGTCGAGGTGACCAAGGCCAAGGAGAAAGAGGTCTTCCAGCTCCAGTCCCGCTACGCCATCGGCGCGGTACTACTGGGCGTTGCCGCCTTCAGCGCGGTGTTCCGGAAGGTCATCTTCGGCGCGGCTTCCCCCCAGGCACTGGTCCTCCGGCCCGACCTGGCCCAGGGCCTGAAGGTTGCCGAGCAGAACGCCCAGGCCGTGAGCCGCGGACTGTTTGCGGATTACCTGCTGCCCTTCGAGATCCTCAGCGTGGTGCTGCTGGTCGCCCTGGTGGGCGCGGTGGTGCTGGCCAAGACGGAGCGGGTGTGATGGTCAACCTCAACGCGGTCCTCCTCATCTCCTTCGCACTGTTCTCCATCGGCATCGTCGGCGTGCTCATCCGCCGCAACGCCCTGGTGATCCTCATGTGTGTTGAGCTCATGCTCAACGCCGCCAACCTGAACTTCATCGCGTTCGCCCGCCACAGCGGGTCCGTCTCCGGCCAGGCCTTCGCCCTGCTGGTGATGGGCTTCGCCGCGGCTGAGGTGTCCGTGGGCCTTGCGCTGGTGGTGGCCCTCTACCGCAAGCGCGACACCGTCCAGGTGGACGACATCAACCTGCTGAAGGGATGACGACGATCATGACTGCCGACATGACCCTTGTGCACGCCGCGACGACCGCCGCCTCCCAGCCGAGCAGCCTGCTCTGGCTGATCCCCTTCCTGCCCTTCTTCGGGTTCCTCATCAACGGTCTCAGCGGCCGCAAGCTGCGGAACACCGCGGTAGTGGACTTCTTCGCCCTCGGCAGCGTGGGCCTCGCCTTCATCCTCACCCTGTGGCACTTCATCCAGCTGATCGGGATGCCCGCTGACGGACGATCCCTGCACCAGAGCCTCTGGACCTGGTTCAACGTGGGCGGCGCCCAGGTGCTGGGTGGCCTGAGCACCTACAAGATCGAGTGGGCCTATAAGTTCGACGTCTTGAGCGGCTGCATGGCCCTCCTGGTGTCGGGCGCGGGCTTCCTCATCCACCTCTTCAGCACCGGCTACATGGCCGAGGAACGCAACGACGGCCGCTACTACCGGTTCATGGCCTACCTGAACCTGTTCGTGTTCAGCATGCTGAACCTGGTGTTGGGCGCCAACATCATGATGATGTTTCTGGGCTGGGAGGGGGTGGGCCTCTGCTCCTACCTGCTCATCGGCTTCTACTTCGAAAAGGAGTTCGCCGCCGCCGCGGGCAAGAAGGCCTTCGTCACCAACCGCATCGGCGACTTCGGCTTCATGATCGGGTTCTTCCTGATCTTCCAGGTCTTCGGCAGCCTCGACTACGACACCCTGATGGGCTCGGTCCGTGAGGTCGCCAACCTGCCGCTCATCACGCTCTACGGGCATACCGCCTCCCCTACCTGGTGGTTCAACCTCATCGGCTGCTGCCTCTTCGTTGGCGCCATGGGCAAGTCGGCGCAGATCCCCCTGTATGTGTGGCTGCCGGACGCCATGGCCGGTCCCACGCCCGTGTCGGCCTTGATCCATGCCGCGACCATGGTGACCAGCGGCCTCTACATGATCACCCGGCTCAACTTCATCTACGTGAACGCCCCGGTGGCCTTGGCCGTGGTGCTGGCCTTCGGGTCCCTCACGGCCTTCGTCGCCGCCACCATGGGCCTCGCCCAATACGACATCAAGAAGGTGCT
This sequence comes from uncultured Holophagaceae bacterium, assembly GCA_903843705.1. Taxonomy (GTDB): domain Bacteria; phylum Acidobacteriota; class Holophagae; order Holophagales; family Holophagaceae; genus Geothrix. The sequence goes on along the minus strand of CAIMQW010000006.1, from coordinate 6,468 downwards.
GGCCTACTCCACCGTGTCCCAGCTGGGCTTCATGTTCATGGGCATGGGCGCCGGGGCCTTCAGCGCCGGCATGTTCCACGTCTTCACCCACGCCTTCTTCAAGGCCAGCCTCTTCCTCGGGTCCGGCGCGGTGATCGCCGCCTGCCACCACGAGCAGGACATGCGCAACATGGGCGGCCTCAAGAAGCTCATGCCCATCACGGCCATGAGCATGATCCTGGCCACCTTCGCCATCGCCGGCATCTTCCCCTTCTCGGGCTTCTTCTCCAAGGACGAGATCCTCTGGAAGGTGTTCGAGGGCTGGTACCAGCACGGCCACTACACGGGCCCCACCCTGAACCTGCTGGCCTGGATTCTGGGCATGCTTGGCGCCTTCTGCACCGCCTTCTACATGACCCGTCTCATCGCCATGACCTTCTACGGCGACTACCGGGGAGCCGGACATGATCCTCACGGCCTGAGCGTTCCCTCCGAGGCCCACGGGGACGCACACGGCGCGGCCCATGACGACCATGGTCACGACGCGCATGGTCATGACGCTCATGGTCATGATGCCCACGCCCCTGCAGTGGCCCACGACACGCACGAAGCCCATGGTCACGGTCCCGCCGAGGTCTCTTGGCGCATGTGGCTGCCAGTGTCCATCCTGGCGGGCCTGGCGGTGGTCGGTGGTTTCCTCAACTACCCCGAGAGCCTGCACCGCATCCTGCCCATCGTGCCGGCGGAGCTCTTCAGCAAGTGGATCGAGCCCCTGCTCTATCAGGTAGCCCCCCTGCACCACGGCGAGCACATCCCGCCCGCCATGGAGTACGGGCTCATGGCCTGGGCCACCCTGGTCTGGGCTCCGGGAGCCATGCTCCTGGCCTGGTGGATCTACAAGGTGGATCCCACCTGGAGCCGGGCAAAGGCCTTCGTGGCCCGCTTCCCGAACCTCTACCGCTGGTGCAACGCCAAGTACTACGTGGACGAGTTCTACGACGCGGCGATCATCGAGCCCATCAAGCGCTTCTCTGCCCAGCTCTGGAGCTTCGACACCTGGGTGGTGGACGGAATGGTGAACGGGGCGGCCCGCGTGACCCTGATCTGGGCCAATCTCATGCACTGGGTGGACGAGTACCTGATCGATGGCAGCGTCGACCTCGTCGAATACATGGTGCAGGAAACCAGCGCGGTCTTCCGCGGCCTCCAGACGGGCCGTGTGCAGCACTACGCGTTCGTGATGTTCATCGGCTTCCTCGTGTTCGCCTTCTGGAAATTCATCGCCTAGTCCTCATTGGTTGGAGTCCCCATGTTCACCGTAAACACGACACTGATGCTGGTGGCGACCTTCCTGCCCGTCCTGGGCGCGCTGGTCCTGCTCCTCGTGCCCAAAGACCAGCGCCGGGTCTTCGAGGTCGGCTCGCTTCTGATCATGATCGCCAGCCTGCTGCTGAGCCTGCCCTTCTGGTTCGGCTACGACCGGGCCAGTGACGCGGTCCAGTGGGCCGGGGCCTGGAGCTGGATCCCCGCCCTGGGCGTCAAGTTCAGCGTCGGCATGGACGGCATCAGCCTCCTGCTCTGGCTGCTGACGACCTTCATCGGGCCCATCGCCATCGCCTGCTCCTTCAGCGCCATCCTCGAGCGCCACAAGGAGTACTACATCTGGATGCTGGTGCTGCAGACCGCCATGCTGGGCGTTTTCATCACCCAGGACATGTTCCTCTTCTACCTGTTCTGGGAAGTCATGCTGGTGCCGATGTATTTCCTCATCGCCATCTGGGGCGGCCCCCAGAAGCTCTACGCCGCCATCAAGCTGTTCCTCTACACCCTGGCCGGTTCCGTCCTGATGCTGGTCGCGCTGCTCGCCATCTACTTCCTGCAGCACCAGACGACAGGCGTCTACGACTTCTCCCTGGCCAGCTTCCAGGCCATGGCTCCCGTCATCGCCCAGCAGAGCAAGAGCTACCAGACCCTCATGGCCCTTGCCTTCTTCGTCGGCTTCGCTATCAAGGTGCCGATGTTCCCCTTCCACACCTGGTTGCCGGACGCCCACGTGCAGGCGCCCACGGCCGGCTCGGTCATCCTCGCCGCCATCCTCCTGAAGATGGGGACCTACGGCTTCGTGCGGTTCCTGCTGCCCATCATGCCCACGGCCACCAAGGACCTGATGCCCTGGTTCCTCGGCCTGTCACTGATCGGCATCATCTACGGCGCCCTGGTGGCCATGATCCAGAAGGACATGAAGAAGCTGGTGGCCTACTCCTCCGTGAGCCACCTCGGCCTCTGCATGCTCGGCCTGTTTGCCCTGAACCCCTACGGCATCAAGGGCGGCCTCTTCCAGATGCTCAACCACGGCATCAGCACCAGCGGGCTCTTCCTCGCGGTGGGCATCGTCTACGAGCGCCGGCACACCCGCATGATCGCGGACTTCGGCGGGCTCTCGAAGAGCATGCCGATCTTCGCTACGATATTCATGATCATGACCATGAGCAGCATCGGCCTCCCGCTGCTCAACGGCTTCATCGGTGAGGGCGTCATCCTCATGGGCGCCTTCCAGGCCTTCCCCTGGGCTGCGGTGGTCGCCACCCTCGGCATCATCCTCGGCGCCGCATACATGCTCTGGATGTTCCAGCGCGTCATGTTCGGACCCATCACCGAAGTGAACGAGAAGATGGAAGACCTCAACCTCCGCGAGATCCTATACTTCGCCCCGCTGGTCATCGCCGCTTTCTGGATCGGTCTCTATCCCGGTCCGATCATGGATGTCATGGACGCGCCGGTCCGCAAGCTGGTCGAGCAGGTCAGCCCGGGCTTCCATGCCGCCCAGGACCTGGCCGCCAAGCAGGCCGCCGCCGCCAAGCTCGGCATGAAGGGCATGACCGCCCCGGCCGCGCATCACGACTCCGACCCTACTGGCCATGAAGCGGCCCCGGCGGCGCACGGCGCACCAGCCCACGGGGGAGGCCACTGATGAACGGCTTCTCTCAGGGGCTCCTGGATGCGCTCCTTCGGGACACGCATCTGATCCTGCCCCAACTCTTCTTGATGACCGTGGCCACGCTCATGCTCTGGCCCGGGGACCTGATGTTCAGCCGGGCCGAGAAGCACAAGTGGGCGCCCATCACCCTGCTGGTGCTCGCCATCACCGCCGTGCTGGTGACCCGCACCACGGAGGGCGAGGGCTTCTCCCGCATGTTCCGCATGGACGGCCTCACCCGCGGCTTCCCGATGCTCTGCGTGCTCGGCAGCGCCGGCGCCGTGGCCCTGAGCGAGCGGCTGCTGGACAGCCTCAAGCAGCAGACGGTGGAGTACTACGCCCTGATCCTGTTCTCCCTCTCGGGCATGCTGTTCCTCTGCGGCGCCTCGGACCTGATCTCGATCTACTTCAGCGTCGAGCTGATGGCCATCTGCATCTACATCCTGGTGGCCTACCTGCGGGACCGTGCCACCAGCGTGGAAGCCGGCATGAAGTACTTCCTGCTGGGAGCCTTCTCCAGCGGCATCCTCGTCTACGGCATCAGCCTGCTCTACGGGGCGGCCGGCGGCGTCACCACCAACCTGGCGGACCTGAACCAGGCCCTGGCCCTCACCCCCAAGTCCAGCAGCCTGCTGGTCTTCTCCGGGGTGTTGATGGTGCTGGTGGGCATGGGTTTTAAGGTGGCTGCGGTGCCCTTCCACATGTGGTCGCCCGACGCCTATGAGGGCGCCCCGACGCCCATCACCACCCTCATGGCGACGGCCCCCAAGGCCGCGGGCTTGGCTGCCATTCTGCGGGTCTTCGGCACGGGCTTCCACGGGGTGTCCAGCGACTGGGTGCTGCCGCTCAGCTACATCGCCGGCGCCAGCATGATCCTCGGCAACATCGCGGCGGTGAACCAGGACAGCATGAAGCGCCTGCTTGCCTACTCCAGCATCGCCCACGTTGGCTACATGCTGCTGGGCGTGCTCTCGGGCGACCCCCGGGCTGGCGCCCAGGCGGTCTGGCTCTACATGGCCATTTACATCGTCATGAACACCGGCGCCTTCGCAGTGGTCATCTACCTGCAGGGTCAGGGTGAGGGTGAGCGCATCGAGGACTTCAAGGGCCTCGGCCGCAAGCGCCCCGTGCTGGCCTTCGCCATGATGGTGTTCCTCCTCAGCCTGGCGGGAATCCCCCCGCTGGTGGGCTTCTTCGGGAAGTTCTACCTGTTCAAGCTGGCCATCGAGCAGGGCTACGTCACCCTGACCGTCCTCGCCCTGCTCACAAGTGCTGTGAGCGCCTATTACTACCTGGGCGTGGTCAGCCAGATGTACTTCCGGGAACCCGAGGGCGAGGCCATCCCTATGGGCGGCACCTCGGTGTTCATCGTGACCCTGGCCTGCATCCTGATCCTGGTCGGCACGGCCTTCGGCCCCTGGCTGCTGGACTTGGCCGGCAAGGTATTCCTGGCCTAGTTTTCTCCGGGGGTTCCACACTTCGCTGCGCTGCGCGAACACCCCCAGACTCCCAAGCGAGGAGCGGGCAGAGCCCGCTCCTCGCTTGTACGCGCCCGGACATGGTGCCTACCCCTGGACCCCTGTGCAGGCGACCTCCGACCCACGAGCTGTTCTTGCCTTAGACTTAAGGTGCGGGGCCACCCGCGCCTTAAGTCTTTCTGGGGAGTGACGGGTGATCCTGAAGCCGGGCAAGGAAGACGCCGACCCCGGGGAGCGGGCGCTCTGGGGGGACCTCATGTCCCTGGGCATCACCTTCCCGCTCTGCATCGCCCTGGGCTTCTTTCTGGGCCGCTGGATCGGTGGCTGGTTCGGCCACCCGGCCCGGGGGCAGTGGGTGGGCCTCATCTGGGGCATCGGTGCGGCCTTCTGGGAGCTCTACAAGCTGAACCGGCGCATGGCCCGGCGGGACGCGGAAGAACTGCTTAAGCTGGAGGCGAATCAGCCAGATGGCAAGGACCCCCATGGACGAGGGTGAACACCATCTACGGCGGATCACCCAGGGCATGCTGGGGGTGGGCCTCCTGGGCGTGCTCCTGTGGGGGCTGTTCCGCTCCTGGACGGCTGCCCTGGCCTTCGGCGTGGGCTGCCTGACCAGCTTCGGCTTCTGGGGGCTCCACCGGCTGCTCACGACCCGGATGCTGACCCCCTCGGTCCGCCTCCGATGGGTCTACGGGTTCCTCTCCCTGGGCAAACTGGCGTTGATCGCACTGGTGTTGCGTGGGATGATAGCCCTATACCCGGCGGAAGCCCTGCCGCTGGCCCTGGGGGTCCTTCTCTTTGTGGCCGGCATCCTCATCGAGGCCGTTCGCTTGGCCTTCCAGAAACCTGAAGACACCCCGCCTGACGAGGTCTGACCGAGATGGAACACCACGCATCGCTGCTCGCCCAATGGCTCACCCAGGTCCTGGGACTCTCCCGGCACGCCTGGCTTGGCTTTGCCCACGGGGCACCCCTGTCGGTCCTGGAGCGCTATGACCACCTGCTGAACGCGGCCCTGGCGGCGCTCACGGCCATGCTCATCACGGCCTTGGTCCGCAAGAACCTGGCCCGTATCCCCGGTCCCCTGCAGCAGATCTTCGAGGCCGTCGTCGAGGGCCTCAAGGAAATGATCAACGACAACATCGCCCACCATGGCGAGCGCTACCTGCCCTTCATCGGCACCATGGCGCTATTCGTCTTCTTCAACAACTTCTTCGGCCTGATCCCGGCCCTGAGCCCGGGTACCAGCAACTGGAACATCACCCTCGGGTCCGCGCTGGTGGTCTTCGGCTACTACAACTTCCATGGCATGAGGGAGCAGGGCTTCCTCAAATACTGGGCGCACTTCATGGGTCCCATCTGGTGGCTGGCCCCACTGCTGTTCCCCCTGGAAATCCTGGGACTGCTCAGCCGCATCCTCAGCCACTCCCTCCGTCTCTTCGGCAACATCGCCGGTGAGCACGTGGTCGCGGGCATCTTCTTCGGCCTGATGCCGATCCTACTGCCGGTGCCCATGATGTTCCTGGGTCTCTTCTTCGGCCTGATCCAGACCTTCGTGTTCACGATGCTGACCACGATCTATCTGAGTGGCGCCGTCTCTCACGAGCATTAACGCTGTCCGGGGGGTGCGAGCTGCGCTCGCAACGGCCCCCCCGGGACCCCCCGCTCGTTGCCCAGGCTGAGCCTGGTCTCCTCGCCCTCCTCTCGATTCTTCCTTTTCTTTAACCGTTCTGGGGATTCCGAACCCCCTGGACAACCTCACAGGAGCACCACCATGAAGAAGTTCCTCACCACCGCCTTCCTCTTCACCCTGGCTGCCGTTGCGTTCGCCCAGGGCGCCCCCGTCGTGCAGAAGAGCCTCTTCGAAGGCCAGTACGTCGCTCACCTCTCCCTCGCCATCGCCGCCGCCGGCTGCGGTCTGGGTCAGGGCAAGGCTGTGATGGCCGCCTGCGAAGGCGTCGCCCGCAACCCCCAGGCTGCCGGTAACATCCGCACCACCATGATCATCGGCCTGGCCCTCATCGAGGCCCTCGT
>CAIMQW010000005.1 GCA_903843705.1 uncultured Holophagaceae bacterium | reverse complement strand
CTCACGCTCCAGCCGCTCGGCGGCGCCCGGAACGGACTCGATGTCCACCTTGGTGTGGGGCACCCCGTACTCCGCCAGCCAGGACTCCAGGCGGCGGCAATCAGGGCACCAGGTGGCGCTGTAGACCGCCAGATCCAGGCCTGCGAGGTCATCAATTCGGCTCATGGGATCCTCTCGAATATGTCATTCTGGATCCTTTGATGCCTTTCGGGGAGACCCCATGTCCAAGCTGACTTCCACCACCCTCCTGCTCGCCGGATCGGCCCTCGTCCTGGCCTTGGCCTGCAAGACCAGCCAGCCCGACACCAGCCGGGTCATCGCGAACGTCGGCGGTGAAAAGATCACCGAAGCGGAGTTCCAGGACGTGGTGCGGACCCTCTCGGCGGACCCCAAGGAAGCACAGACCTTCCTGACCGATCCCGCCGCCCGGGAAGAGCGGGCCCAGCTCGCCAACCGCGTCGCCATGAGCCGGGCCATCACCGCCTACGCCAAGCTGACCGGCCTGGACCAGGACCCCGCGGTGAAGCGCCAGATGGAACAGCAGCAGGCCAACGTCTACTTCCAGGTCCTGGCCAAGAAGCGGTCCACCTCGGAGGTGCCCACCGAGGCCCAGCTGCTCGCCTTCTACAAAGAACAGGTCGACAAGATGAAGGCCCAGGGCCGCAGCCAGGGCATCCCCCCCTTCGAGGCCGTCAAGGCCCAGGTGGCCGAAGGCTGGAAGCAGCAGCGGGTCCAGACCGTGAGCCTGGACATCCAGAAAGAGATCAAGGCCAAGGTGCCCGTCACCCTGGTGGACGACTACCGCCCCGCGGGCGAGTAAGCCAGCCCCCTGCGGGAGGGTTGCGAGTCCCTCCCCGAGAATCCCCTAGGCGATGCGCCCATGACTTCCCCGCCCCGCATCACCTACCTGCAGACCGCCAGGCTCCTGGCTGTCGGCCCGCGGTCCCGGCAGCACGCGGCCATCGTCCTGGAGCGGGGCGTCCCGGAGCTTGCCCACCTGGTGCTGGCTGGCGCGGTGCGGGTTTCGCATGCCGCCGTCGTGGCACAGCTCCCGGCGAGCTTTCAGCGCCGGGCGGCCCAGGCGGGGCCGGAGGCAGTCAAGGCTGTGGCCACCGAGCTCCGGAAGGCCGCCCCGGCACGGCTGCATGCCTGGGACAAGGCCATCCTGGACGCCGAGGCGCTCGAAATCTCCTCGGGGCAAAAGAGCCCGGTGAACTTCCTGGACCTCTTCACTTCTTTTCAGAGAAACATTGCCGTCTCTCTGGCTTTGGCGCAGAAAACCAACAGGGCCTGATGCGGGTGCAAAACCCGAAAAAAATTTCGGTTCTTCCTAAGAAAAAAGAATCACTAGTCCGAAATAAAAATGTCGATAAAATGCCTTCACACCACTGATTTCTCGGGATGCCCCGCGGACTGCCTGGTGTTCTAGGCCCTTCTGATGGAGCAGCGGGAGCGCTAGTTCGGCATCACCTGGGCTGCGGCCACAGGGGATGGGACCGGATCGCCGCAGGGAGCCCTGCACTGACTCCAGATCATCCACCAGGGATGACTTGCCGTTGTTTCACGCACCAGGACGGAATGCGCCATGAACCCTGCGCTTGCCCCCCCCCCTCGCGGGCTGACGCGATTCGCGTGGCCCGTCGTCTTGCTGCTGGCCGGTCTGGCGCTCACCTTCGGGAGCTGGGCGCAGGAGCGCCATGATCGCCAGGAGAGGCTCCGTGCCACCCTGGAGACCCGCAGCCGGGCGGCCCAGAACCTGATCCAGGTCCGTCTCCGGTATTACGAACAGGCCCTGCTGGGTACCCGCGGCCTTTTCACGGCCAAGGAAGGGACCGGCAGCAAGGAATTCGCCGCCTACATCGCCAACCTCCGGGTGGAGGAGACCTATCCGGGCATCCAGGGGATCGGCTTTGCCAAGCTCGTCCCCGCCGCCGACAAGGAGCGCCACCAGGCGCTGGTCCGGAGCCATGGTTTCCCGGAATACCAGATGCGCCCGGAACAGAATCAGGCGGTCTACAGCACGATCCTCCACCTGGAACCCTTCAAGAACCGCAACCTGCGGGCCTTCGGCTACGACATGCTCACGGAGCCCGTGCGCCAGGAGGCCATGGCTCGGGCCCGGGATGAGGACCGCACCACCCTGTCCGGCCGAGTGAGGCTGGTGCAGGAGACCGACACCGAGGTCCAGCCCGGCGTGCTGGTCTATGTGCCTGTCTACACCGCCAAGCATCCTTCCCTGACCCTCGAGGACCGGCGGCAGCACCTGGTCGGCTGGGTGTACGCCCCACTCCGCATGCACGACCTGATGAACGGCCTGCTGGGTGAGGCTGAGTCGGACCTCGCCCTCCAGGTCTACGACGGCCCCGGGTCCAGCCCGGAGGCCCTGCTGTTTGACCGGGGGTCCGCCCTGGCCGCCGCCACCGGGTCCACCCTGCGAGCCCAGCATACTGTTGCCTTCGGGGGCCGCACCTGGACCCTGGCGACCCAACCCCTGCCCTCGATGCTGGCCCACCAGGGCCGCGACGTGGCCCTAACGATCCTGGCAATCGGGGGCCTGGCAAGCCTGCTGGCGGCGGCCTTCGCCTTCTTCCTGATGGAGCAATTCCGCCATCTGCGGCTCTCCAACGAATCGCTTCAGGTGCGGGGCGCCGAACGCGATGAGGCCCGGGAGCAGGCCCGGGCCTCCGAGCTGAACTACCTCACCCTGTCCAACACGGGCGAAGCGCTCATCTGGACCTCGGGCACGGACAAGCTCTGCAACTACTTCAACCTGCCCTGGCTGGCCTTCACGGGCCGCACCCTGAAGCAGGAGCTGGGCAATGGCTGGGCCGAGGGGGTCCATCCCGAGGACCTCGCGCGGTGCCTGGATGTTTATGTCCGTGCCTTCGACCAGCAGGAATCCTTCTCCATGGACTACCGGCTGCGCCACACCAGCGGCGACTACCGCTGGATCATCGACACGGGCACGCCCCGCTATGACACCCGGGGCGTCTTCCTGGGCTACATCGGGCACTGCCTGGACATCTCCGAGCAGCGGCGCACGCTGGACGCGCTCCGGGTGAGCGAAGAGAAATACCGTGCCCTGGTGGAGACCTCCCAGGAGCTGATCTGGCGCTGCGACTCCGAGGGACGGTTCACCTACCTGAATCCGGCCTGGGAGATGACCCACGGCTACCGGGTGGCGGACATGCTGGGGCGGAGGTTCAGCGACTTCCAGTCCGCGGCCGCGGCTGCCCAGGATGCCAGGGAATATGCGGTCCGGATGGACGGCGGCGCCTTCCGAAACTACGAGACCACGCACCTCACCCGGGACGGGCAGGAGGTCGCGCTGGTGTTCAACGCCGTGCCCACGCTGGACCCGGAGGGCACGCCCACCGGCATGCAGGGCACGGCCACGGACATCACCCACCGCAAACGGGCTGAAGAACAGGCCTGCCAGCGAGTTGCGCAGGATGCCCAGTCCCAGAAGCTGGAGAGCCTCGGCGTGCTGGCCGGTGGCGTGGCCCATGACATGAACAACGTGCTGACGGCCATCCTCAGCCTGGCCTCGGCCACCCTCCAGAGCCAGCCCAAGGGCAGCCTCGCCCACCTGGCCCTCGACGCCATCTCGAAGTCGGCGGTGCGGGGGGGGAAGATGGTCAAGGCCCTGCTCAACTTCGCCCGCACCAGCCCGATCGAGACCCAGGACGTGGACATGAACGAGCTCCTCCGCGAGGAGGTCCGCCTCCTGATCCACAGCACCCTGGCCAAGGTTCAGCTGGAGCTGGATCTGGCCGCCGACCTGCGGCCCATCCAGGGGGATGCGGCCGCCCTGACCCATGCCGTCATGAACCTCTGCATCAACGCCGTGGAGGCCATGCCGGAGAACGGCAACCTCACCCTGAGAACCCGCAATGTGGACAACCAGTGGATCGAAGTCTGCGTGGAAGACTCCGGCTGCGGCATGCCCAAGGAGACGCTGGCGAGAGCCCTGGACCCCTTCTACACCACCAAGGGTGGCGGCAACGGCCTGGGCCTGTCCCTGGTGCACAGCAGCGTGAAGGCCCACCGGGGGCAGCTGGAGCTGTTCAGCGAGCCTGGCGAGGGCACCCGCGTGAGGATGCGCTTCCCCGCCTGCGAACCGGCCCTCAGGGTCGCCAAGCCCGGCCCCGCGGCCCTGGACGCAAGGCCCGGCAAGGCCTTGCACGTCCTGGTCGTGGATGACGATGACATGGCCCAGCTCGCGCTCGAGACGATCCTGACGACCCTGGAGCACGCACACACCTCCGTCCCCTGCGGCGAGGAGGCCCTCGCCCTACTCCAGACCGGCTTCGCGCCGGACCTGGTCATCCTGGACATGAACATGCCGGGACTGGGTGGGACCGGGACCCTGCCGCGCCTGCGGGCCCTGCACCCCGACCTGCCGGTGCTGCTGGTCACGGGCCGGGCCGACCAGGCCGCCATCAACCTGGCCGCCGCCCATCCCCACGTCACCCTGCTGGCCAAGCCCTTCAGCCTGGAGGATCTCCGGAAGCACCTGTGAGCTCCTGGGGAACAGCGGCCGGGCTCCCACTAGACAACGGATGCCTAGGTAATCAAGCGTATGGTGTCGCACGGTCCCTGAGGCGACCCTTGGTTGGGAATCCCCTGCTCCCGAAAGGTTCGGCGGGGTTTCGCCACCCGACCAACCGCGCACCCCTGACCGGGTCCGGGAGCCCAAGAGGATCCATGAGCGTCACCACCCCCGCAGGGCCGAACTCCGCCACTGCCGCCACCCTGCCGCCACCCGCCCTGGCGCAGGCCCCGGTCCGGCTGGTGGTCTGTGAGGACGACCGGGAGCTCCGGAGCATCCTGCTGACGGGCCTGCCGCACTTCGGCATCGACGCCCGGGGCGTGGCGGATGGCACCGCCCTGGACGCGGTGCTGCTCGACCACCGCCCCACGGTGGTGGTGCTCGACATCGGTCTGCCCGGCGAGGATGGCCTGGCCATCGCCCGGCGGCTGCGGGCCGTGGGGGGCCCCCCCATGGGCATCATCATGCTCACGGCCCGGGGCTCCCTGGATGACCGCCTTGAGGGCCTGAAGGACGGGGCCGACGTCTACTTTGTGAAGCCTGTGGACCTGCGCGAGCTGGCCTTCGCGGTGCGGAACCTCCACCGGCGCGTGAGCCCCCCCAGCACCGAGCGTCCCACCGAGGGCGTCTACACCCTGGACACCCTGCACTCTCTGCTGAACCTGCCCTCGGGCGAGCAGGTGGCGCTCACCGCCTCGGAGCTGCGCATCCTGCAGGCCCTGGCCCTGAAGCCGGGCGAAGTGGTCGAGCGCATCGACCTGCTCAAGAGCCTCCACCTGCCCATGGACCTGCCGGGCATGCAGCGCCTGGAGACCCAGATCAGCCGGCTGCGCAGCAAGGTCCGCCTGAAGTCCACTTCAGATCCCCTGCCACTCCACGCCCGCCACGGCGTCGGCTACGCCTTCCTGGCCCACCTGCGGCTGCAAGCGTGACCTTGACGCAGGCTGCCCGGTGGCTCGTCGGCCTCCTGCTGCTGCTCTGCCTGCCCCTCGGCGCCCGGGAGCCCCTGCGCGTGGGAAGCGGGCGCCAGGCCCTGACCGGCCACCTGGACGCGTGCCTCGATCCGTCCCGGACGCTCACCTTCGAGGCCATCAGGGCCCGGCCCTTCCAGGAGCTCCCGGGGGAGGCCTCCTTCGGCCATGATCCGGGCGTCCTCTGGCTGCGGCTTCAGCTGGATTGGCCCGCAGCCCCCACCGGCGAGCGCTGGCTGGAGGTGCCCAGCAGCCTCCTGGATCGGGTGGAGCTCTACCGGCGGAGTGCCGAGGGGCACTGGGACATCCAGCGCAGCGGGCGCCACACCCCCTTTTCCGAGCGCACCCTGGCCACCCGGAAACCCACCTTCCGCCTCCCGGCAAGGGCCAGCGGGACCGAGGTGCTCTTCCTCCGGATCGAGACGCAGGGCTCGATCGTCGTGGCCCCGATCCTGTGGGAGCCCTCCCTGCAGGCGGTCACCCAGGCCCGGGAGGACTGGTGGGAGGGGCTCTCCGGGGGGCTGCTGCTGCTGCTGACGGTGATCCATCTGTCCCTGG
>CAIMQW010000004.1 GCA_903843705.1 uncultured Holophagaceae bacterium | reverse complement strand
GCCGGCTACCAGCCCGAGATCGCCTACTTCGAGTGCCTGCACGAGCTGAAGCTCATCGTGGACCTGATGTATCGCGGCGGCCTGAGCTACATGCGCTACAGCATCAGCGACACGGCGGAGTACGGCGACTACACTGGCGGCGCCCGCCTGGTGACCTCGGAGACCAAGGCCGAGATGAAGCGCATCCTGGAAGAGATCCAGGACGGCCGCTACGCCAACGCCTGGATGGAAGAGAACCGCACAGGCCGCACCTGGTTTGAGGCCCAGCGGGCCGCGGAATACGACCACCCCATCGAGGTCGTGGGTCGCCAGCTGCGCAAGATGATGCCCTTCCTGGACGCCGCGGAAGTTCCTGCGCCGGTCAAGAAGGCCTGAACCTCGTCATTTAGGCTCCGGCGGAGGAGGAATCTTGAATTCTTCAAGATTCCTCTGGGGAAAAAATCGGGTATCCTTACCAAGGGTAATAAGCCCGGATTCCACTTCAGGAATCCTGGCCCGGGGAATCCCTGAGTTTGGACCGGTTCCCCTCCCCCGCCGGAGCTCTGAATGACTGACTTCTTCCCCAAGACCGCGACCGTACCCACCCTCCAGGGTTGGCAGGCTCCGGGCTCACTGGATTTCCAGGCTGCGTTCCTGCGGGCCGGGGGCTGGGCGCTGACCCGCACCGAGGCCTTCCCGGATGCGGCCAGGCTCCGGGAGCGGCTCCAGGAGCTCAAGGCCTCCATGCGCGAGGGCGGGAAGATCGGCCTGGACCTGCGGGGCCTCCGCGACAGCGCTGACAGCGTCATGGCCACCGCCCGCGAGGCCGGTGTGGCCTTTCTGCTGCACACTGCCGAGCTGCCGCCCTCCCTGGCCATGCTCCGCCATGCCAACCTGCCCCGCATCGTCGCGGTCGAGAACGCCGAGCAGGCCGCCCAGGCCAAGGCCGGCGGCGCCTCCGCCCTGCTGGCCCGGGCTGGCATCGTGGCCACCCTGCGGTCCCTGGGCCTCCCCGTGATGGCCACCGCGGACACTGATGCCGAGGCCCGGCAGGCCATGGCCGATGGTGCCTTCGGTCTCCAGCCCCGCACGCCTTCCATGCTGGATTCCTCGCCGCTGGCCGCCTTCCGGGCCCGCCTCATGGCCGGGCTCGACGCCATGGCCCAGTCCTTCATCCGGACCGGCGCCTGCACCATGCCCCGGCTGCGCATCCGCAACCTGGACCTGGCCTATCCCATCCAGCAGGGCGGCATGGGCGTCGGCATCTCCTGGGAGGGCCTGGCCGGGGCCGTGGCTGAGAGCGGCTGCGTCGGTCTGGTATCGGCCATCGGCACGGGCTACCACGGCTCCGCCAACCCCAAGATGCGCCTGGGCCGTCCCGACGGCACCGACTCGCTGAACCCCCCCAAGGCCCTGGAGTGGATCCTCCGCGCCGCCCGGGAGCGTTCCGAAGGCCGCGGCGCCGTGGGCGTGAACATCCTCTGCGCCATCGAGGGCTACGAAGCCGCCGTGAAGGCGAGCCTCGCCGGCGGCGCCCAGATGATCGTCTCGGGCGCCGGTCTGCCCCTGGCCCTGCCGGGCTACGTGGGCGATGCGGATGTGGCCCTGGTGCCCATCGTGTCCTCGGCGCGGGCCCTGAACCTGATCTGCAAGCAGTGGCAGCGGAAATACAGCCGCCTGCCCGATGCCGTGGTGCTGGAAGGCCCCGAGAGCGGCGGCCACCAGGGCTTCAGCCACGACGGCTGCCTGGACCCCGCCCACACCCTGGAGAACATCCTGCCCTCCATCCTGGCGGAGCGGGACAACTGGGGCGAGTTCCCGGTGCTGGTGGCCGGCGGCGTCTGGGACCACGCGGACATCCAGCGCTTCCTGACCCTCGGCGCCTCTGGCGTCCAGATGGGCACCCGCTTCATCGGCACCTTCGAGTGCGACGCCTCCCCGATCTTCAAGGAGGTCATCCTCCGCGCCAAGGCCGAGGACATCGGCCTCATGAAGTCCCCGGTGGGTCTGCCCGCCCGGGGTGTGCGCACCAGCCTCCAGCGCCGCATCGAGGCCGGCACCGCGCCCGCCATCCGCTGCGTCAGCAACTGCCTGTCCCCCTGCGGCCACGGCAAGGGCGCCATGGCTGTGGGCTACTGCATCGCCGACCGCCTGGCCGATGCCATGCAGGGCGATAAAGAAAACGGCCTCTTCTTCACCGGCAGCAACGGCGCCAAGCTCCGGGACCTCATCAGCGTCCGCGATCTCATCGAGGAACTTACCCAGGATCCGGGCCTGCAGCGGCTCTACGCCTGATTGCTGAAACCGGGGCAGCGACTCGGGCTGGCTTATTCCCCCTCAGCATCTTGTGACCTCGGTTCTTTACCGGAGGTCAGGGTCTGCCGATAAGACAGCTGGGACGGTTGCCCGTTCCGCGTGTCTGAGGTCTGCATGTCCGGTGGCCGCCGGGACCGTCCGGCTATTCAGAGGGGGCGCCTTTCCAGGCTGCGCCTGCTCCTCCTGGCGGGGGCGGGGTGCCTCTTCGCCCTGGCCTCGGCCCAGGATCCCCAGGAGGTCCGGTTCATCCCGCCCCCCAAGCGGCGCCCGGAAGGTTTCCGAGCGCCGCCCTACGAAGACCGCCAGCTCGAGCGGCACTTGGACGAGCTCGGGTGGCGGGGTGGCCAGCCCACGCCGGAGCACCAGGCCTTCAAAAAGCAGATGGCCGCACAGCACCTGGTGCGGTTCGCGGGCTCCTTCCGGGAGCCGCTGGCCGGGGGACCCGAACGACCTGCGATCCAGTCCTCGAACACGGTCATCTGGTCCTGCATCGGCCCCACCAAGGGAGTCTCCACCTACTCAGGAATCAACAACCCCGACATCGACTCGGGCCGCATCGCCCCCAACGGCTTGGCCATCTCCCCGGACGGCAAGACCCTTTATCTGGCTTCCTCCAGCGGCGGGCTCTGGAAGACCGGCACCGCGGACAAGCTCAACGCCGATGCCACCTGGACCTGGACGCCCCTGACCGACTCCTTGCCCATGGCTTCCTCCACCGGGAACATCCCCCTGGGGGCGGTGGCCCTGTCGCCCAGCGGCGGCACCCTGTTCATCGGCTCTGGGGACTTCGCGGCCAGCTACGGCAAGGGGTTCTACCGGAGCACCGACGGCGGCACGAGCTGGACCGAGACCTCCAAGGCCAACCTCTGCGGGCTCTACGCCTCTGACTACATCTCCTGCATCTTCCCCGTGAGCGAGACGACCCTCCTCGTCGGCGGCAATGCCGGGCTCTTCCGGTCCACGGATAGCGGCGCCTCTTTCGGCAGCGATGCCACGGGGACTCGCGTGCTGGGACCCAACGGCTATGGCGACCGCATCTGGTCCGTGGAGCAGGTGGGCAGCTCCTCCCAGAACCTGGTCGCCAGCCTCCAGATCACGGCGACTCCGAATACCGGCACCGCCTGGTATTCCTCCGATGGCGGCGCCACCTGGACTCAGGCCACCCTCTCCGGTACCAGCCCCACCTCGGTGGCGAACATCGGCCGCATCACCCTCAGGAGCAACAAGGCCAGTGGCAACCTCAACGTCTGGGGCATCGCCCAGATCACGCCCGGCCGGACCATGTTCAAGGGCGTTTTCCTTAGCACGGACGGTGGCCGCAACTACACCCTGGTGCCGGACGCCACGTCTCCCGCAGCGCTGTTCAAGAGCGCCGGCGGCACGGATGGGGAGCAAGGCGAGTACAACCAGTGCCTGGCGGTGAGTCCGACCGAGACCTCCGTCGCCACCACCAAGGTCTTCACGGGCAGCAACCTGGGCTTCTACCGGTCCACCAATGGGGGCTCCACCTGGACCTGGCTGACCGGCTGGTACACCTGGGCAGGCCTGCCCGTCTACTCCCATGCCGACAAGCACGCTGCGGTCTGGTCCCCGGACGGGTCCACCCTCTACGTAGGGACTGACGGCGGACTCTCGGTGTTCTGGGACCCCTTCCGCGCCACCCCGCCCATCCGGCAGACCGGCAATCCGCCCCTCACCGACAACACTTTTGTAGACAACCGGCACAACGAGGGCCTGAGCACCCACCTAGTCTATCACCTGGGCTCCACGGCGGCCACCAACCCGGTGGGTTCCAACGACCGGGTGACCATCGGTCTCCAGGACAACAGCACCCGGCGCCGCACCGGCGCGACCCTGGCCACCAGCACCCAGTTCGATGAGGCCTACGCCACGGGCGATGGCTTCGGAACCCTGATTCACAAGCTGGATGGCAACAAAATCATCGCCTCGGGCTACAGCGTGAACCTGGGCTACAGCACCGACGGAGGAGACTCTTTCCACGACGGGAACGGCGGCATCGACGTAACCGGTGGCACCCCTTTCCACACCCGAGTGGAGCCGGGACGGGCCGACGCCACTGGCAACACGGCCTACACCGCCACAAGCTACAAGCTGCACAAGTCCACCAATTTTGGACAGTCCTGGGTCGCCTGCAGCATGGTGGGCTTTCCCAGCAGCTACCCCTCGCCCTACATCCGGAACTTCAATGCCTCCTCGCTGGATCCCAACAAGCTGGCTATCGTCGACGCGACCCACTGCTGGATCAGCGCCGACGGCGGCGCCACCTGGACCGACAAGGGGGCCGTCTACGCCGCGGGAGGCGTGGAAGTGGCCCTCAGCTACATCTGGTTCGACACCACCAACGACAACATTCTCTACGCTGCTTCGGCCTACGCCGGTTGGGGTCCCACGATCCAGCACCTCTGGCGCTCCGCCAATGGGGGAACCACCTGGCAGAACATCGAAGGTGCCGGCTTCCCCTCGGGCAACGGCGTGACCTTCGGGGGGCCGGTCCACATCATCCAGAACGATCCCACGAACCACACCACCCTCCTGGCTGGCACAGACTTCGGGCTCTACGTCTCCACGGACTCGGGGGCCACCTGGTCCCGGTACGGGGTGGGCCTGCCCATGGTCGGTGTTCCCGATTTCTACATCGCCCCCGACGCCAGCTTCATCCGGGTCGCCACCTATGGGCGCGGCGTCTGGCAGTCCATAGGGCCCCCTCAGACGCCGGTCATCCTGGCCCAGCCCGCGGACACCACCGCCTACGAGGGCCTGGATACCACCCTCACCGTGGAGGCCACCGGAGCCCTCTCCTTCCAGTGGCAGGTGGACACGGGGTCGCACGTCTATGCAGACCTCACGAACGGCGGGGTCTATGCTGGCGCCACCGCGGCCTCCCTGGCCATAACTGGGGTCACGAGCACGCTGAACGGCTATCACTACCGGGTCGTGGTGACGGGCGCCACGGGGGCTATCCCCTCGAGCGTCACTTCCAATGCGGCCCTGCTGACCGTGGTCCCGCCGCCTTCGCCCAGCATCCAGACGCAGCCCGGGAACGTGACTGTTGCCGCGGCGGGGACGGCCACCTTCTCGGTCAGCGCCACGGCGGTGAGCTCCTACCAGTGGCAGGTGAACACGGGTGCAGGCTTCACAAACCTCAGCAATGGAGGGGTCACCAGCGGCGCCACCACGGCGACCCTGACCCTCACCGGGGTCACCCTCGGCATGAGCGGCTACCATTACCAGGTCGTCGCGACTGGCGCTGCCGCGGCCAGCCCCCACACCGCCACTTCGGGCACCGCCACCTTGACGGTGGTGACCGCGCCGGCCTTCAGCAGCCAGCCCGTCAGCGCCACCATCGCCACCGGCGCTAGCGCCACCTTCGCCGCCGCAGTGACGGGCGCCACGTCCTATCGCTGGCAGTCGAAGCTTGGAGCGGGGGCCTGGACCGATGTGAGCGACGGCGGAGTTTACTCCGGGGCGACGACGACTAGCCTCACCATCACTTCGGCCACGGTGGGCATGGACGGCACGACCTACCGCCTGATCGCCACGGGCACCCTGGCCCTGACGACCCCTTCCAGTACGGTGACTTTGGCCGTGAAGGATCCTGCGGCCATCACGGTCCAGCCCGCCGACGCCAGCAGCACGTTCAACCATCAGGCCATCTCTCTCTTCACTGTGACGGCCACCGGCTACGGCCTCACCTACCAGTGGCAGATGAACAGCGGCAGCGGCTGGGCGAACGTCACGGACAACGTAAACTACAGCGGGATGACCGGTTCCGCCCTGTCGATCTGGGTGGCCACCACCATGACCGGCAACCATTACCGGGTCATCGTCACGGGCACGGTGGGCTCTCCGGTCACCTCGAGTGCAGCGGTCCTGACCGTCATCTGCACGCCCGACATCAGCAGTCAGCCCGTGGACCGGGCCATCGACGTGGGGGGCAACACCACGTTTAGCGTGGTGGCCAGCTCGGCCCTGTCCTACATCTGGAAGGTGAACACAGGCTCGGGTTTCACAACCATCTCCAGCGCTGCTGGCGTCTACTCCAACTGGTGGTCGGCCACCCTCACCATCAGCAATGCCACCGCTCCGATGAATGGCTACCTCTATGAGGTCCAGATGCTGGGCTGCGGGTCGCCGGCCGCTTCGACCTATTCGACGCCCGTCACCCTGTCGGTTGGGGCGGCACCGGGTATCTCCGCTCAGCCGGGCAACGCCACCATAGCGACCGGTGGCAACACCAGCTTCTCCGTAACGGCGACGGCGGCGACCTCCTACCAGTGGCAGGTGAACACTGGCTCAGGCTTTGCCAACCTCAGCAACGGCGGGGTCTACAACGGCGCCACCACAGCCAACTTGAGCCTCGTCGGCGCCACCCTGGGCATGAATGGCTACCAATATCAGGTGATCGTCGGCGGTGTTATCGCGCCGACCGTCACCTCCAGTGCCGCCACCTTGACCGTGCTCAATCCGCCCGCCATCACGACCCAGCCGGCCAACACGGCAGTGACGGCCGGGGGCAACACCAGCTTCACCGTCAGTGCCACTGGGGCGGGCCTCAGCTACCAGTGGCAGCTGAGCAGCGGGGGGGCCTTCGCCAACGTCACGAATGGCGGGGTCTACTCCGGAGCCACGACCTCGACGCTGTCCATCACCGGCGCCACGGCGGGCATGAGTGGCTACCAGTATCAAGTG
>CAIMQW010000003.1 GCA_903843705.1 uncultured Holophagaceae bacterium | reverse complement strand
GTCGAAGAGGCGTTTGATCGTCACCATGGTTTTTCCTCCGGATGGTTCCAAAAAAAGGGGACTCAGGGGGGTAGAAGATTATGGGGAAGCAGTCTCAGGAATCCGGGCGATCTTCGTGCAAAGCGCAGGAGGCCCGCGCAGGGAGTTTCCACCAAAGATCAAGCATGGCTCTGAAGCGACTTTAGCGTAAAAAGGCCTTCCCGCGCAAGGCCGAGTCTTGGGAGACACAACACTGGCAGCCCCCTCCCGAAAGGCGCCGGACACACTGTGACCGGGGTCCGCCACCTAGGGCTTGGGATTCCATCCCCCCAGGAAGATAATCGGGTCATATATGGCCCCGCTCTATGAACCCGGTCCCCCCATCTCGGGACCCCTGTTCCACTTAGTTCGTCCTTTTCAAGGAGTCCATCTATGTCTGTTGCTGAACAGAGCATCGCGGGCGCGGAAGCACGCGGCCACGGTTTCCTGGCCTCGTCGGTCGGCCGCAAGATCGTCATGGCTGCCTCCGGCATCGTCCTCTTCGGGTTCGTCACGGTCCACATGATCGGGAACACCCAGGCTTACATGGGCGCCGAGTCCTTCAACGGCTACGCCAAGTTCCTGCACAGCATGCTGCATGGCGGCGGCATCTGGATCTTCCGCGCCGTCCTCCTGCTGGCCACCGGGCTCCACGTCTGGTCCGCCACCACCCTCACCCTGGACAACCTGGCCGCCCGCCCCGTGGGCTACCGGGCCCAGCAGAACGTGGCCTCCACCTGGGCCTCCCGCACCATGCGCTGGAGCGGCGTCATCCTGGCCGTCTTCATCGTCTTCCATCTGCTGCACCTGACCACCGGCCAGGCCCACCCGGCCTTCGATCACGCGAATCCCTACGCGAACTTCGTCAGCGGCTTCAAGGTTCCCGCTGCCGCCGCCTTCTACATCGTGGCCCAGCTCTGCCTGGGTCTGCACATGTGGCACGGCGTGTGGAGCTTCACCCAGACCCTGGGCCTGTCCCACCCCCGCTACGAGAGCCTCCGCCGGAACTTCGCCACGGGGCTCACCCTGCTCGTGGTCGGCGTCAACATCTCGTATCCCGTCGCCGTCATCACCGGCTTCATTCACTGATCCCAGGGAGCCAACCATGGAACTCAATTCCCAAATCCCAGACGGCCCGATCGAGAAGAAGTGGGACAAGCACCGCTTTGACCTCAAGCTCGTGAACCCGGCCAACAAGCGCAAATACAAGGTCATCGTCGTGGGCTCCGGCCTCGCCGGCGGTGCCGCCGCAGCCTCCCTGGCGGAACTCGGCTACGAAGTCGAGTGCTACTGCTACCAGGACAGCCCGCGCCGCGCCCACTCCATCGCAGCCCAGGGTGGCATCAACGGTGCCAAGAACTACCACGGCGACGGTGACAGCGTCCGCCGCCTGTTCTACGACACGGTCAAGGGTGGCGACTTCCGGGCCCGCGAGGCCAACGTGCATCGCCTGGCCGAGGTCAGCAACAACATCATCGACCAGTGCGTGGGCCAGGGCGTGCCCTTCGCCCGGGAATACGGCGGACTGCTGGACAACCGCTCCTTCGGCGGCGCCCAGGTGAGCCGCACCTTCTACGCCCGCGGGCAGACCGGCCAGCAGCTGCTGCTGGGCGCCTACCAGGCTCTGGAGCGCCAGATCGGCCTGGGCGCCGTCAAGATGTTCTCCCGGCACGAGATGCTGGAAGTCATCGTGGTAGACGGCGTGGCGAAGGGCATCGTGACCCGCAACATGGTGACGGGGAAGATTGAATCCCACGTGGCCGACGCGGTCTGCCTGGCCACCGGTGGCTACGGCAACGTCTTCTACCTGTCCACCAACGCCAAGGGCTGCAACGGCACCGCCATCTGGCGCGCCTACAAAAAGGGCGCGGCCTTCGCCAACCCCTGCTTCACGCAGATCCACCCCACCTGCATCCCGGTCACCGGCGACCACCAGAGCAAGCTCACGCTGATGTCCGAGTCCCTGCGCAACGACGGCCGCATCTGGGTGCCGAAGCGCAAGGAGGACTGCGGCAAGCCCGCCAGCCAGATTCCCGAGGACGACCGCGACTACTATCTGGAGCGGAAGTACCCCTCCTTCGGCAACCTGGCGCCCCGGGACATCTCCAGCCGCGCCGCCAAGCAGGCCTGCGACGAGGGCCGTGGCATCGGCGCCACGGGCCGGGGCGTCTACCTCGACTTTGACGACTCCATCAAGCGCCTGGGGCAGCCCAAGATCGAAGAGCGCTACGGGAACCTCTTCGAGATGTATGAGCGCATCACCGACGAGAACCCCTACAAGACGCCCATGCGCATCTACCCGGCATCCCACTACACCATGGGCGGCCTGTGGGTGGACTACAACCTGATGAGCACCATCCCCGGCCTCTTCGTGCTGGGCGAGGCCAACTTCTCAGATCACGGCGCCAACCGCCTGGGGGCCTCCGCCCTCATGCAGGGCCTGGCCGACGGCTACTTCGTGATTCCCTACACCATCGGGGGCTACCTGGCCGGCATCAAGCCCGGCAGCCGCATCAAGGCGGACGACCCCGCCGTCAAGGCCACGGAACAGTCCGTCTCCGACCAGATCGGCCGCCTCTTCGCCATCCAGGGCAAGCAGACGCCGGACTACTTCCACCGGGAGCTGGGCAAGGTCATGTGGGAATACTCCGGCATGGGCCGCAATGAGGCCGGCCTCAAGAAGGCCCTGGAGCTGATCCCCCAGATCCGCGAAGAGTTCTGGAGCAACCTGCGCCTTCCTGGCACCGGCGAAGAGGTCAACCAGTCTCTCGAGATGGCGGGCCGCGTCGCGGACTTCCTGGAACTGGGCGAGTTGCTCTGCCTCGATGCCCTCAACCGCCGGGAGTCCTGTGGCGCCCACTTCCGCGAGGAATGGCAGACAGGCGAGGGCGAGGCCATGCGCGATGACGAGAGCTTCTGCCACGTTGCCGCATGGGAATACCAGGGGGAAGGGAGCGCGCCGGTCCGACACACCGAGCAGCTCGCCTTCGAGAGCCTCCACCTTGCCACCCGCAACTACAAGTGAGGAACTGAGCCATGTCGAAGCACCTCAATCTCACCCTCCATGTATGGCGGCAGAAGAACACGAACTGCGACGGCAAGTTCGTGGAGTATCCCGCCGAGAACGTCAGTCCTGACATGTCCTTCCTGGAGATGTTGGACGTCGTCAACGAAGGCCTCATCCGCAAGGGCGAGGACCCCATCACCTTCGACCACGACTGCCGCGAAGGC
>CAIMQW010000002.1 GCA_903843705.1 uncultured Holophagaceae bacterium | reverse complement strand
TGTCTGCAAAATAACTTGACTTTCACCAAAACCATACGAACCCTGTGTCAGCCAGGAGGCGCGCATGGCCAAAGTGGAACGCAGGAGCCTGGGAGGAAGGCCAAAATCGTTCAGTGACGAGGAACTGGAAAAGCTCCGCGCCCTCATCCTTGCAGAGCCAAGCCTGACGCTCAGGGCCCTCGCCGATCACATGGCCTTACAGACGGGGCGGCTGCATGCGCCCATGACCATTTCTCGCGGGCTCGGGCGACTGGGATTCTCCAAGGTCGCGGCCAAGAAGGTGATCGTGGCTCCAGACCTACCTCCCGGGGCCAAGCAGACGCGATATCGGCCTGTCCATCGCCGTGAACCCTTGGCTGGTATGTATCCGTCGAGCCTGACGGACTACGAATGGGCAGCGCTCGAACCCATCGTCGAGCGGCACGGGGGCCGGGGCCGGCCTTCGGGCCATGATCGGCGGCAGATGTGGGACGCCGTGTTCTACCTGGTGAGAACCGGGTCCTCGTGGCGCATGCTTCCTTCGGATTTCCCTTCCTACAAGGCCGTATTCGCCTTTTTCGCGAGAGTCCGGGATACCGGCCTTCTGGATCGCGTCTATGAGCGCCTTCACAGCCTCTGGAGGGAACGAGCCCATCGGGATCCTCTGGCCAGTGCAGGTGCGGTGGATAGTCAATCGGTCAAAACGACCGGAAAAGGGAGCTCCGGGGGTTTGACGCGGGCAAGAAGGTCAAAGGGAGGAAAAGGTTCCTTGTCGTAGACACACTTGGCCTCCCCGTCGCCATTCAGGTTCAGGCGGCCTCCGTCCAAGAGCGGGATGGAGGTCCTTTGGTCATTGACGAGGCCAAGAAGCGAGATTCTCGCTTGGCCTTGATCTGGGGTGATAGCGGAATTGCCCACGACCGTGTCGACAAAGTCTGAGGGGAAGCCCGCATCGCGCTTGAAATCACCCGGCGCCCCGGAGAAGGCATTCATTGGGTGTGGGCCTCGGAAGGGGAAGCGCCTGTGGTGACGGTCCCTGCCTTTCAGGTTCTGCACCATCGCTGGGTGGTGGAAAGGACCTTCGCATGGCTTGGGAGATATCGGAGGCTGTGCCGGGATTCCGAAGCTACCGTAGCCAGCAGCTTGGCCTGGATTGAGGTTGCCCTAATACGTTTGCTGGTTCAGCGGTTTGGAGATGTTGCTATGTGAATTTGCAGACACCCTCTTAGTTCCGGATGACTTCGACCTCGAAGTCCTCGCCCATCATGTTGGCGTCCAGGGTGTCGACGATGAAGTAGATGGTGCGGGTCTCCTGCCGTGGATTCTTGTAGCTGGCCTGGGGTTCCCCACTGGGAATGCGGTTCTGGAGCAGCCCCTCCTCCAGATCTCCCCAGGCATTCACGCCCAGCACCCGGAACCACCCCTTCCGGCCCTCCACCACCTGCACCCGCACGCTCTCACGGGCAGGCACCTCGATGGCGTAGGCGCGCCAGCCGCTGATGTCGGGGACCTTGTCCTTCACCCGCAGGCTGCCGGCGGGCAGCTGCAGCGCCGGAATCCCAGGGCCCTTGCGCGCCTGGCGGCGCATGGCGCTGATCATGCCTCCATCGCCCCCCCGATCGGGGCCCTGGGGAACCATGGGACCCCGGGCTGCGGCGGGCAGGTCCTTGGCATCCGCCACCGGCAGCATTGCGGTCGCGGGCTGGAGCAAGAGCATGGGAATCGTACAGAGCCAGGGGATCATGAGCGCCTCCACGCCTTGAGATGTCCTGAGGGCCAACTTGGTGCCGGGGAAGGTACCCAGCTACCTGGACAGCCCCCAAGTCAGAGCTTCAGGAGGAGCTGCTCGGCCACCCGGGCGGCCGCCCCGGGCTCGCCCAGGTGGCCACGGACCTCGGCCAGTCCGGCCCGGAGCCGCCGGGCATTCTCCGGGTCAAGCAGGCGGGTGAGCTCCTGGCCCAGCCGCTCGGGATTCACCTCGTCCTGAAGCAGCTCCGGGGCCACTTCCCGCCGGGCTACCACGTTGGCGAGGCCGAAGTGGGGCACCTTCACGATGCGCTTGGCGATCTGGTAGGTGAGGGCGTTCAGGCGGTAGACGATCGCGAAGGGCGTGCCCAGCATGGCAGTCTCCAGGGTCGCGGTCCCGGAGGCGACCAGCGCCGCGTCCGCATAGGCCCGGGCAGCGTAGGTGCGCCCCTGCACCAGGGGCACCGGGGCGCCCTGGAGATACCCCCGCACGAACTCGGAGTCCAAGGTTGGTGCCACGGGGAGCACCCACTGCACCTCGGGCCGGGCCTGCTCCCAGTGCCGAATCAGCTCGGCCATGGGCGGCAGCAGGCGCTGGATCTCGCCCCTGCGGCTGCCCGGTAGCAGAGCCACTAGGGGCCGGTGCAGGTCCAGGCCGGTCTCGGCGAAGAAGGCCTCGCGGTCGCACTCGGGGTGCACGATCTCCACCAGCGGGTGGCCCACGAAGAGGGCGTCCACGGGGTAGCCCTGGAACAGCTCTGGTTCGAAATCGAAGAGGCAGAAAAGGGTGTCCAGCACCGTGCCCAGCTCCGGGATGCGGCCCTGCTTCCAGGCCCAGACCTGGGGGCACACATACTGGTGCAGCCGCACCGCCGGCAAGTCCCGGCGCAGGGCCTTGGCCAGCCGAAGGTTGAAGCCCGGGTAGTCGATGAGCAGCGCATCGCTGATCGCTTCCTCCCGCGCGGCGGCAAGGATGGCCTTGAACAACCGGTTCAGCCGGGGCAGGTGGCGGATGACTTCGACGAAGCCAACCACAGCGAGGTCCTGGACGTCCGCCAGCTTGCGGTCGAGGTAGGGCGTCATGCGCGGCCCGCCCACGCCCACGATGCGCAGGTCGGGACGCCGGGCCTTCAGCTCCCGCAGCAGCTCCGCGCCATGCAGGTCGCCGGAGTCCTCACCGGCGATCACCAGCAGCGTCGGGCTCATGGGCGGCCTCCACGGCGGTCCCATTGCTTGCCGAAGACCAGGCTGTCATCCGGCACCACCGGGCGGCCGAGGGCCGTGGTCGGAATCTCGGCGGGGAACAGCACGGGTGGATGGGCCGCTGCCAGCGCTGCCGCCTGGACCCGGAAGCGCTCCGGCTCCGCGGCGGGCAGGGCCATGTCCCAGCGGTAGCCCAGGGCCTGCAGGGCGCGGAGGTCCGAGTCCGGCCCGCAGACACCGCACCAGAGGCGGTCCGCCAGCGGCTCGGGATCCACGGTGCCCGGGTGCCAGCAGAAGCCCACGGCCTCCCCGCGGGCCTCGCGCAGCAGGTCGAGCACAGGAGCCTCGGCGCCAGATGCCAGGCGCAGGGCCAGCTTCACACCCCGGCCCGAGGTGGCTTCCAAAAGATACTCGAGCTGTTCGAGCAGTTTGAACCCAGCGGCGCGGGACGCCGGCTGACCCACGGGGAGCACCAGGAAGTCCGCGCCGAGGCCCTGGCGGAGCACGGCCAGGCCCTCCTCCGCGGGAGCCACACCCGGCAGGAACACGGCATGGATGGCCAGCCCCAGCCGCTGGCTCAAGGACCAGCCCCCGTGCAGGAACCCGTCCCACTGCAGCATCAACGGCGCCAGGGGCACCCAGGGCGAGGGGTCGGAACTGGATGGGACCAGGGGAAGGAACCGCATGGGTTTATCATGGAGCAACGGAGGCACCATGGGCCGCATTTTCACCCTCGAAGAAGCCCGCGCCCTGATGCCGCAGGTGATGGCCACCACAGAGCCCGTCTACAACCTGGCGGCCTCGCTCGCGGAGGAACTGAGCCAGGCGGAGGACGACTCCGACGAGGAGCGCGCCGGGAACCTGCGGGAGCGCCTGCAGATCCTGGTGCAGAGCTGGCAGCAGAGCATGCAGGACCTGGAGGCCGAGGTGAAGGGCCTCTGGCTTGTGGACTTCGACTCGGGCGATTCTGCGCAGTCTTCTGTTTTGGGTAACTTTATAGTTGAAGGTGTCCAGATTCATTAGTTCTCCAGAGAATATTGATGTAAATTTTTTTGTGGTTGCGCGTGTGGCTACTAGGCATTATATTTTTGTGTGCTTTAAAGGTGCCTAGTGCCCAGCCTGCAAATCCGCCCCGTTCGCCTCGCCTCAGGGCATGAGGTCCCGGTCCTCGTCAGCGACGGGGTCCAGGTCTATGAGACGAGTTGGTGGCTGGTGGACCAACTGTTGCCGAGTCTCCGTGGTTCCGCCCCAAACACCATGGCCGCCAAAATGCGAGCCGCAGCGCATTGGCTGCAGTGGGCCGATTACAACAAATTCAACTGGGCTACGGCGGTCCAATCCGGCAAATTCATGAGTGCTCAGACAATTGGGCAGGTTCTGAAGTGGATGGAACTGGAGGTGGACCTTACCTCCGAACGAAGGGTAAAGCGTCTCAGGGTCGCTCCCCGAACGGCCGCGAACCGCACCGGGTTTCTCTTTCAGTTCCTTTCTTGGTACGCGAACAGACTGGTTGAAGCCCTCCCAGCCAGCGAGCACAAGGGGAACGTCCTGGAGGCCTACCGCGAGTGGACCTCCGTCTGGGAGACCAAGGTTCGTATGGAATTCCCTCGCTCTGCCCCGACACGCCCGCCAGAGACCATGGGCGAGGAACAACGCGAGTTGTTCTTGCGTGTGATTCGCCCAGGTGACCCCGGCAATCCTTGGCGGAAGGGACTTCAGGTGCGGAACTACGCATTCCTGATGCTCCTGTACGAGCACGGGCTTCGGAGTTCGGATGTCCAACAGTTACGGATGGACGACCTTCGGCTTGAAAAGGGGATTTTCACCGTCGAAGAGCGGATCGCAGATCCGGAGGAAACCAGAAAGCGTAGGCCCAACCCGAAGCGGCGAGGCCACACCCGTCGTGCCCTTCGCTTCTCCCCCGAGAGTCTTGAGGCGATGAAACTGTGGCTGGCCGAGCGGGCCCAGCGGGACAAGTGGCCAGGAGGCACCAAGAATCCCTTCGTGTTCCTGTCTCACTTTGCCAGGACAAGCAAAGCACTGTC
Source organism: uncultured Holophagaceae bacterium (assembly GCA_903843705.1). Classification (GTDB taxonomy): domain Bacteria; phylum Acidobacteriota; class Holophagae; order Holophagales; family Holophagaceae; genus Geothrix. Next base: position 5,307 of record CAIMQW010000002.1, on the reverse strand, counting down.
GGAACGGCGGCCCGGGCAGTTCTTTGAGGATTTAAAGAATGCCTACCCAGAAAAGCGCAGGAAGAATGGGTTGATTCTGAACGTGGGATTCAACAACAACTACTTCCACCCGCACGCGCTGAGGCATGACCGTGCAGTTCGTTTCGTTCTCGACTACGACGCGAAGTACGGCTGGGATCGTAGGGGCGAGGAAGCAATGCGGAAGGTATTCGGATGGTCCCTGGACAGTCGCCAACCAGCCTACTACGGCGGGGCTGCGTTCTTGGCCATCGGCGTGAAAGCGATGGTGGAACTGACTGATCACCGTACCCAGATGGGCCTGGCGATGGAAGCCGAGGAGACAGAATGAACGCCGTCCGCGACTTTCTGGCTGATCAACAACGATTCAAGCAGAAGCTCGACATCCCCCATGAAATCAGCACAGTTAGCGGCTATCTGGTGGACACAACGAGCCCTAACTGGGTGACACCTCCAAATTTCTGTAACATGAACTGGAGCGGCCATGGGGAACTTGGGGGTCTTCTACGCACGCTTCAAGCCTATGCTGCGTCCCTGCTGGATGGAAGGTCCGAGGCTACTGCCGATAGCTTCTATATATCCTTTACCAGGGTCTCTGAACTTGATGGCTGGCGCAATATGGCGTCATGTTGGCTAACCGAAGGCGAGATTAACTTCCCATCCATGATCGGGTTGAAGCAGAATCTTTTTTCTGACAACCCCAGAACTGGATGGGATTATTTTAGCAATATCAGACGTTGGTACTACTGGGCCAATGGCCTTCGTATTCCCGGGTTCACCGATGAAACGGTGGACAGACTGCAAGTCCTGAAGGGAGATGATTATATACCTTTCGTGACACAGGATCAGGTAGTACCGGGAAGGCCTAAATCAAAGACAGGGAAGAATCGCCGCTGCTATACCGATGTGGATTTCGCCAGGATTCAGTCCGCCCTGCTTCATCTGGAAGGCAGGCTGAACCTGGGCGAGGTCGTCCTCTCCACTGGTAGAAAATTCTCATCACTTCGCTCGATCCTTCAGGCCAACATCCTGAAAAATTCATTCCACATTGGTACCACGCACCTTGTGCTGGGCTGGTTTGCTTGCCAGTTCGGTGATAGGCCGAAAGCCTTTAGTGAGGTCCGCGAGAGTGATTTCGAGTTTATTGAGGCAGATGGTGTCAAGTTAGGCACGGTGCGGTTTTCGGAGGAAATTAAGCGCGGCTACGGTCGGCTCTCCAAACCGGCGAAGCGCGCAGCCCTGCCGTTGAATCAGCACTTGGTGCGGCTAGTTCCGAAGCTGATAGAGGAAAATAGAGCCTGGGCTAATAAAAATGGAATCAGTGCGGACTGCGATCTCCCTCTGTTTCCAGCTAAACGTATTACGACAAGCTTTGGCGCCCCATTACGGATGACCTTGGAAGATGAAGGCGCTAGGTATTTTCGTGCATCAAACAGCTTAAACAAGTCCCTCAAGGCTCTTTTCGGTGCGCTAATTGTCAAGACCTCAAAGGAGACCGTGATCGTCCCAAGCTTCTACAGCTTCCGGGACGGTAACCATTCCCGCTGGACTCGCAAAATGCCCCTGGAATCAGTGGCGATAATCGCGGGGAAAAAGGGCACACGATCTCTTAATCACTACGTGAAGCCAGGCATTCGCCACCTCGTTCGGCTTGATGAGGTACCCGATTACACCGAACTGGCGCAGGCACTGAACGCACCGGTTCCGATGGCGAGCATCGCCCCCCAAGCAAGGATTCCTGGGCCTTTCCCTTATGCCAAGGACGGGGTCCTCCGAGTAGGTGTGGAAGGCGGATGCGGCTGCTTCGGAGGCGGTTGCCCCATGGCCTTCGACGGAGCGACGGACTGCTACGTCTGTCCCTCCTTTACTCCAGTCGTGGAAGGCCCCCATGAGTGGACTCTGAAGGTCCTAATAGACCGAAAAGCTGAGATGATCGAGCGAGGCCTGCCGAAGTCTGAATGGACGCGCTACGACCGCCATATTGCTGCCGTAGGACGGGTCATCCAGCTTGTCCAAGAGTGGCACCTCAAACATCCGAACAAGGAGAACCCTTGATGGATACGGCATCTGATCGCCTGGAGAAATACATCGCAGATGCACGGGAGATTATCGAAAAGGTGATCGGGATCGACTTCGAAGACGAAGTCTGGCAACTCCCCCACAACCGGTCCCATTTGAAATACGGGAAGAGATTCGATTGGAAAGGGATCCCCCCAAGCTTAGCCAAGCTCGGCAAGACCATCGTAGCCAACGAGAGTATCCCTAATAATTATAAGGGTCGGTTCGGCGGGAAAAGTTTCATTATTTATCTTCGTAATCTCGGCAAGATTCTAGGCGAACGAGACGTAACCAGCCTTACACGGAAGGATTTCGACCTTACCTCCCGGGACTTGGCCGAACGCAATCCGCAGCTCAAAGCGACCACTTTGGCGAATTATGGAGGTGGCCTCAAGGGGATAGTGAATATTTGCAACCTTCGCAGGCTGACGGAGGCCCGGATCGAATGGAGCAACCCATTCCCCACCCCAGATAAGGGCGAACGTGAGCACCTCATTCCCCCTGAAGTATTTAAGGCCTTTGGCGAAATCAGGAGCACCGTGCTGGCGACCGACAACAACGACCCGGATCGCCTGTTAGTTCACGCAATCACCATCCTAATCTGCACAGGCATGAGGATTGGCGAACTACTCACGCTCCCCGCAGACTGTTGGCATGAGGGGCAAGGGGAAGACGACGAAGGGCGGGTTCTCAAGGGCTATTGGCTCGGCTACACGCCAGAGAAACGTGGCCTGACCGAGGATGCCTTTCCTAGGTGGATCCCAACTGCCCTAGTCCCCATCGTGAAAGAAAGCATCGAGGAGATCCACCGCATCACAGACCCGGCCCGTGTAAATGCACGTTTTCTGGCGGAAGGCCGGGTGAATATCCCCATCGACCTGGACCAGATTTACACCTTGAAAGAGGTCTCAGCCCTAATGGGTTATTCGAGTTATAATACAGTTATAAACGGGATGCGAAACCTTGGCATTGCATCTTGGAAGGCTAGGTCCAACAAGAATCGAGTTACTGGGAGGCAGATCACCGAGTATGTTCGCCGCCTCAGCGACCTCAATCCCGTCATGGCGGACCCGTTCCGCCTCGATCTGCATGATGCCCTGCTCGTGATTCCCAGCAATTTTTTTAGCAGGAGGTGCCCATTTCATGTCGCAGGAACGGCCAAGCCCATGACCCCTGGCCAAATTCAGTGTGGGCTAAAAAGCAGTGGGAATCGCGTTTCCCTCTTTGAGCGATTCAAGAAGTTCGACCCCAAGACTGGCAAGCCCTATTCCTTTGCGACCCACGACCCCAGACACACTTTAACCACCTGGCAGATAAAGCACGGATTCGATAATTACGAAGTCGCAGCCTACTTTGGAAGGGGTGTCGAGCGGCCCGAATGGTCCAACGCCCACTACATAGACATGACGCAAGAGCAGTATATGGTTCTTGTTGACCGGGCACTAGATACAGGCCGCTTCCAGGGCGGATGGGCGGATGCCATCGCCAAGATCAAGGACCCCGTTAGGAAAGAGGAGGTTCGACACCTTCTTGCGGGCAACGTGGGTTTCAGCCAACTCGGCATTTGCGCCCACCCGGAGGGGACTAGCCCGCCGACTATGCCAGAGGCATGCAGTCGCTGCCCTGGTCTCATCGTCATTCCGGGGAGTCCTGGGCACCAGAAGCGGGCGCTAGAGATCCAGGCTGATATTGAGCAACGAGTCGCAGTCTACGAGGCCCAGGTCGCTGAGGGAGTGTTCATGGCCGGGAAGTGGATGGAACTCGAATACGAGCGTCAGGCCAAACACCGCAGAGTGGTGGAGGTACTGTTCAGCAAAGACACCCTGGAACCGGGCGAAGAGCCCACCCTGGTCCAGATGGGCAACGCCAAGACCAAAGAGTGCTGACATGAAGCATCTAACGGAAGAAGAGATTATCGAAATCGCCACGATCATTGATCGGTGGCCGCTACCTACGATCCGATTGGAGGCCGTCTGCCGCGAGGTCGAACTGCACCTTGGACGGCGCTACACCCGCCAAAGCCTGATGGACAAGCCGGAAATCAAGGAAGCCTTCCAGCGGGCGAAGGAGCTTCGAGCAAACCCCAATGTGGCGCGGGCCCGTCCGAAGTCCGATGTGCGTATCGAACAACTTGAGGCGCAAGTAGCCGATCTGAAGCGCATCCTGGGCGAATACGATCTCCGATTCCTCCGGCACCTGGACGTACTGTCCGGATGCAAGGTTGAGGCATCGGGGGCGCATCTGCTACCCAAGGACCTGGAGGCCCCCCTGCACCAAGAGATCCCCCGCCTCAACCCCCAGACTAAGAGGTGACCATGAGCAAGAGCGGTCGCCAGGTTGGCGCCGAATACACCGAGGCCCTGCTGACCTACCTCGAAGCACTGCGTCAGGAAGGCAAGGGTCTTCCCGCCCGATCCGGGAAGGTCTCTGTTGCCGCTGTGGCCCTGGCCTCCGGTGTGGACCAGCAGAGCCTTTACAAGAATCCCAGATGCCGTGAACTGCTGGAGCAGGCCGCCCAGGAACTCGGCCTACAGGCCATCGAAGCCCGGGCCACCGGACCCTCCACCACCAAAGACGACGCTAAGACCCAGCGCATCCAGGTCCTCGAGGCCCAGGTGGCCACCCTCAAGGCCGAAGTCGAGGGCCTCCGCCGCCAGTTAAGCCGCTATGCCCATATCGAGCAGCACATGGTCGAGACCGGGAGGCGTGTGATCACGTGATCTCACTCACCGTTACCGTGCAGCAGGTCTGGCCCTGGCCGAAGGGTGGCGCTGTCTTCACGGGCAAGGATGACGAGGGCAAGCACCACCGGATCCTTGCTGGTGGGTCGGTGCTCCACAGGCCTCCCAACGTGGGTGAGACCTTGGCCATCGAGGGTTCGACCCATGTCCACCCACAATTCGGCCTCCAACTCCGGGCCGAGAAGGTCACCCCCATCCGGCCTCAGGGGGAACTCCTCCAGCGCTTCCTGGCCCGGAACAAGGCGTTTCAGGGCGTTGGGGAGATTCGGGCCAGGAAGCTCTGGGAAGCCTTCGGAGAGGGTCTCTACGGCCTGCTAGACGGCCAGGAACTGGCCCCTCTGGCTGGAGTCCTCGGCGAGAACCAGGCCAAGGCCCTCCTGGAGGCCTGGGAGGAGAACCAGGCCGAGGGCCAGGTGGTCCGCTGGCTGGAAGCCCATGGCTTCAAGGCCCCCCTTGCGGTGAAGGTCATGCGCCTCTGGGGCACCGAGGC
>CAIMQW010000001.1 GCA_903843705.1 uncultured Holophagaceae bacterium | reverse complement strand
CCTCGGCGAGAACCAGGCCAAGGCCCTCCTGGAGGCCTGGGAGGAGAACCAGGCCGAGGGCCAGGTGGTCCGCTGGCTGGAAGCCCATGGCTTCAAGGCCCCCCTTGCGGTGAAGGTCATGCGCCTCTGGGGCACCGAGGCGCCTGAGAAGATCCAGGAGAACCCGTACCGCATGCTCGCCGTGGCTGGCTGGGAGCGCGTGGACGCGGCGGCGCTGGGTCTTGGGGTGAAGGCGGAGGCGGATGTTCGCCGGATCGCCGCCGTGGAGGCCGTGTGCTACCGGGGAATGTCGAACAAGGACACGGTGATCGGGGAAGCCGACCTGCTGCGTGGCGTGGCCCAGCTCCTCAAGCAGCCCCTGGAATCGGCCCGGGAGGCCCTGAAACTGGCGGAGCAGGACAGGGCCGTGCTCCGGGTGGGTGATAAGACCTGGCAGGCCATGGGGCCACATGTGATGGAGGGCTTCGTCCGGGGCCGCATCGCCCAGATGGTGGCCGCCGAGCACGTCCCGTCGGGGCATCTCTTCTGGGAAGTGCCGAGTGATGCTGAGGTGGACTCTGACATCCGGGAGTTCCAGGAGCAGAACAGCCTCCAGCTCACAGAAGAGCAAGAGCAGGCGGTCTGGCTCGCCCTGACGCAGCGCTTCTGCCTGATCCAGGGTGGTGCCGGCACCGGCAAGACCACCATGCTCCGGGCCGTCTACCATGCCATCGAGAAGCACCAGGGGACGGTCCATGCCGTTGCCCTGGCCGGACGGGCGGCCATGCGGATGCGGGAGGCCACTGGTCACCCCGCCCGCACTATTGCGGGCTTCCTGGGGGCCCTCCAGCGGGAGGAACTCCATTTGGGCGGGGCTGACCTGGTCATTGTTGACGAGGCCAGCATGGTGGACCTCCCCATGGCCTACATGCTGCTCCGGATGATCCCCGAGGACTGCCGGATGCTCCTGGTCGGCGACCCCTACCAGTTGCCCCCGATTGGCATGGGGATCGTGTTCTCGGCCTACTGCGAGGATGACCGTGTCCCCCGGGTGGAACTCACCAAGGTCCACCGCCAGGCCGCTGAAACGGGTATCCCAATGCTGGCGGGACAGATTCGGTCTGGCGTGCTGCCCGACCTGGGGCCGTTCATGGGGCTAGGGAAAGGGATTTCCTTCCTGGAGTGCTCTGAGAAGGAGGCATTGGGGCATATCGTCGAGGCCCTGGGTGACCTTGGTGGACCCGGGGAGACCCAGATTCTTGGGGCAGTGAAGCGCGGGCCTGCGGGCATCCGGGCTATCAACGAGGCTCTGTTCAGCCTTCGTTCAGTCGGGAAACCAACCTGGGAGGGGTTCTCCCCGGGTGACCCGGTGCTCTACCTCCAGAACGACTACGACCGTCTGATCTGGAACGGCACGCTGGGTGTGGTGGATTCCGTGGGGGCCTCCTCGATGGCAGTGCTCTGGGATGCTCATGAGCAGCCCATGGCGATGACCTGGGAGGACAAGGAGAACCTGGACCTGGCCTATGCCATCTCGATCCACAAGGCCCAGGGCAGCCAGTTCCGGCGCGTCATTGTGCCGGTGTTCCCGAGCAGGCTGCTGGACCGGACTCTGATCTATACAGCTATCACGCGGGCCACGGAGCAGGTGGTTATCCTGGGGGACAGGAAGGTCTTGGAGCAGGCATTGGCTGAGCCGCCGGCGCCGCATCGAAGGAGACACGGGCTTTCGGTTGCGCCAAGGTCATCTGCCTCTTGAGCGCCCCAACGAGGGCGCTGCTCTTATTCTTCCTGGCATAGCCAGCCCCCTGCTGTCAGAGCCAGAGGATTTCCCCTCTGTAGATCCTTGGCGGCAGTAGGCAGTAATTGGGGAGGCGAAGCCTCCCCTGGTTTCTCCGTGCCTGCTGTCGTCGCCGTCGGACCCCCCGCAAGGCCCGGGGTCCGATGGTGACGCGGTAGCGATACGCCGAATCTATGCGGTCAGTAGCCCTTGGTTGGGTCGGGATCACTCACGGGGCCCCTCCCAGCCTAGGGCATGACAGGCCCGCTTCTGGGCCTGGCGTGACCCAGGCGAGGGGCACCGGCACGGCTGCTGGACACTCCCACAGCTATGGCTTCATGGCCACCACAGTCACGTCACCAGGTCTCCCAGATTCAGCGTTGCCCGAATCCGTGTGATCTGGAACCAAGAGGTGACCGCACGAGGTTCAAGAAGGGGAGTAAGAAGAAAATGGACCTGCTCCATGGCTTCACATGGGCTGCGAAGCCCACCTTTCATCGCTGTCCTTAACTTCGGGTGGTCAGTGCTTGGCCCAAGGCATCACGAAGCTGCCGGTGGCTGAAGGGCTTGTTCACCTGCGTGCCTTGCGCCCAAAGGTGCCCGTCCTGCTCGCCACGGGTCGAATCGACCAGACCGCACTGACCCTGGCCGCGGCTCATCCTGGGGTTACCTTGCTGCCCAAACCCTTCGCGCAGGGTGCGCCCCGGAATTCCATCAAAAGCCTTGGGCTGGGGTGAAGCGCGTTTCACAGGTGACGTGGAGCCGGGCCACAAGGCTGCGTGGTCCTTCCTGATGGCGTTGCTCGTCTCGAAGGAATTCCCAGTGTCCTAGCGGCACGGCTTCAGGATCTTGCCTGCCTCGGTGGGTTTCCCAGCCAATGTGATGCCTTAGCGCAGAAGGATTGACTTCCTGCTCATTCTACTGCAACTCTTGCGTTGAATTATTGGCCTCCGAATCTCACGAATTTCGGGTAATTGACGTCGGCCACCCTTTGGGGCAATTGCCACACTGGTGTCGGACTCCCAACACTGACACTTGGAGGATGGCCTAGTTGGATAGATGATCCCAAGGCGTCATGGGACGAAATTGGGAGAGAGGCAGGCAGGATGGTAGGGTCTAAGAAATACCGCGTGATCATCGTCGATGACCATGCCCTCATGCGGACTGGCCTGCGCCTGCTCCTGGGTATGAGGCCTGAATACAAGGTCGTCGGAGAGGCCAAGGGGGGCCAGGAGGGCGTTCGGTGTGCCGACACGCTCCAGCCGGACTTGGTGTTGCTGGATCTGTCCATGCCAGGCACCGACGGTATCGAGGCCCTCAAGGAGATCAAGCGGGTTAGCGGGCAGACTCGGGTCCTGGTCCTAACAGCCCACAAGGATGAGGGGCACGTCGTCGCGGCGCTCAAGGCCGGGGCCGATGGATATTGTCTGAAGGATGGTGATGCCGAAGAACTGCTGGCCGCCATGAGATGCCTGCTGAACGGAACAGTTTTCCTCAGCCCGACCATCGCCCCCATAGTCATCAGTGCCTTCCTTGGGGGGGCCTCTCCAGGTGAGTCCGTCTACGACATCCTCTCCGTGCGGGAGCGTGAGGTGCTGAAGCTGGTGGCCGAGGGCCGGCGCACCAGAGAGATTGCGGCCTATCTCTCCCTCAGCCCCAAGACCATTGAGAAGCACCGCTCCAACCTGATGAAGCTCCTGGGCCTGCGTTCCATCGCGGCCCTGACGGCCTACGCCATCGAGAAAGGCCTAGTCAGGGGCTAGGTCTCTCAAGCGGAAGGGGCCAGCTCGCGGTGATCTGGGTTCCGACTCCCAGCGAGGAGTTGACTTCAAGTGTCCCGCCGCTGAACTCCGCCCGCTCCCGCATCGAGACGAGGCCCAGTCCTCCAAGGGATGCGTCCGGAACAGCGGCCATGGGATTGAAGCCCTGGCCGTTGTCCGAGGCTGTCAGGGTGAGGCGGCCCTCCGCCTGCCTGAGTGTGAGGGTGAGCTCCGTTGCCTTGCTGTGATTTGCGGTGTTGGTGAGGGCTTCCTGCACAATCCGGAAGAGGGTGATCTTGAGGACCTCCGGGATCACCTCTTCCTCGCAGTCGATTCGACTTGTCACCTGGATCGAGGGACTGGCAACCTGGAACTTGCCAACCAGCAAGGAGATGGCCTTCAGGATGCTGAGGTTGTCCAGCCTGGTGGGACGCAAGTTCATGGAAATCTGCCGAACTTCCTCGATGGCGTCAATCAGAGCTGTCATCACCGTAGCATTGAGTTCCTGCCCAGCAGCGCTCCACTTGATGGGCGAGGCTTCCACCATCATCCCTACCATGAGCCTGATGGCGCAGAGGGACTGGCCGAGGCTGTCGTGCAACTCCCCGGCGATCCGTTTGCATTCGTCCTCCTGAACTTGCAACATGCGCGAGGACATCCGCTCGATCTGCCTGGTCCTAGTGCTGACCTTGGTTTCCAGTTCCATATTGAATTTGCCGAGAAGGTCCTCGTGCAGTTTGAGTCCCGTGATGTCCGTGACTGTCACAAGGAGTTCCGGAGTGCCCTTCGGGTCTTGTCGGCCACTTGCTTCCAATTTGACCCAGACGTGAGGGGCCTGTGTGCAGAGCATGCGCAGCTCCATGGAATCAGGGTGCTTGGTGTTATGGCGTCCCCGACGGTAAAGGTGAAATTTATCTTCATCTTCGGGGTGGATGAAGTCGCTGAGCGGTCTCTTGACCACCTTGTCCCTGCTCTCGCCCAGCAAGGAGGTCAGACAGATGTTGGCCTGCAGGATCAGCCCCTGTTCGTTGAGGGTGCAATAGCCTATCGGGGCCAGATCATAGAGCTCGAAATAGCGCGCGTGCGAGGCTTCCAGTTCCATCTGCGACCGCCGCAGTTCTTCATTCTGCATTTCCAGTTCAATCTGGTGCACCCGTAGTTCATGCAGAACCCGGCTCATCTCGACAGGCAAGGCAGATTCGATGCTATCGGGGGGCCCAGCGGGATCGCCCTGGGCGAGCACCTCCGCTGCACGGCGCATCTCGTTGGCTGCTCTAACCTGGTCACTCATGCCGCTCGATTCGAGGAAGTGGTCATTCCAGCGCATGCCTGATCCATCCACAGGTAGGAACAGACCGACCCTAAAATAGGTTTCAAGGCCGATGAAATGCAAGCAGAAATCGCAGCCCTGGCCGCCGGGGCCTTCCGCACGGGGGTCGCCTTTCGCTTGGCCTTGGTGCGGGGGGGGGCGATGGGGGAATACCCTCCTTTTTCAGGAGGGGAAACGTGTATTCCCTCGTTCGCTATCGCATGGTAACAATTGAAAATAATAATACTTATGTCTGATAATTATGATCTTATACGTAGTTGTACTTATTGTGACTTGGGCCGAAAGGGCGACTTTGGGTACTCCGCAATTGTGTAACTCGAGGCCACAATGCCTTCAGAATCAAGCACAACCCCTAACGCTTACTCTGTGGATTTCTGGCGCAGTTGCATGAGAGTCACCGCCTCCTGCGCCACCTGCGCTGAGTCAGTAGAGCCCCGGGGCCTCCGTGTCGGGGAGGCGAGAGCCGAGGCCAGTGGTCATGAGGCCACGGCCTTGAAGGAGGGCCGGAGCTTCCGGATCTTCACCAACTCCATGAGCGAGTTCTGGGAGGATCTGCGGGAACTCGACGGCCCCCGGCGTGCGGCCCTGGCGACCATGCGGGAGACGCCGCACCTGACCTGGATGATCTTGACCAGCCGGCCGGAGGCCATCCTGGGCCTGTTGAAGAAGGCTCACAACGAGGCCCTGGCGGAGCAGTCTCTGCGCTCGAGTGAGAACGGCCACCGCTTCGTTCAGTGGCTCAAGGACTGGCTGGCTGGCAAGGCCCCGAAGAACGTCTGGCTGGGCACCACCGTCGAGGAACCAAACGGAGTCGAGGAACGCATCAAAGCCCTGCTGGAGGTGCCTGCAGCCATGCGCTTCCTATCCTCCGACCTCTGCAGCCCCCGAACTGTGGCGGGGGGCAACACCCACATCTACCACTCCAAGTCCAAGGGGACCTTCTACCGGTGGCTTGCCCATGGCCTCATGGCCGAGGCCTTCCTCCTGGAAACCCTGGACCACCTCCCTATAGCCGGGGGGCCCGAGCTTGGCCAGAAGGAAACCAGCCTGGCTGATGGCACCCGGGCGCAGGTGGCTGGGGCCGGGACACCTCGCCCAGATGGCCAGGCGTCAGTGGCCCGGCAGGGCTGGAGTTGCAGCGCGTCGATGCCTAAGTAATCAAGCGTATCTTGCGCGATCTGCGCTTCGGGACGAACCTTTTTTTCTATTTAAGATTCAATTGTTTTCCCCAGGAACTTCCATGCAGGCCTTGAATAAACAATTCAGGTCGCTTCATAGGTCACCCAAACTGACCTGCGAGTCCACTCCAGAAGGGGGCGCTGCCCCAGCCTCCCAAAGGCTCAAAGGCCTGCGGCGGATGGAGCGCATCCTCGAAAGCAGCCAGCTCGGCACCTGGGAATGGGACATACCGACGGGGCAGACGCTCTTCAATGAGCAGTGGGCCCGTTGTCTGGGTTATTCACTTGCTGAGTTGGCGCCCGTCAGCATCAAGACCTGGGAGAGACTCTGCCATCCCGATGACCTGAAGCAATCCACCAGGCTTCTCGAAAGGCACTTCGCGGGTGAGACCCCCTACTACGACTGTGAGTGCCGGATGAAGCACAAGGACGGCCGCTGGATTTGGGTACATGACCGTGGTCGTGTCCTCCTGCGGGCCCCTGACGGCAAGCCGCTGGTGATGGTCGGGACCCATGCCGACAACACCGAACGCAAGCGACTGGCAGCCCTGTTCTATCAAGGCCAGAAGATGGAGAGCCTCGGCGTCCTGGCGGGCGAAGTCGCCAACGAAATGAACGACCTGATCTGCGTCATCTTGGCCCTTGCCTCGGCCCATGTGGAAATCCTGCCCTCGGACAGCTCGGTCCAGCCCGCCCTCGAGACCATCGTGCAGGCCTGCGACAAGGGTCGGGAACTGACCTGGAGCCTGGGGGCTTTTGCCCGCCAGTGCTTCCTCGAGGAAGCCGACGTGGACCTGAACAGGCTGGTCCAGCAGTGTGTCCAGTCCCTGCGGGATCCGTCCTTGCCCGGTCGGGTCCGCACAGAGCTGGACCTGGCACCTGCCCTGCAACCCATTGTCGGCGACCTGTGCGCCTTGGCCTCCCTGCTGGATGATCTGGTCACCAACGCCCTGGAGGCCATGCCCGGCCCCGGCATCCTCTCAATCCGGACCCGCAACACAGGCGTCGGCTGGGTCGAGCTGCAGGTGGAGGATACAGGAACGGGGATGAGCGAAGGGATCAGCGGAAAAGCCCTGACACCCCTGTTCACAACCAAGAAAGAGGGCCTGGGCATGGGGCTGTCCATGGCCTACAACACGGTCAGGTCCCACCACGGACAGATGGAAATCCAGAGTGAACCGGGCCAGGGGACCTGTGTGTCGCTGTGGTTCCCGGCCTGCAACTTCGCGGCCCGGGTCGCCGGGACCGGTCCCGGAGCAGGGGAGGAACCGGCCCGCTTCAGCCTCAGGGTCCTGGTGGTGGACGATGATGTGGTGCTGCAGCGGGTTATGTCCCGGACCCTCAAGATGCTGGGGCATACATCGGAACAGGCTTTGAATGGCGAAGAGGCCCTGGCCAAGCTTGAGGCCGGCTATGAACCCGATGCCGTCATCCTCGACATGAACATGCCCGTCATGGGCGGTGCAATGACCCTGCCGCGGCTCCGCTTGCTGCGGCCCCGATTGCCGATCCTGATCTCGACGGGCCAGGTCGACCAGATCGCCATGGACCTCGCCGCCACCCATGCGAATGTCACCCTGGTGCCCAAGCCCATGAGCGTGAATGACCTCCAGCGCTACCTCGCGTCACTGAGGGCGGCATGCTGACGGCGCCTAGGTCCGATGCCGAGTCCACAGACCCAAGGAGCCGGGCCGCAGTCGCCAGCTCCGATCTTCCAGTGCGGATGCATATAACCAAGGTACTGATCGTCGAGGATGAGCCAGCCCAAGCCCGCTTTCTTCGCCGGGTCTTCCAGGGCAGGCCCTACCTGGTCGAATGTGCGGCCACGGTGGCCATGGCCCTCGAGGCGGTGCGGAGGTTCTCACCCGATCTGATCCTGCTGGACTACCAGCTTCCGGACGGCACCGCCTCCGACGTCCTGCGCAGCATCAAGCGAGACGAGGCCCTGCCCATCATCATCATCACCTGTTCTTCATCCATCGACCTGGCGGTGCACCTCACCAAGGAAGGGGCGGATCAGTTCCTGGTGAAACCCGTGGAGCCGATGGCGCTACTGGCGCTCTGCGAGCGCACGCTGGACCGGGCCAGCCTGCACCGGAGCAGTCACGCGCCCGACCACCAGAGGCCCCAGCCGAGCCTCAACCCCTTCTACGGGGTCAGCCCAGCCATTCGAGCCATGGAGAGCCGGGTCAAGACGCTCCTGGGGATGAAGGTGCCTCTCCTCCTTTACGGGGAGACCGGTACCGGCAAGACTGCCCTGGCGAGGTGGATCCACCAGCAGACCAGTCGCCGCGAACACGCCTTCGTCGAAATGAACTGTGCAGGCCTGAGCCGGGAGCTGCTGGAGAGCGAGCTCTTCGGCCACGAGAAGGGCGCCTTCACCGGAGCCACGGCGCCCAAGGTCGGCATGATCGAGCTGGCAGACCGGGGGACCCTTTTCCTCGATGAGATCGCGGACCTGGACCTGCTCGTGCAGGCCAAGATCCTGAAGGCCATCGAGGAAAAGACCTTCCACCGCCTGGGCGACACCCGCAGCCGCTCCGTGACCTTTGGCCTCATCGGGGCCACCCACCAGAACCTGGAGGAGTTGCTGCCTTCCGGCCGCTTCCGGGAGGATCTCTACTACCGGATCAGCACGATCCAGCTGACCCTGCCGGCCCTCCGCGAGCGGCGGGAGGACATCCTAATGCTCGCGCGGCTCTTCCTCGATCAGACCGCCGAGCAGTGGGGCGTGGAACCGCTCCAGCTCTCGGCCCAGGCCGAAGACCGCCTCCACGCACACGACTGGCCAGGGAATCTCCGGGAGCTCCGCAATGCCCTGGAAGGGGCCATCCTCGCCCGCCGGGGGCCGCTCCTCGAGGCCGAGGACTTCAGCCTGGGTGGGGAGCATGCCAAAAGGATGCGTGGCCCAGAGTCCCTCCCGGAGGCCTCGGGGCTCACCCTGGAGGAGGTGGAGCGCAGATACATCCTCCAGGTCATGGAGGCGACGGGCTTCAAGGTGGATCCGGCCGCGATGGCCCTTGGCATCCACCGGAACACCCTCTACACGAAGCTCAAGAGCTACGGTGTGTCTCTGCCCCGAATCGCGAAAGATGTACCCGATTCCAGGAACAGGGACTCCATCGCCTGAACCCCTGAATCGTAAGTGTGAGGAGGCGGGTGTTTGCAGGACTCTTCGGCCCGGCACGAGACTTGAATAGAGTTCCTGGCAGCCCTCCCTCCACCGAGGAGCGCCCTCCTGGAAAGACCATTCCTCTTCCGGGCGGGCAGGGCTCCCTGTCACCCCCGTTTCTGCCGGAGTCCGGCCATGCTCTCGAATCAAGCGGATCAGCAGTGCCTTTCTGGATTGACCGTGCTCTACGTGGGGGACGAGCCCTGGGCCCCGAACCTGATATCGACGTTTCTCAAACCCCGGGTGGGACGACTCTGCGTGGCTGCCGACGGCGCCGGGGGTCTCGACCTCTTCCGGCGCGAGCGGCCTGATCTCCTCGTGTGCGACCTGATCGGGCCGGGTTCCCAGAGCCTCGAGCTGATCGAAGCCATCCGGGCCGAGGTACCCAACCTTCCTATCATCCTCAGCCTAGGTCGCGATCAGACTGATGTCTTCTCCCGGTGTCTGGAGCTTGGCGTGAACCGCCTCCTCCAGAAACCCCTGCGCGCCGTCCACCTCGAGGCCGCAGCGCTGCACTGCGCCCACGAGCTGAGCGTGCCCCGGGAACAGGCGGCGCTTCACAAGCAGAAGCTGGCTCTGCTCCAGGCCCAGCATGTGGAGGCCATCGGGGTCTTGGCCGGCGGCATCGCCCATGACTACAACAACCTGCTCCAGGCGGTGATGATCGATATCGCCATGGCCAAGCGATCCCGGTCCGATCCTGACCAGGTCTTTCTGTTGCTTGATGCGGCCGAATCGGCCTGGGAGGAGATCCGGGAACTCGGCAATCGGCTGGGGCTGCTTCAGCCCAGAGAGAGCTCCTACCAGTACATCAACAACCTCGAAGTCCACTTGCGCGAGGCCCTGGACAAACTGGTCGGCGCTTCCGGCTGCAACCTCGAAGTGGTCCTGCCGGAGGGGTTACCAGGGGTCAGCTTCAACCGGCGCCAGATGAAGGAAGCGATGGGCATCCTGGCCAGCAACGCCGTGGAGGCCATGGGCGGATCAGGCACGCTCCGGATCGAGGGGAAGACCCGCCGGATCCGTCCGGAGGAGCCTGTGCCCGTGGCGCCCGGGGACTACCTCGAGCTGAGCTTCAGCGACGATGGTCCCGGCATCGCGCCGGAAATCCTGCCCCTCATGTTCAGTCCCTACACCTCCACCAAGGCCCGCGGCAGACAGCGGGGCATGGGCCTCAGCCTCGCCCTGGCCCAGGCCATCGTGAAACAGCATGCGGGTGCCCTCCTGGGCGAGAACCGGGCGGGCGGAGGCGCCACGCTGCACCTCCTGCTGCCGGTGCCCAGTTCCGAGGAAGGCTGCGCCATGGGCAGGCCCGACCTGGGCAGGCCGGGTTCGGTCCTAGCGTCCTAGCGTCGCCGGTCACCGCCATTACCCGGCCCAGAATCGCGAAAGCCGTACCCGATTCGCGGAACTGGACAGAGCATGTCCAGCTTCCAAAATCCACAACTGAATGAATGCATCAGGTTACAGGTTCCATCCAGGCTGGCATGGGCCTTGAACAAGGGAGGACAAGTCCCTCTCCGCTCCATGAGGATCGTCCTCCTGGAGCCCTCACCCGAAACCCGCGCCGTTTCGGTGCACCTTGCTTCAGGAGTCCCCATGCGTGGACCACGCGCCCTCCTCTCCGCGATGCTGGTCCTCGGCAGCGTCCCCGGGTTCGCCCAGAGCACCGCCACGTCGAGCGCCATCTCGGCGGGCACCCATATCTTCGTGCCGATCACGCTCACAGCCCCCACCACAACCCTGCAGTTCGGCGACGTCTTCCCAGGCACCGCCTCCGGCACCGTGGTCATGAACCCCCTCACCAACCTGCGCACGGTCTCCGGCACCGGGGTGAGTGGCGGTTCGATCAACCCAGTCAGCTGCGCCAGCCTCACGGTCGGTGGTCGGCGCGCGGCCTCCTTCAGCGTCGCGCTGCCGTCTACCGCGACCCTCACCAGCACCCAGTCGGGTACTACTCCCTCCCTGACGGTGAACAGCTTCACCGGTGCGACCTACATCGGTTCCACCTGGACGGCCCTGGTCAGCGGCAGCAGCACGCTGCCCGATAGCGTCGGCGCGACCATCGCCCTCCGGGTGGGCGGGACCCTGACGGTTCCTGCCAACACCCTGGACGGCGACTACAACGGCACCTTCCAGGTGACCGTGACCTACAACTAGGTCCCGCACCCGGCACGGCTCTGGCCCCCCCTGGTCCCGGGCCGTGTCTTGGGCGCGGACCGGGCAGTCAACCTGCGCTACCCCGCCTAGCCCAAGCCCGCCCTGGGCCAGGCCCAGGAGCCTGTCTCCCCTCGAACGACTTTTCCCTGCAGGAGCGCCCCATGTCCTTGCTGGCTGCCGACCGGGCCTTTCTCGTCGGGCTAACTGTCCTTTACGTGGAGGACGAGCCGACGGTCCGGCGAATGGCCTCGGAACACCTCCGGCCCCAGGTAGGCCGGCTCTGCGTAGCCGCGGACGGCGCCGAGGGCCTCGAGCTGTTCCGGACCGCGCGGCCGGACCTGATTATCACCGCCCTGATGATGCCGAGGTTGGATGGCCTGGGCTTCATCGAAGCTGTCCGGGCCGAGGCTCCGCACGTGCCGGTCATCATTACTTCCGCCCTCGATCAGCCCTCGGTCTTCATCCAGTCCATCGCCCTCGGGGTGAACCGCTACCTCTTGAAGCCACTGCACCCCGAGCAGCTCAATGCCGCGCTGCTGCACTGCGCGGACCTGCTGCTGCGGACCCGGGCGCCCGAGCCGCAGCCGCTGGGGCGGGACCACCGTCAGGCGCAGCTCGAGGCGATCCTCGGGGTTTTCGCCGATGGCATGGCCCATGACTACAACAACCTGCTCCAGGCTCTGATGCTCTTCGTGGACCTAGCCAAGGAATGCAGGAACGACCCCGACGCGGTGTTCGAGCTACTG